>PXCI01000306.1 GCA_003566675.1 Clostridia bacterium
AATGCTGGGAGGTATGTGGTATATTTTGTCTGTATCGGTCGTGAACATCGGACATTGCGTTTTCATGATGGTAGTGTTTAGCTAATGACCTTTGTAAAATGGCTCTCCGACTGGAATGAATACCAATTGCCATCCTCTGGGTATAATAAATCCTGTCATGACATTGAGTTTGGAGGTGGACTTAAATGAATGAAGTTGATGACATCGTTCAGACGCAGAGTGCTCCCTGCTTTATTGTCCCAGCTCACATTCGCATGTGGCTCGCCATCATGGGCTTTATTATAGGTGTATCTACAGGCTTTTTCGGTTTGGGCTCGACAGAGGAGATACTCGGCATTGTGCTTAACCTTCCCCAGGCCATCTTTGCAGTGATTCTGGCAGGGGTCTTCGGATCCTTGGTGGTGTCGGTGGTCGCCCCCGGGATTGTCAGGGCGATTATGGCCATGGGGCGATGGATGGAAAGACGTCTGGCGAATGTGCCGCTGAGCGACATACTGGTTGGTGTGGTTGGACTCATATTTGGCCTCATAATTGCGAATTTACTAGGAGCCGCGTTCTCCGGGGTACCTGTGATTGGCGGTATTGTAGCGACGGCCGCTGCGATCATATTTGGATACTTGGGGTGGATCGTGGCCGTGAACAAAAAGCCTGATCTGGTCTCCTGGGGCAAGGCGGTTCGCTCCAGTGCCGATATCTTCAATGCCCGTAGCTCTGATGATGACGATGCCTCCGAATCCTTCACCGGGGTTCCGAAAGTCCTCGACAGCAGTACCATCATTGACGGTCGCATTGCGGATGTTTGCCGTTCAGGCTTTCTCGATGGTCCGCTTGTGATTCCTCAGTTTGTCCTTGAGGAGGTTCAGCATATAGCTGATTCATCGGATGCCATCCGGCGAAGCCGGGGCCGACGGGGTCTGGATATCCTCAATGCCATTCAGAAGGATCTGGATGTCGAGGTCGTCATCCACCGGCCCGAGAAACTCATCGACAGCGAAGTTGATGCGCAGCTGTTGCAGGTGGCGCGGGATCTGGGGGGCAAGATTGTCACCAATGACTACAATCTGAACAAGGTTGCCGTGCTGCAGGGGGTTAGCGTGCTCAACATTAACGACTTGGCAAACGCTTTGAAACCCATGGTCATTCCAGGTGAGGAGATGGCTATACGCCTGATAAAGGAGGGCAAGGAGCCAGGACAGGGCGTGGGGTATCTCGACGATGGCACGATGGTCGTGGTCGATCACGGCAGATCCCACATTGGTGAGGAGATCTCGGTTGCTGTGACCAGTGTATTGCAGACATCGGCCGGCAGGATGATTTTTGCCCGACCGCATGATCTGGCCAATGCTGCACCGTGAAGAAAGAGGTAGTGAGCAGATGAGTGTTTCCGTCATTCTGGCCGCCGCCGGACGGGGAGTGCGCATGGGTGGGATTGACAAGGCGCTGCTTCCCGTGGGCGATCGGCCACTTCTTGTGCATTGCCTGGAGCGAGTGGAGGCATGTCGGAGGGCTACTGAGATCGTCATTGTTGCGAGAGAGGAACTCCATCCTGTGATTCGGGAGCTCAGCTGCAGCTTCAGGCCGCTTCCCCAGGTGGTTGCGGGAGGAGACAGCAGGGTGGAATCAGTCCTCAATGGGCTGTGTGCCCTCTCGGGAGATCCGAGTGGCCTGGTAGCCATCCATGATGTGGCTCGCCCACTGGTAAGTGTAGATCTCATTCACCGGGTGTTTGACGCTGCCTATGAGCATGGAGCTGCTGTTCCAGCCCAACCCCTGGCCGATACGATCAAAAGGGTTTACCACGCCGAAGATGATGATGCCTCCCTGGAACGGGTTGAGCGCACAATCAGCAGAGATGTTTTGCGAAGCGTGCAAACTCCGCAGGTCTTTTCGCATAGTTTACTAGTAGAGGTTTACCGTTCCTTGATCTTGGCGAAGGAGAAAGCCGATTTTACGGATGATGCCTCTATCGTGGAGGCATCGGGACATCCGGTGTTCACTGTGCCAGGTGATGAGAGAAATTTCAAAATTACGACATGGGGGGATTACGCTCTGGCCCAGGCTCTGGTGGGCCGGGGGGTTGCGCAGCATCGAGTGGGATTGGGGTATGACAGTCATCGACTGGCGGTCGGGAGATCCCTGATCCTCGCCGGAATCAGGATCCCGAACTCGGCAGGCCTGGTCGGGCATTCTGACGGGGACGTTGTACTGCATGCCATCTGCGACGCCCTGCTTGGTGCTTGCTCCCTTGGTGACATTGGGACGCATTTTCCTCCCGGGGACGAGAAATGGAAGGGAGTAGACAGTCGACTCCTGCTGCGGAGTGTTGTGCAGATGCTAACTGAACTCGGGTGCGCTGTGGGCCACATCGACGTAACGGTCGTGGCGGAGCAGCCCCGACTAGCTCCGTTTATTGCCGGTATGAGAACCAGTGTGGCGTCCTTGATCGGAGTCGATGAGAAGTGTATCTCCATTAAGGCCAAGACTAACGAGATGATGGATGCTGTGGGGCGGGGAGAGGGGATCGCTGCCCTGGCAGTAAGTACGGTTACGGGTGCATAATAAGTGGTAAATTGAGAAGATTAAGGAACGGTAAGCTGCAATATCCGCCAACGAGAGGAGTTTTGACTATGTCTCGTGCGGTTTTCAGCCGATGCCGTTCTGGGGTCGTAGTGGTTGTGAGCGTGGTTCTGTTCGCGACCCTGACGGGAGCCGCAGGTGTAGAAGCCACATCAGGTACGACGAGTGATATGCTTGCCTCTGAAGACGATCGTTTTGACATGAATATTGCCGATCACGACGGTGATGAAGTTGCGGAAATATCGGTTAATGGCGAGGTGGTTATCCGGATCCGGTCAACGATGGGCGGTTGGACTCCCGCAGAAAGGGGGGCCATCGTGTTGAACCGTCTTCGTGCTCTTAGCGAGGATCAAAAGATCTTGCAGAGCCTAAGACCTTCCCGAAAAGGTAATTACGACGTGGTCGGGGCCGGGAGCGCCGTGGTGATCACGATAGATCCCCAAACTGCCAATGCCAATCGCACATCAACTTCAGGCCTGGCGCGGGTCTGGTCCGACAACCTGAGAGAAGCTTTTGGACTACCTCGGTTGCAGTATGAACACACGAAGCGTTGGATCTCCATGGTCGCCTCATGGTACGGAGACAAGTTTGCCGGTCTGCGCACGGCAAGTGGAGAGATCTTCGATCCTACCCAGCTGACGGCGGCGCACCCATCTCTGCCCTTCGGCACCGTGTTGCAGGTGACCTACCCACCAACGGGGAGGACCGTCACGGTTACGATCAACGATCGGGGGCCCCACATCCCAGGGCGAGATCTGGATTTATCCAGGGAAGCGGCCAGCCGACTCGGTCTGCTTCCTCATGGTGTTGACAGTGTGCAGGTAGCAATCCTGAGTGACGTGTCAACACTGGAGTAGAAGGCCATTAGAGAGGACCAGGGCGAGGGCGACAGTCCCCTGATTTGGACATAAGTGAGGGGTCTGCTCGCCCTCTTGGCGTGAAGATCATGAGATTTGCCAGGTCTTCGTCTTATTCTGTATGGTATAATCAAGTTGTTTAATCTTGGAGGTGATGCATATGAGTCTCAGGGTGTTCAATACTCTTTCGGGGCGCAAAGAGCGGTTCGAGACGCGCGATCCTGGACGGGTCAGCATATACATCTGCGGTGTCACTCCGTACAGTAGTACCCATCTGGGTCATGCACGTCCCTCGGTGTTCTGGGACACGGTAATAAGGTACCTACGCTACCGGGGATTGGATGTTCGTGCCGTACAGAACGTGACAGACGTCAATGAAAAGGTGGCTGCGCGGGCTGCCCTCGAGGGAATCAGCGAACGTGCCTTGGCCGAGAGATACCACCGTGAGTATGATGACATCATGGAGGCTCTGGGTGTCCGTCCTGTCGATGAGTATCCGTGGGTATCCGATCACATGGATGAGATCATACAGATGATCGTCGAATTGCAGCAGAAGGGTCATGCCTACGAGGTGGAAGGCGACGTCTATTTCAGCGTCACCACGTTTCCTGCCTACGGTAGATTGTCGGGCCAATGCCTCGATGATCTGATGGCCGGTGCCCGAATTGAAGTGGATCAGAGGAAGAAGCACCCCGCCGATTTTGCATTGTGGAAGAGTGCCCATGAGGGTATGGACAGTTGGAACAGTCCCTGGGGGCCGGGGCGTCCTGGGTGGCATATAGAGTGTTCCGCTATGGCCGTCAAGTACCTGGGATCTGGGTTCGATATGCACGGAGGCGGAACCGATCTGGTCTTTCCCCATCATGAGAACGAAAGGGCCCAGAGTGAAGCCTTCTGTGGCGATTTTGCGAGGTACTGGATTCATCATGGTATGGTGACCGGTGAGGATGGCAAGATGTCCAAATCCCTGGGCAATTTTGTCACCGCCGGTGAGATCCTCGAGGCGTTTCGCCCGGAAGTCGTTCGGCAGTTCTTGCTCAGCGCCCACTATTCGAAGCCCCTGACCTACAGCGAAAAAAGACTGAAAGAGGCGGACAGGGCCTGGCATCGCCTCGTTAACTCTCTCTCAGCGTTGAGGCAGATGCTCCGACGTGAGCCCAAAAGTGACGTAATTCTTGCTGACCAAGAGGCCGGCCTCCTGCAGGAGGCCGGGGAGAACCTGCAGCGAGATTTCTGTGCTGCCATGGATGATGATTTCAACACGCCGCGGGCGATGGCTGCCATATTTGAGGCTGTCCGATCGGTCAATGCTGTCATCAATGCCCCGGACTTTGTGCTCAGTGCTCCACTTTTCGGCGTTCTGGATGACCTTGCTGACCAGGTTGAGGTATGTGCGGGAATTCTGGGCATATGGCCCCGAGAGGGGATCGAGTCTCTGATGCCAAGATCGGGAGGAGTGGACTCGCCAGTGGACAGGGATCTGGATGAAGCTCTGCTGGACATTCTAATTGCAGTTCGCGAGCAGGCACGAGAGAAGAAACTCTGGGACATGTCGGATCTCATTCGTGACCAGCTGGCCGACCTGGGTTTGCAGCTGGAGGATACCTCTGAGGGTACACGCATCAAGAGGGGAGATCGCTGAGGTGAAGGTAGAGGTTATTGACTACACTCGTGAACCGGACCGGACCGTTGCTGTTGCCGCACGGCTGTGCTACTCGCCCAGAGGTATAGATGATATCGGCACTGGTATGGAGGACCGTGAGGTCAGGTGGATGATCCGGATGTTGCGGGAGAGAGGTCATCTGTCGCCCTTTGAACATGCATCCTTCACGGTTGGAATCGAGGGATTGAGTCGCGTATCCTCCCATCAGCTGGTCCGATCTCGAATTGCAAGCTACTCACAGCAGTCACAACGCTATATCGACCAGCGAGGTTTTGAGTTTGTCACTCCGCCATCGATTGATGGAGACCCGGACCTGCGAGAGCAGTTTCGCCGCCACCTGGCTGATTCTCGAAAGCTTTATGAAGCCCTGTGTGCTGCGGGAGTGCCTGGGGAAGATGCCCGTTTCGTTCTTCCGCAGGCCGTTGCGAGCAGCATCATCATGTCCAAGAACGCCAGGGCCTGGCTGGAGTGGTTTGAGGTGCGCATGTGTACTCGCGCCCAGTGGGAGATAAGGCGTCTGGCCGACACCGTGCTGAGCGAATTGCGGGAACTGGCCCCCAACCTGTTTGCGATTGCGGGGCCACCTTGTCGCGCCCGAGGCTTGTGCTGGGAAGGGGCCCACAGCTGCGGACTCATCGATCAGATAACTAGGGAGCCCGGCTCCTTCCGGGCGGCACCTGAAAGGAAAGAGACGGAAGAGACCTGAAAGGAAGGTGCTCGTGGAGTGGATTGAGGGTAGAAATCCCGTGCGGGAAGTGTTCCGTGCCGGGCAGCGGCGGATCCATGAGCTCACCCTCGCCGAGGGCATCGGCGGACCTGACATTGAAAGCCTGGAGCAGATGGCGAGATCTGAGGGAGTACAGGTGTCAAGGGTGCCCCGGGAAGTTATCGACAACAGATCTTCAGGATCGGTTCATCAGGGAGTCATGGCAAGATGCGAACCCTATCCGTACAGTACAGTTGAGGCCATACTTCAGGCTGCAAAGGGTCGCCATGAGGATCCCTTTATCTTGTTCGCCGACCATATTCAAGATCCCCATAACCTGGGTTCGCTCATAAGAACGGCTGAGGAGGCCGGGGTTCACGGGGTGATCATCCCGGAGCGGCGGGCCACCCCAGTCACTCCTGCAGTCGTGAAGGCCTCTGCTGGGGCCACAGAGTACATGAAAGTGGCCAGGGTGACTAACCTTGTCCGCACGGCAAAAAGGCTCAAGGAGGAGCACGTGTGGTTCTTTGGAGCAGATGCCGGGGGGATACCCGTCTACGAGGTAAAACTCAGCGGCGCGATTGCTGTATGTGTGGGTAATGAAGGGCGTGGACTGGGACGGCTGCTGTCGGAGACCTGCGATCAGCGGGTGGCGCTGCCCTCTCTGGGCAGGATCGGTTCTCTCAATGCTTCCGTTGCAGGAGCGGTTTTGATGTACGAGGTGGTACGTCGCAGGGCGGGCGGTTGACCTGAAGACCGATTAGTCTATATAATTTGCAGTGTGCTAATAGTTTATACAATCTTAATGTTTGTGTTTTTACTGTTGTTTCCCGTTTTGGGTCGGTTTCAGAAGGATCGTTTCTGCATATAATGGGACATGCTATCATAGTTTAGTTTGAGTTCTTCGATGCTATGAGGTTCATCATTGCCCTGGGAGTGGAGGACGATATTTGTGAGCATTTACCCTCATCCCGAGTTTTATCCTTCGGAATATGAGGCAATGGTTGACGAGGACTTAGTTGAAGTGGCTCGAGCGGGAAGCAACAGAGCCCTCGAGTTTTTGATGCTCAAGTACAGAAATTTTGTCAGGGCCAAGGCGCGGAGCTACTTTTTGGTGGGTGCTGACCGGGAGGACATCATCCAGGAAGGCATGATCGGTCTTTACAAGGCTGTTCGCGATTTTCGGTCTGATAAACTATCTTCCTTTAAAGTATTTGCCGAACTGTGTATCCAGCGGCAGATCATTACAGCCATCAAAACCGCAACCCGGCAGAAGCACATTCCACTCAACTCTTATGTCTCTCTTAACAAGCCGATTTATGATGAGGAGTCCGACCGCACCCTGATGGATGTTCTCGCTGGCAGTATGGTTTCGGACCCTGAACAGCTCATCATCTCCCGGGAAGAGTTTGACCAGATAGAGAAGAGGATGGGGGAGATGTTGAGTGATCTGGAGTGGCAGGTCCTCATGGCATACCTTGATGGTCGTTCCTACCAGGAGATTGCTCGAGAAATAGGTCGCCACGTCAAGTCCGTTGACAATGCACTCCAACGTGTCAAGAGAAAACTGGAACAGTATCTGTTGGAAGTGGAAGCGGGACAGGACTGATTCGGTACAAGTCGACAGGTTGTGGATGAGACTTTCGGACCGAGCCGGCTTTGTGCGTTGGGCCTCCTTGCTTTGACCTCGGTGCCCGATCTTTGGCTTCATCTGCGTTTACGAGGTTCCCACACGGAGTCGGGTCTGCAGATAGTGGGCGTGGAGGGGGGAGTCTCCCTCTACGCCCAGTTAACCTCACGGCTTTCAGTTTCCACCAGATTAGGTGTCCCGCACCCACCTTACGTGTTTGCTCGCCCTGGAACTCTTCCAGAGATGACCGTCCACTCAACGTCGAGTTCTTTTTGCAGTGTGTCCTGGCGGATTACGCCTTGAGACAGTCGGGTGGTTGTGAGTAGGCCTCCAATGGGGAAGCGCAGATGGCCGTTGACACCAAGGAAGGGTCCGCCCCTCGATGGCCTGTTCTGTCTGGCAATCTCTGCTGCGAAGTGATTGGCGGAGTTGAAGCCTGTCGCTCTGAACCGGACCTCAGGACTTGAAACTGACCGATGTCTCTCCGAACATGGGATCTCCTTAGGACAATGCCGGATGATGACAGTCCGCCCGGACACATGGATCTGGGCTAGTAGCCTCGGAGTCCAAGGGACTGTCCTCGGTAGATCGTCGATGAGAAATATGGATTTCGGAATTGGCCTTGGCGTTTTCAAGTATAACTGCAGTATAAGCGACCAGGAGGTCTGACGACCTTGAAACCGATGTAGCGCATGTAGACCCCTGTGGCATTAACTCTGGAGACTGCTGGTTGCTACTTCCACACGCGGGGTATGCTGGCATCTAACCGTGTGTCCTGGAGTGATGAACACGGATCAGATCATCGACGCTGGACGGGCAGCTCCGAATCTCGAAGCCGCCTTCCCGTATGCCAAGGAGTTGCAGAGGATCGTCGCCGAGAATGCCCTCTGGATTCCCCTTGTTCAACAGAATGCGTACATCGCGACGAGGCATTGGGTGGACGGCATCCGACCACACGGTCAGTATGGAGTCACGCTATCATACGGACAGATGGATATAGAACTCTCTGACCGCGACGAGTAAGAACGAATCTGCGCTCGGGCCCAGTATGACTCATCGTGGGCCCGAGCAGAGACCGTTCAGATTCTGACGAATTGGTTGGAGCAAGACCGAAACTGAATCAATGATCATTGAGGTCACAGACCCTTGCTAAGGTGATGTGATGGTCCCATGCGCTGTTGCACTGTTCAACGACATGCGTCATCGATAGCCTCAGGAGATAATGCGTATCTTGATCAATCTTTTTCCGCAGAGAATGTTGCTCCCATCCGAGAATTGGTCGTCTGAACGTATTGAGACCAGCATCGCATCCCTGCAGTTCTACTTCGAATATCACGGTCACTGTCAGTGTGACGACAGTGACCAGAGCCATGGGGCGTCAGGCAGGGGTTTCGCCTGTCTGTTCGAGTAAATCACACGGTGAGTGTCTTGTCCGCCTGGGCGAGGGTCTCCGAGATAGTGTACATATTGGTGGCCTGCCCGACTCTCAGATCATTCTTTAAATGGAAATAATCAAGGCAGGTTCCACAGGAGAGAATCTCGGTACCCCGGTCGTCGAGCCATGACAGATCATCCAGCACGTCAGAGCCTTCTGAGGTCAGAAACACACCTCTGTTCAGAAAGATCATGGCATGGGGCAGGTGCTCGGAATGCACAAGCGTGTGAATATAGTTTCTGATCAGAATCCTTCCCAGTTCAACATCGGGTCCCATGCTATCGTTTTCGAATAAGATCACCATGGAGCCGCGGGGTGATCCTGTGCATCCGGGTTCCTCCCGGGTAATGGTGATGTAGTAGTCATCAGAGTCCATTGTCACATCTGCATGGCAGGAGCGGTTCCTGGCTAGATTGCAGACCTTGTCCATGGCGTCTAGATTGCCCACGATGATCTGGAGGTCCCCCTCATCATCGGTGTTCAGGGCCTTCTGTGTCAGGGACAGGGGACACTGGTGGCCCCTGGCATCCACGATTGACGTCACGTGTTGATCACCCTTCCTCCGGTCTTGTGCCACCGTATGACTTTATGGTCATTCCGTCGCAAGACACGGCATGGCTACTTCTGGCATGACGCGACTATGTACCTTACTGATATTAATCTAACAGCAAATGGGCAGATTTGTTAAGGGTGCACCGTCTATCACGATCGACTTTGCCCTGCCTGATGATCCTGCGGGTCATAGGCAACGTCTTTCGTCTGCAGGGGTGTCCCCCGTATAATGCTATTGGAGGAGACGAGTCCCACTTTAGGGTTTTGCCCCGGTAGTGAGAAGATCATACAAGAAAGAAGGGATGCTCAATGGCAAAGAGAATCTACTTCACCTTCCCCAGCATACATTTTGCCATCATGACAGAGATGCTTTTGGAAGACAGCCCTTGGCGGGTCCGAATGCTTCCTGTGCCGCGGATGATCAGCTCCAGCTGTGGGACAGCATTGTGCTGCCTTCCTGAAGACGCCGGGGCTGTGTTGCAGCTTCTGGAGGAGGCTTCTGTTCCCCTGGAGGGTCAGTATGAACTGGATGGAAGACAGTTATTAGGTCCTCTGTCGCTTCAGTCAGAAACCCCGGAATGCGAAGAGGCAGGCTAAATCAGCGCTGCCGCACCAGGCAATGTGGGAAGGGTTTTTGAATTGAGAAATGATGGTGTACTGTATCTTGATAATGCCGCCACCAGCTGGCCAAAGCCGGAGAAGGTCTACCAAACCACAGATGCGGTCCTTCGTTCTGTCGGCAGTCCTGGAAGATCGGATCATTTTGGCAGCCGTGCTGCCGACCGTATCGTCTACAACGCCCGGGAGAGACTGACGCACTTCTTTGGCGGGGAGGATCCCTCTCTGTGTGTTTTTGCTTTCAGTGCTACGGATGCTCTGAATATGGCCATGAAGGGGCTGCTCAACAAAGGCGATCATGTGCTGACGACGCCCTATGAGCACAACTCCGTGTCCAGGCCCCTTCACGCCCTGGCACACAGGGGGTTGATTTCTCTGTCTGAGATCGGCTGCCATAGAGACGGGACATTAGACCTCGTGGGCCTGCCAGGATTGTTTCAGCACAACACCCGTTTGGTTGTGTGCACCCACGCCTCCAATGTGTCTGGAACGCTGTTTCCTATAGAACGAATCTCGTCCGTTGCCCGGAAGGCGGGGGCGCTGGTTATGCTTGATGCGGCTCAGACTGCGGGTGTCTATCCCATCGATGTCGAGAAGATGGGGGTGGACTTGCTGGTGTTCACCGGCCACAAGGGACTCCTGGGTCCCCAGGGGGTAGGCGGGCTTTACGTTCGCAGCGGGATCAATCTGAGGCCATGGAGAGAGGGCGGGACGGGTAGCCGTTCCCACGAAGTTCTGCAACCGAAAATCATGCCGGATTTGCTCGAGGCCGGTACAATGAACGTTCCAGCAATAGCCGGTTTACAGGCAGGGCTAGAGTTCATCGAGGAAGAGGGTCTCACAAGGATCAGGGAGCACGAAGTCAGGCTGGCTGGGATGCTCCGGGACGGCCTGAGAGAGATCCCATGTGCTGTCGTCCACGGCCCTGAAGACTCAGAACGAGGAGTAGCCGTTGTGTCCTTTATCCTGGAGGGGGTAGATTGCGGCGCTCTGGGTTTTGCACTGGAGGAAACTTATGGCATACTGTGCCGCACTGGTCTACACTGCGCCCCAGGTGCTCACAGGTGCCTGGGTACCTTTCCAGAAGGCACAGTGAGATTGAGCCCGGGGTATTTCAACACGGAAGAAGAGGGGGAGTACGTTCTCAAGGCGGTCAGGGAGATTGCTGAGATTACCGGGTTGACCTGAGATGAGTGCTTAACCAATCTATACCTTTCTACTGAATGCTCAGGACCGGGCTGCATGGGGCCACGCAGTGCGCCGAATCGCAACCGGCCCAGGCGGATGGGACCGGGCGACTCGGCAGAAGTGTCACATCCGCGGATTGTAGAGTCCGATCCTGTTTCTGACCTCAGACATGGTTTCTGCGGCCAGGGCCGTGGCCGTTTCCCTGCCCTGTGCGAGGGCATCTTCCAGCATCCGTTTATTGTTCTGTATTTCTTGCTTCTTCTCCCTGATCGGTTGTAGACCCTGTGCCACGACATCTGCGGTGGTCTCCTTCAGGTCCACGTAGCGGATGGTCTGCGCCCGATATTCATCGGCGAAGGCTTGGTACTGCTCCTCGGCTCCGAAGGAGCGTAGGAGCAAAAACAGGCTGGCTACACCGGGGCTCATTTCATCACCTGATGAGGGACCGGTGTCTGTCACGGCCTTCATGATTTTCTCGCGAATTTGCTCCGGGCTGTCACCTATCGCTATGTAGCTGGACGGTCCGAGGCTTTTACTCATTTTCTTGCCAGGCTCCGTCAGACTTGCAATACGAGCCGTTTCTTTCTTCGTGATTACCTGGGGTTCAGGGAAGGTATCGCCAAACATATGGTTGAACCGCCTGACGATTTCCCGGGTCAGTTCAACATGGGGCCGCTGGTCCTCACCTACTGGCACAGCCTCCGCCTTGTAGAGTATGATGTCGGCGGCCTGTAACACCGGATATGACAGAAGTCCGAGGTTCAGATAGTCGGGGTGCATATCGGACTTCTCTTTGAAGGTTGGCACCCGCTCCAGCCATCCCAGGGGGGTAATCGTGCCGAGGATCCACGCAAGCTCGGAGTGTTGGGGGACCTGAGACTGAACGATCAGTGTGCACTTTTCGGGATCAATCCCCGAGGCGAGAAGATCCACCAGCATCTCGTCCGTCTCCTGATTAAGCTGGTCCGGTTCATAGGGTGTCGTCATGGCGTGATAATCTACAACAGCATATATACACTGGTACGTGTCTTGCATTTGCACCCAGTTTCTTACTGCTCCCAGGTAGTTACCCACATGCATCCGGCCTGTGGGACGCATGCCACTAAAGACGCGTCTTTTCGTCACAATAATCACCTTCCACCTGCAGTTTGGAGAAGAGCATAGAGTCACAGATTGCTGCTCCCTCAATATTTATACCACATAATACCGGGCAGAAAGAAGTTGGCGCAAATTCCCCTCTCACTGGAGGGAGTGAGTGCGAGATATAACATATGGAGGGAGTGACTGAAGATTTATGGAGACATACGGAAAACGTCACAATTGCTCGGATCTGCCCTCGCAGTTGTGCTCGTGGTCGCACGATGAACAGGACGTTGAAATAAGTATGTCTCCGGACCAGGAACAGGGCAGCACGACGCAACAATGTAGGCGATCCACGTCCGGTCTCAGGTTTCAGGTGGTCCCCCTGACACATAAATGCTACAGCAAGCACCACAGTGGCTATCATCACCCGGCAGCGAGCGCTATCATTGTGGCGGGACTGAGGCTCATATCACCTTACCTCCGTATTGCTCGACGGTCTTTTTGATCTTTTTCAATTGGTACCTGGGCGCGAATACGGTCAGAAGAGTGGGATCTGGCCCCAGGAGATTCCGGGGCCTGCTGATCACGTACAGGCCGCAGAAAAAGGCCCCCACGGTTGCTCCAATACCGGCTCCAGCGAAGTATGCAGGGTAGGACCCTCCTGCGAAGGCCGGTGACAACAACGGGAAACTCAGCAGGCCGACGCGGTGCGAATACATCAACAGTGCTCCGAGGATCAACCCGACCAGGGCTCCAACAGCGATGCGGGACGCTTCTTTGTGATCAAGGAACAGGTTGGCACTCACGACTTGTTCAGCTTCTCTTGCATCGAGGGGGATTACCTGGCCTGTTCCGAATTTGTACAGCTCAACGTCTCCGAGTGCCAGGACGGCATCCTTTCTTCGGGCAAAGGACGATACCATCTTACTCATCGTCGATCAGTGCCTCCTTTGGTCGGATGGCCCTCAGGTTTCTGTGGATCTGATGACGGGTCGTCAGTGTAACGCTGTTCTCGTTGCCGATCAACCAACCTCGGTTCATCAGAGGGTCGGGTCGAGGTCCTCCGGCTGGGCGTGTGGTGGCGAGGAATTCGGTTGTGGATTCGGGCACGTGATCTTCCTCGATCCACAGCAGCGGACCGTGGGTACCGCGGCTGGAGAGGCCTGAAGCTATCACTGCGTGCATTGGTTCATCAATATTGACAAAGATGAAATTATGGCCTGCTCCGGATACCCCCCAGCCAAAGATCCTGGGAGTGGCTCCGAACCACCAGGGAAGAACCGTTCCACGATCGGTGTACCGGGCGAAGGCAGTGGCCATCTCGAAGGGATCGTCGCCCGGGATACGCTGTACATGTCCGAAGAAGACCATCTCTTCAGCCACATCGCGCGGTAGGATCCTTTCTGGAGCAAATACGTACATGAATGCTTCTGCCGGGCGAAGATCCAGGGCTCTTCGTGTGGCTAGAGGTAGGGTCGCACCTTCGACGAATAAGATCGGGTGGCCGCTCTGGGCAGCCCACGAAGCCGCTATCATTGCGTACTCGGGGAAGTCAACGGGTACGAGCAGTACCTGGTCCGGGTGATTTCCTGTCAGGATTGCCCGGTAATGGTCGGCACGTGCGGCCAGCTCTGCGGGCGTAGCACCGTCGATCGTCCGGTAACGAAGTCCCATCTGGATAATCTGATTTAGCACCTTCTCATCAACAGCGCCAACGGCGAGAACCTGGATGCCCCCATCCCCACTGATTCCCCTTGGGTTGAGGCGCTCGATCTCCTCCACGGCTTCTGGAGGCATGGGTCCTGCGGGCATGGGTAGGATAGGCCCAGTCACAGGTGGGCCGGTCAGTGCTGCCGCAACAAGGCCTGCTCTCCAGTCATCTTCTGGGACTAGAATGACAGCACGTGCTCGGGCTGCTCCGGGATAGACGGCCCGGGAGATGGAGACTCCCGTTGCAAGGAGATCTGGTCCCCCAAGTTGCGTGGTCAGCGCGCCGATCGCATTGGTTGGGGCTGGGTCTGCCGACGTCTCTGGATACAAAGGTGAGGGGATTAGCGCACCACCCACTGCAGTCGTTATCAGAAGTAGGATTAGGCCATAAAGGGCGAGTCGAACCCGTCTCTGGCTATGGCGGTAGTTCACAGGGTTCACCCCAACACACCTTTCTTGATATTCTGCGACACGATCCAGTAGTTGATGGGGTAGGTGATGAGAGCAGTGACCGCAGCGGCCAGGGCGGCGGTGCCCCACCAGAGGATCTGGGTCTCGCGGGGCGGTATGCTGAGATAATGAGTTCGCAGCCACCAGACGATCAGTGAAAACAGCACAGCGGTGATCGTGAGGGCAATCACCGGGCCTTTCCAGGTATCTGTCAGAAGCTTGCCGTGGGTTTCTCCACCGGTTGCATAGAGCACGGGTTCCACGAGAAACAGGGCAGCTGCGAGGGCCAGCAGCGAACCCACAATTAGACTCCGGACGACCGGGTTCCCCAGGAAGAAAAGGGAGCCGTCGATCAGAAACAGGGGCCGACGAAATAGGACATACATGAACCCGGTGATAAGAATTATGCTGGTAGCCAGGGACACTGTGGCGGCGGTTGCCGAGAGAGCTTCGGTGGGAGGGGACAGCATTTCTTTGATTGCCACGGGGGGTTTTTCTCCACGAGTGGCCAGATAGTAGGACAGCAGTCCCAGCGGTCCGAGTACCAGAGTGATCAACACCCAGAACAGCCTCACGTGTTGCTCCATGGTTGGTCGTCTCATCACGCTGTGGATCCACGTCCACACGGCTCCAATCCATCCGATGGTCAGCCAGATGAGTAGCGAGGAATCGAGCCCACCGAAGCCTTGGCTATCATAGGGCACGGTTTGGTTGATCAAGTCCACCCGATTTTGCACCGACCAACTGATTACATCAGAATTTCCCGCCAACCATGCGAAGTTGTAGCGCCCCTCCGAGGGAACGTTGATCCAGTGGGGTCGGAGGGTCCACAGAAAGGTCTCCACCACCGATGTGAGTCGTTCTGAGGAGGTCAGTAGGGTCGGTCCATACTGGGTCTCACTGAACAGGGGGGCTGCAGCGATTAGCTCGGCTGGATGATCCGGATTGCCCAGAAGGTAGTGGCGGTTTCCCTCTGGAATGGCTCCGGCCCACCATCCAAATTGGGTTGCAGCATCGTAGTATTGAGCCAGGGCCAGGGCGGTCTCTTCAGGCGTGATCCCCGCCACTCGAACAACCTGTCCGTAGTTGTTCAGTTCCTCCATCAGGGCCGCAGTTCCCAGGGATGTGGGAGCGATCAGGTAGAAGTTGTTCTGCCGGCCCCTCGCCTGCCCGTGAACAACGCTCAGGTAATCCCTTAGGTGTTCGGAGAGTTCGTCCCTCCCTATGGGAAATACTGGATCACCCGTGAGTGCCAGCCAGCTTGCCAGGGCCAGGCCGTGTCGGAAATCCTCTTCCGGAATGAACAGGTAACGCTCGCTCACTCCGTTGTGTGCCACCATCCACTCATCCACCTGGATGGCCAGCTGCTCTGCATTCCCTTCAAGGGTCTGCACACCGAAGTGCGTGGCCATCTCGGAGAGTATGTCTGGGTGAATTGTCCCGAGGGCTATGACATGGGAATCGGTATCCCCGGCTGCTATCATGTCCTGCATTCGAGAAAGCACGCCAGGTCCCAGGGGGGGCGATGTCGGCAGAAGTACCAACCCGCCTCCTACTGTGGGTGCACACAGTCGTAATGCCAGAATCCCAGCTACGGGATCATCCTCGGGGGCAACAACGAGGAAAGGGGGGGGCTCATCTTCAGGAGCGAAGCGCATCTCGGTTACCTTCAGGCTAAGGTCGGTGATGTGCTCCCCCTGTACCCGGGAAGTGTATGCGGTGTTTGCTGCTGAGAGGTTCTCACGCCTTGTCACGGGATTGGAAACAGAGTCGCTCAGCAGGATGATCGGGCTGGCAAATAGGAATGCAATCAGTAAGTAGAGCAAGGATTTGAGCAGTCGTTTCACGGGAATCACCAAGTCAAGTGTTCCCCGTGTCCGCCGAGTGTATGCGGTGTCCGGGTCCGTCGATGTGTTCCAGGTGTTCCAGGCCCGCGCGGAACAGCTGGACCACGTGATCGTCATCCAGGGTGTAAAAGGCTTGGCGCCCATCGCGACGGTACTTCACCAGCCTGGCGGTGCGCAGGATCCTGAGGTGATGGGATATGTTCGACACACTACTGTTCAGCAGTTCCGCGATATCGCAGACGCAGAGTTCGTCTCGGTAGAGCAGGTAAAGGATCTCCGCCCGTGTTGTGTTTGACAGGATCTTGAACAATTCTGCCAGGTGAGTGAGGTCGGGGAGAGAATCTACGAGTGAACGGATCCGGTCGGGGTGGGGGTGGAAGACATCGCAGATCTCGTTCTCATGGCGCATTTTCCTTCCTCCTTTCCGACGAGAATGTGCTATCAAGTAGTATATCACATGTCTTGTGCGTTCCGGATGGGATCCCTTGTCGGGAAGGAATGCGCTGAGGGAAGGCGAATTGCCCTGAAGTGTGACACCATGGTGTCATAGCTTGATACCGTGATTGTAGAATCGGGGTGGTAGCGATCGGAAGGGTAGAGGAAACGATCTTTTTGCCTCCGCAGTACCGGAGTTCAGTGCGAAATCTGTTTGCACAGCATCATGGCATCGTAGAGGCCAGAGAAGATCCGCACTGTGAGTATTCATACGTTATCGCCGGGGAGGATGGGCGCCTAGTGGTCCGGCAGTACACCAATGGGAAGCTGCAGATGCAGGGCAGTGCGGAGGATCTTCACCGGACGTTCGCCAGGCAGATCAAGGAGATTCTGGGCGAGGCAGGTGTTGAGGACCAGTTTGAGGAGGCTGCGCCCACCTCTCTTCTGCCCTTTCCCCACGGGGGAAGTGATGAGACCGGCAAGGGCGACTATTTCGGTCCCCTGGTCGTCGCAGCGGTATACATGACCGCAGAGCAGGCCAGGGAGGCCGTCAGGCAGGGGGTCGCTGATTCCAAGGGAATCAGCGATGGGAGAAGTCTTAAGATTGCCCAATACCTTCGGTCCGAGTTTGCCGGTCAATGGTCGCGGGTCGTTCTGGATCCTCCAACATACAACCGGATCTACACCTCGCTCAAGGGGCGCGGTCAGAACCTGAATGATCTTTTGGCCCGGTGCCATGCCCGGTGCATCATGCAGCTCAAGGACCAGTTCGGAAACAGGGCCGCCCCCCTGAAGATGCTGGTGGACAAGTTTGCCCGCGATGATCTGCTTCTTTCATACCTGTGTGATTCTGCGGATCTCGAGGTCACCCAGGTCGAGCAGGCGGAGAGGGACCCGGTGGTGGCTGCGGCGTCTATTCTCGCCCGGGCAGAGTTCCTGCAGGCTCTGAAGAGGCTTTCGGAGGAGACGGGGACCGTCTTGCCCAAGGGGGCTGGTGATTTGACCGTCGCAGCAGGGAAAGCCATTGTCCGGTCCCACGGTCGGCAATCCTTATTTCGAGTGGCCAAACTCCACTTTGCCAACACTCACAAGATCGGTCCGGGAGGGTAGATTCATGGAAAGCAAACTGTGGCGCTTGCTCAAGATTTTGCAGATCGTCTCGAGTAACAGGAAGATGAAGGCGGCCGAAATAGCGCGAGAATTGGCCGTGTCGGTGCGAACCTTCCATCGGGATCGGCAGGTCCTCGAGGACGCGGGCCTGGCCCTCACAAGCGACGGTGAAGGGTATACCCTGATGGATCAACCCTTTCTGCCTGCTGTGCACTTGACTTGGAATGAGGGGCTCGCCCTGCTTTGCACTGTTGAGGGCATTTTAGAGACAGGAGTCATTCCCTACCGCGATTCCCTTGAAGATGCTCTGAGAAAGATCAGGTCAGGCATTCCTCCCCAGGTCCGTCAGCGAATTGCCGAGGCTGCCGACGAGATCAGCGTCAGGCATCACCCCATGGTAGACATGTCCTCTCATCACGACACTTTCCAAGTATTGTGGCGGGCTATTCAGGAACGTCAGGTGGTCCAGATCAGGTACCTGGCCAGAGGGTATGATGAACCGGTGCGGAGACACATAGAACCCCTGGCAGTCATTCAGAAATGGAGAGCCTGGTATGTTGTGGCTCATTGTCGCCTGCGGGATGAGATGAGAACCTTTCGTGTGGACCGCATCTCCGAGATTGGTCTCGCCGGGGGGCAATTTGTTCCCCCGCGCAGCTTTAACCTGGATGCCTTTCTCCACGATGCCTGGATGGTTGAACGGGGTCAGGTGCGGCGGG
>PXCI01000286.1 GCA_003566675.1 Clostridia bacterium
CAGGTACTCATATGAGGGCACCAAATGGGTAGATGCAGTGCCGCCTTCACTTCTCGCCATAGAGTTAAAGCTTAGGAACTGGCGGGAGGCTTTGGATCAAGCACGACGCAACATAATGTTTTCCGATTTTTCCTACGTGGTCCTGGATTCGGCCAGCCTCCCGGATCAAAGACAGACGCTTGACGAGTACAGGCGTTCAAGTGTGGGCTTGTGTGCTGTAACGGAAAGAGGAACGATCAGGACGCTAGTTAAGCCCCGACGGACGACCAAGAAGTGGTGCTCCGGTTATCAGAAGACCTTCCAACAGATGAGAATACTAAGAGATCTCGTTAACGACAAAAACGAAAAATGGAATATTCTAGCGAAGGAGGCTAAGGATGATTGATGGGGCGCTGCCGACAATCCCTGGATTTACCATGCAATCAGTTCTCGGAAAAGGTGGCCAGGGACGTGTTTATGAGGCCCTTTACAAAGATATGCCCGTGGCCATCAAACTATATGATACAGATACAGAAATTGGTGTCAAACGTGTCCTCTTGGAAGTTGATGCGATTCGAAGTCTTGGCTCTGACTGTTTTCCAGGGATTTTCTGTTATGGGATTGATACGGTGGAAGGGCGCGAGTGCATCTGGGTAGCATTCGAGTTCATTGAGGGGTGTACTCTGAAGGATCTGCTCTCAACCCGGTGTCTATCAGACGACGCAGCCCGGTCCATGATGATTGCAGTCAGTAACGCTGTGTCGGATCTTTGGAGTATTAGAAAGAGGCACAGAGATATCAAACCTGGTAATATAATGCAGAAACCTGATGGCACATTCATACTCATTGATCTGGGTTACGCCAAACATCTTGATGCCGAGAAACTGACTGAAACAGGTTGGTGTTTGGGCACTCCAGGATACATCGCTCCAGAAGAGTTCAGTAGACGTGCCAATGCTACAGTGAAGGCAGATGTATTTTCACTTGGCATCACTTCTTATGAATGCATCTATGGTGTTCACCCCTTCCAGAGGAAACAAAGGCGAGTGATAGATGGGCGTTGCTTGCCTGTAGAGCCCGTAAAGGGCATTTCGGAAGAACTCCGCAGAACCATTGCCGAGATGCTCTCACACGACCCTCTGGATCGGCCTATGCCGCACGAGATTACTGGTCGCTTGGGAGGCGGGAGATGACATGCTGTTTCAGAACCTGGGCTATCAGTGGGGTACGTACCAACGGGTAGTGGATCATGTAGATGGTTTCATCTTGCAGGCCGCGACCGTAGACCGAGTTTTGGTGGACTATTCAAGATCGTCGCATGATGTGCTACAGAGCGGAAGCATTCTTTTTGATCCCCAGATGTATATGGCACAGTTACCTTCAGAGATCTACACAACGGTAATAAGTAGGTTGGCTACTTACCCTTGGTTTCTCAGCAATGCGCCTGCATACGATAGTGACGAGATGTCGCCTGGCAAGTATCGTGGTGAGGTAGCGAGAACAAAGGACCTCTGCGTGACAGTGGCAGACAAAGAATCGATGATTAAGAGATCGTTAGAAAGCTGCCTGGACTTCCAACAGCATTCCATAGGGGCAACCCACTATATTATTCCTACCCCCCTCATAGCGCGTGGAGATTTGGATTGTCAAATGAGTTGGATTGATTTAGGATTGGAAGTATTTCCTGAGGGCAATTCGTTTGTCAGTATCGCAGCATCAGAACGTATTTTTGACAACGCGCTCTGTGACGTGATCTTAGATAACTTGCTGGCAAGAGCCGTCAACGGTGTATACCTAGTACTTGTCAGACAGTCCGAAGAATTGCGGCTTTGTGACCCCGTCTCGATTGAGAGCATTCTGCGATTGTGTCAGCGGGGTAGTAGCAAGGGGCTGCGGATTGTGGTCAATTTCCTAGATGATTTCGGCCTTATGTGCATAGCTGCAGGAGCTTCAGGCTTTGGAACAGGTTATAGTAGAAAGGAGCGACGACTGGCTTTCTCCGATTGGTCAGATAAGGATGGCTTTGGATATCAATTTCCGACCCTGTACTCTCTGGCTTTCCTAGCCGAATTCTTGTCCCAAGCAGACATAAACGAACGATTTGCTGAGGGCGACTTGTTGTGGCTCCTCGAAAACGACTGGACACGAGATTCAGAACCACTCAGAATAGCTCTCGAGTCGGGAAGATCTGCTAACGATGTACCCGAGTGGCGACAAACTGATAAAAACACCCTTGCGGCTGTGGCTCACAGAGCATCACTTCTAAAGAGAACCGTAGATGAACTGCTGAATCTGGACATTGATGTCAGACAGAAGCGAGGCTTGTCTTTACTCAGGGAGGCTCAAAGAAACAGTGTCTATCTGCATAATGAGTTGGATGAGGATGATCGTCCGAGCATAGATCTTCGGCATATTGCCTTGTGGTTAGACAGATATGTTAGTGTCGTCTGAGGAGATCATGGCCGAAGGTGCGGCTATCTCAGGCCCCCCCACCATGGTCGCTCTGTTTGATTGCCTCTTTCGGGCTGAAGGTTTCGTGCAGGGAGCCGCTCCTGTATGCCAACGCTCATCCACCGGAACGACCCCTGTCTGTCGGGGAGCGACTAGCTCTTCTGCTACTGAGTCCGTGGCCGAGTCGGCTGACCGTTTTATGGGCCCACACGTTGCAGAGCGGGTCACCTGGGTAGGCGAGGACCGGTAGCTTCGTAGAGACCGGGACCCACGGGTTCTGGGCCCCGGTCTGTTGTTATCTCGTCAGAACCGGCAGGACAAAGGCTGGCTCACCAGGAGGACCTTCCGCAAGGGGAGGTTCGGTCACCGTGATCATCAGATCGACGGAGCGCTCCGCGCCTTCGAACACTGCCTCCACCTCGATCAGGTGCTCCCCGGGCGTCAACCCTCTCTCAGCAGACGCCCGGAGGTCGAGATGCCACAGAGTCCACCCGTCTTCTTCACCAACCTTGAAGGCCCCCATCTCGTCGCCGCCAGGGGGCTGAACCAACAATTGCAGTGCGTGGCCCCGCGTGCGGGCAGTGAGGGCGAAGTGGTGGTCAAGTCTCACCTCCGGGGGGATGAGGCTCGCTTCCAGGTCTCTGCGGGCGATCTCGATGGGGACACTCACCGCGTGGAAGGTCTGGGAGCGGCGGTCGTCCACGTAGCCCCCGACGAGGTACTCGCCATCGGGCAGCAGATGCCCCCCATCGCCGCGTCCGTCCCAGGTGACGCCGGAGGGATCGCCGGAGACGGGATCTGGAGGCAGGTGGGCCTGTCGCTGTCCCTCCATGTCCGTGATGTACAGCTGCCAGCGAAGGTTGTTTCCATTTCTGAGGCCCATGGCGTCGATGGGCAGGGTTTCCCGGTAGCCGTCCCCGTCGGGATGAAAGACCGGGTACTTCGGTCGGACCCGCATCAGGCAGCTCCGATACAGGATGGTGGCCGCCTCAGCCCGGCTCAGCTCCGCCTCCATGCGCAGGGTGTTGTCGTTGTAGCCGATGATCAGGCCCAGGATCACCGCGGCAGCTACCGTCGGACGCGACGTCGGGGGGATCTGATCCCGGTCGCTGAAGGGGGCCAGGGCCTCCTGGATCTGTCCTGCGCTCAGCTGCTCTGAATAGGGGATCAGGTCCAGGGCGGCGAGGATGAACTCCACGCTGTCCAGGCGCCGGACCGACCGGATCAGGTCCAGGGGAGTCCCCTCGGGAGCCAGGCTCCATGTACGGGCCGCAGCCGACACTTCGCCGTAGGCGGGACGCCCGTAGAGACTGTAGTTGGGATGTAGGTCGGGCCAGGGGCTGGGGGTGCTGTGGTCGAGGGGCAGACGGAACACCTTGCTCATCATGTAGGCCAGCTGGCCCCGGGTCATGTTCAGGTCAGGTTGGAAGTTGAAACCGAAATGCCATCGGCCGTCCTCGAAGATGGGGAAGGGATATCCGTTAGTTACGCCCTCGTCCCACAGGGTCAGGATGTAGGGTCGGGACCAGTGAGTTTCCAGGTCGTAGTACCAGGTGTCGGTTCCCACCCCCGGGTCGCCGGGGCTGACCCAGGCTGTCGCAGGGGTCGGGATGAGGATGACCATCGCGGTCATGAGGACCGCCGCTTTCGTGAGGAATCGGACCATGTGCTTCTCCTTTCACAGGATCAGGATACACTCCGACTTCTGTACACGTCCTCCCCACGGTATGCCAGATACTACCAATTAGATTACATGCTTTGGGCGAAAATATCAACATGCCGCCCCTGGGATGGGGGTGATTTTGGAGGTTCGTCGAGCGCAATCGGTAAGGCGGACCCGGGCATGGGGGGCGCGGCTACGTGGCTACGGGGTCGATTGCTCTGCCTGGGAACTTGACTTGACGGCGAAATTGGGCGAAAATGGGCAGGATGTCAGGTGCAGCGAAGCGGATGGTGGGGTGTTGACGGGTGAAGAAACTCCTCGTAATCGTGGTCGCAGTCATTGCCTTCTTTGGTGCGGGCCTGTGGAGGTCCTTGAGGGATTACCGATTCAAAGAGTGACCGGCTGGAAGTCCCAGGTGGATCCAGGGGTTTGCATCTTTGATGAGGATCTCTTGCGGGCAGGCCCGGCGAGATTCCCGCAATCATTGACATTAGCGTGATGAACTCCAGGCCGCCGGATCCGACGCAGCATGCCGGCGGCAGATCGAAGGTCCCCTCGCAGCAGACTTCATGCATTCTGGCCGTTTCGCGTCTATACATGCACGTCGCGGGCTGGAGCCTGTTTGATTCCCGTGGGTCAGGCAGGTGCAGGTCGGTCACACCCGGCCCGGGGTCGCATCGTATGGCATAAACATCATGATGCTGAAAAAGAAAGGATGCGATAGCCATGGTGAAGGGAAGAAAAGGATGTGCCCCGGGTACGTCCGGGAGGTCACGGCCCGGAGCCGCCGGTTTGCCGGAGAACCCCAATGCCTGCGTCCACTACGAGGAAGAGAACCTGAAGGACATATGGCTTGCGGGAGGCTGTTTCTGGGGTGTGCAGGCCTACATGGCCCGCATCTATGGCGTTGCCGAGGTCACGGTGGGATATGCCAACGGCACGACAGAGAATCCGTCCTATGAGGATGTTTGTCACCGGGGAACGGGGCACGCGGAGACCGCACATGTTCGCTACGACCCGGCCCGGATGGATTTGCCGGCCCTTCTCGAAGCTTACTTCGACATCATCAATCCGACGTTGAAGAACCGTCAGGGCAACGACGTTGGATCCCAGTACCGCACCGGGATCTACTACAGGGACACAGAGGATCTCGAGATCATCCGCGAGGTGGTGGCCCAGCAGCAGGAGAAGTATGAGAAACCGATTGTGACCGAGGTGCTTCCCCTGTCCGCGTACTACCTGGCGGAGGAGTATCACCAGGATTACCTGGAGAAGAACCCCGGGGGCTACTGCCATGTTGACCTGTCCTCCCTCGAAAACCGAAGGCCACCCAGGGTCGACCCGGATCAATACGAAAAGCCCGATGACGCCGCACTGAGGAAGACGCTGACCGAGATCCAGTACGGCGTGACACAGAACGATGAGACCGAGCGGCCCTTTACCAACGAGTACTGGGATCACACCGAACGGGGGCTGTATGTTGACGTGGTCACCGGAGAGCCCCTGTTCAGCTCCCGGGATAAGTTTTCCTGCAGCTGCGGTTGGCCGAGTTTCACGCGTTCAGTCGATCCCGATGTCGTGACCTACAGGCTCGATGACACCGCCGGCATGAAGCGAACCGAGGTGCGCAGTCGCGCCGGAGACTCTCACCTGGGACACCTGTTTGATGATGGGCCACCGGAAGCCGGGGGGCTGCGCTTCTGCATCAACAGTGCATCGCTGCGCTTCGTTGCAGTCCGGGACCTGGAGGCAGAGGGCTATGGAGCGTTTCTTCCCCTGGAGAAATGAACGCAGCAGCTGAGGGACGGCGACGTGGTACCCAGGGGCGCGCCTCTTTCGCCCGGAAGGCGATATCCCTGGTTCGGATCATCGACCATGGGCTGCAGGCGCATCGTACGGTGGTGGCAACGGTTGCCGCTTTCAGCACGTTGGAACTTGGGATTCAGCAATATGATCCTCAAACCCGCTAATTGCCCGTTTTGGCCTCTCCCTTTTTTTACGGGTATAGAGGGGTATGCTCATGACGAAGAGCTATATCTGTAGCTCCGCATCGATGATCAAGGATTGGGACAAGACACCTCTGCAAGTGTCTCCTGGAACGACAATGCGATGATCACAAATCTGCACAAAGAACGCCCTTCAGCCTCGACTCATAGGGCTTCAACGTTAGTCAGGCGAGGGGCGAGGCAGGCCAACCCACAGTCCAACAGCTACGGAATCCAGCAGGTCGGTGGAAGCTTCGCATAACCTGCCTTGACGAAGCGGAGATCATCCAGGGCTTCCCCGCAGGTGACAAGCCGTTTCCTCGCGTCCGGTCCCTTATCGCAGACCTCGGCAAATTCGCGCAGCATCTCGATGTAGCCGCCGCACGAGTCCGTGGGAGTCGACGCCCGGACCCGATCGCTGGTGACGGCATCTGCCGCCCAGTCAATGCAGATGGTTCCGCAGCTACCCTCAACAAGTACGTTTTTCCTGCTGCGAGGCGCCTCCTTGCCCACCTGGAATTCCAGGTCAACCTTCCCGCAGGTGGCCCTGACCTCCATGGATCGTTCCCCTCCTGCAGGGGCGAAGTTGCTCGCCGCCGCTCCGGTGACTGTCGAACTGCAGCTCCCGTTCATCAGCCCCATGATGAAGGTCACAAGGTGAATGCCGAGATCCGTCCACAGGCCTCCCCCCGATCGGCGAGGATCTAACAGCCAATCCCGTCCCGGGGATACCCCGTCCGACTCCAACAGCCGGCCGCGTATGCGTTTCAGTGGGCCGATCTTTCCGAGCAGGTGTCGGTTGCAGAAGATCCATCGGCTCGGCCCCTTGAACAGGTAGTGGTCTGCCGATAGAAGGGGTTGGCTGCTCCTGGCGGCCAGCTCTTCCAGCGCCCTCGCAGCGGAGAGGGAGTGCGCGAGGGGCTTTTCGACCAAGCAGGGGATCTTCTCTCGCACGGCCCACCCGCAGTGCTCGAGGTGCAGGTCGTTGGGCGTGGCAACGATGACGCCTGAGTATGGCACAACAGGACGGGGAACGTCCCCCGGTTCGCTGCATTGATACTCGTGTCTCACGGCTTCCAGCTTCGGCAGGCAGCTGGGTCGCGGGTTGATGTCAACCACGTCCGCCATGTGCCCTAGAGCATGCAGGGCGGGGAGGATGCGGTTCTGGCCGAGGTCACCCTGGCCTCCGATCACGAGGAACGTCTTCATGATGTCCACCTGTCTTTCCAGGGTGCGCCTCACCCAACCCTGCCCCACGGGCTATTGGGGCCAGGGGTCCATGGCCTCTCCATGCCGCATTCTTCAACAAGGATGAGGGAATCCCTTCCGCTTCAGCGGCGATGCTCCTGCCAGGTAAATCTCATGCTTTCATCACGTTCTCGGCATGGAGGCATCGGCCCCTCCATGCTAGGTTTTAGCCAGGTTCCCACGAGAGCAGAAGGAGGAAGGCGGCCAGCTGTGAAAGGGAACGCGGTGGGGCTGGTTCCGGTGATGGTGGCGCTCTGGCCTTCAGCGCCGTGGGCTCCAAGGGGGGGAACCTGGCCGTCGACCTGGCCGGAACAGCGGCGACCGACCCCGTGGGCGAAGGGAATTCTCTGGACTTGCAGCTGGCTGATCCATTATCCCGTCTCCTTGTGAATCACCGACCATCCAACGGATCCCATGGTGCCCGCGGCTTTACCTATACCCTGGGGAAGTATACAATGGAGCCATGACATACCCCTACGGGGTATAATGGAGGTGCAGCTATTGCTGGCAAGACAGAAGATCCTGTTGCTGGGGCTGGGAATGCTCCTTCTGTTTCTGTTGATCTATCCATTCGGAGACGAGCAACTGGCCTACAATCTGTATATTCCAAACGCCGCCGATGGCACTGTGTCCGTGATCAACTCGGAACGTGGAGAATGGACATGACCCTGAAGGTCGGTGAGACGGCCTCCCACGGAGTGGCGGTGACCCGGGACAATCGCTACCTGTTTGCCGGAGATCTGGATGGCAGCAACATCTACGTCTTTGCCACGGAGGACAATGGGCTCGTTGAGACCATAGAAGTGGGAACACGAACCGACGGAGTAGATATCAGTCCCGATGGCAGGTACGTGCTCATGACATCGGGCAGGGGTGGGGGACCGTACCTGGCGGTCATCAGCACACAGAGCCGCGAGATCGTCGCAGTTATTGAAGATGACCTCGTGGGTCCGACCCACATTAGCTTCTCGCCCGGTGCAAAGCGCGCCTACGTCTCCGGCCCCGGGCAGGATGGGGTGGTCCTGGTGGACATGGAGAGCGTGGCCGTGTGGCCAACGGGCGCCGAGGGCGCCCAGGAATGGCGAACCTCGCCCGATGGCAGCCTCCTCTACGTGGCCAACTACGAGGGTGGAAGCGTGAGTGTGCTGGATACGGCAGACGGTGAGATCCTGGATATCGTAGAGGCGGGTGAACTTACCCACGCTGTGGCCGTATCGCCCGACGGTAGGTACGTCTGGGTCGCGGTCAGCGGATCCGGTGAGGTGATTGTCTTTGATGCCGAGGTCGGCATGGAGATTGCCGAGACCCTGAGCTACGGCAGACCCAACCATCTGGCCTTTCAACCCGATGGGGCCAGAATCTACATCACCGACACCATGGATGACCGACTACTCGTTGTGGACCCGGAATCCTACGAGATCGTCAATGAGATTGCCGTGGGACGTTCGCCCCACGAGATCGATTTCGTGGTCGCACCATGAGGAGGAGGTCCCGATGAGCAAAATGACACCGATTCTTGCAACGATTTTCCTGGCCCCGGATGCGGTCCCGTTCGGAACGGCAGGATAGAAACGCGGTGTCGATCCGGGTACAGATCGGGTCGTCCCCGTGTGCATTGATTTAAGATGCCATCCATCCCGCTCTTTGCTAGCTGTTCCACCGAAACGGGCCCTCCACGCCACGGCCTGTTGGACAGTGAGGTGCATGGTGCTGCGCAGGAGGGGAACAATGCGTATGAGCACAAGCTCGCAGGGCCACGGAACCGCATCCTACGAAGGCCCGACGGCCTGTCACATCGAAGGGCATGTTTCCTAGCTCCGCACCCAGGGATGCTCCGTTGATCTGAATCTTTGGACTGAGAAGATGACTCTATGGACAATACGAGGAGGGATAGGGTCTTGACAGTGGCATGGGGTGGGAACACAGGAGGGGTGTTCAGGCGAGGTGTGTTATCCGTACTCGTGGCTGTGATCATAGGCATCCTGTCTGGGTGCCAGATGGTCGGGGAGACACTCGCTCCAGGTTCGGATGGCGGTGAGAGGATCCCCGTCGTCGAATTTGAAGCCCTTGCGGATTTGCAGGATCTTTTGCGGCCGGTGCATCCCGACGAACCGTTGGAGTCCACCCTGCAGGAGAGGTTTTCGCTTTCTAATGCCCTCGCAAGGCTGGACCAAATCCGTGTGACGGGCCGTGAGGCCCTCGACGAAGCGGATGCCGATGGCGAGGTGCTGATGGCTTTTCATAACTGGACCACTGCGGTGGAGGGGGTGTTGATCAGGCAGGATTACGAGCTGAAAGCCCTTCAGCTCGAACTGGCGCGCTACCAGTACCTCGCGGGTGACATGGACGCGGCGGCACTGCAGGCCCATGATGAGGCATATGCACGGGCGTTGAGGAACCTCCTCGACTTCTGGGGTGCCCTTAGAATCACGGATTAACGAGATGGTATCCTATGCTGGCCCGGGACCCCGGCCGATGGAGTGTTAGGTTTGATCATCGGTCATCAATGGGTGATGCAGACAAAAGGGAGGAGGAGGTGTTACTGATGCGACCGTACGTCGAGGAGGCATGTTGCATATCTTGTGGGGCCTGTGAGTCGGTCTGCTCGGCAGACCCGAATGTATTCGAGGTCGGGGAAGTCGCCAGCGTGGTCCATCCTGAGGTCTGTAGTGGTGACGGGCAGTGTGCCGAGGTCTGCCCCGGGGAGTGCATACAGATCAGCGAAGCCGGGGAATAGCTGGAGGGGGTGTCTAAAGGCGCACAGGTTTCATTTCCCGCCGTTGCGGGTGGGCACTATCTCGCAGGGCAACAGCAATTCGTACCGCCAGGCTAACTGGCACACACCAGGTGACTGCCGCTACATCCATATCAGCATGACGCGAATCTTCGCTTCCGAGTGCAAGTTCCTCCTAATCGTGACCATTTGCAGGTGAGGATGGCCTCTCGTTCAGCACTGTTGCCAAAACGTGGCCCACAGGCTTGAGCGGTTGAAAGCTCCCTTCGTGGGGGGATTCCAAGATACCCCGCCCTTAGTGAGAGCGCGGAATCACGCGGCCGTGATCCGCCCAGGCGGACCCCTTTACCCGGCCTCGTTTAGGGGGCACGTCTTTTGACACAGGTTGCACTCTACCTCGACAACCTCACCTCTCTGCTGGATACGGCGGGCCTCGCGGATCTTCTGCTCATCATTGCTGAACCTACCCTCGGCTGCAGGAATGATGCACCGGGAGAAATCCACCCGGTAGTCAGAAATTGCGCCACCCGGACATACGTCCTCGCAGCGCCGGCAATCACCGCACGGGGCCGACTCGAGGGGATCGTTTGGCTCGTCGAAGGCCATCTCAGCATCTGTCAGCAGTAAGCCGAAGCGAAGGTTCGATCCGTACTTCGGATGGGCCACCAGAGAGTTTCTCCCTATGTGACCGAGCCCGGCCAGCACCGCGGCCCGCTTGACGGAGACATCATTGGTGATCTTCGCTTCGCAGCCCTGTTGCCTGAACCAATCCCGGAGACGATACTCCCGGTGGCAGAGGATCTCCCAGTAGAAGGTGCCCCATAGGTTATCCATCCGCACGATGGCGTCGAGGACTTCCTCACGGCAGTGCAGCCCCAGCACAACCACGGATCGACAATCGGGCCATATCTCGTGCGGGTGCTGCAAGTACTTGTCTGACTCCGCAGGTTTGCGTATCCTCGGGTACCTCTCGAACAGCCCGGGGTCGGCGATACCCAGGAGGGAGAACCCCAAGTTCCTTGCCTGTCCCAACAGTTCGTCTTTCATGGTGATTTACCCCCTTCGCTCCCGTCGCGGAGCACATGACCTTCTGCATGGGATATCCCACGCAACTGCTATACTGGCTTCTACCAGCAGGCGGAAAACCCTGCAGCTGACACCCAACCCCGGCAATACGCGCGGTCAGTCGACGCTTACAGGAAGAGACCCTGTCACTTTGGCGGAGGCAGGTATCACTTGCGGACCCTAAGGCCTGTATCCTTTCCCCCTGGTGGATGTAGCGTGAAAAGGTGAGATACACCGTTCATACGATGCAACATTCATTGCGAGGGAGACGTAGTGCATCTTAGGCATCGCTGGGGCCTTACTCCCTCCTCTTCTTGAGAATCCCATGTTTTCCCTACCTGGTACTCAAGGCCCCGAATGATTAGGGTTAGCACTTCTCTTTTCAGAACCGTCAGGGGTAAAGGTTCCGCCCCTATTTCACAGGTCTTTGACCGTGCACACTCGGTCAACAGCCAAGAACGTACCGGCCAACGAATGACAGCACCCTGATGGAGTGAACAAACTGCGCCTTCAGTAAGATAGCAAATGGGCCAAAAACCTCTGGGCTACTTCATCTTGACACGGCCCTTCCATACCAAAACTCGGGAGGATATCTCAGTTGCAGAGGGAATTGACGAGGACGGCGTCGAAATCTCCCAATGCCCTTTTCGTGTCTCGCGCTGCACCCCCTGGCTGCTGATGGGAGCCGCCTCGGGTGGGGATGGGATTTGCTATGCAGGCTCTGGGGCCTCGAAAGACCACACTGACCGCACGCAGCCGGACCTGATGGTTCATGTGCACCTGCACAGGAGCGGGTTCTCGTCGCTGGGCAACATGGCTGTGCAATTGTCTACGGTGTGCAAGCGATTGCCTTTTCGCCCTCGGAGTCACCTGAAGCGCGGTAGGTCACAGCATGGAGCCGGGGGTATTGCCAATGGATTGACGGTAGGTCAGAAGATCAACTGATCATGGCTCTGCGGGACTGCATTGGCGGGCTCCCGTCAAGGTCAAACGGAGGAATCGGGGTGTCAAACCATGAAGTGCGAATGCGGGTATAATCCGGCGGGTGATTTCGAATTTTGCCCAATGTGCGGGAGGCGGCAGCTGGGTATCCGCGCAGACGAGGACTCAGTGGACGATCGGGGACCAACGCAGCTGTCGTCTGACGTAGAGAGGTCGCAGGTGAGGCTTACACCGCCTGCCAAGCGTTTCGGAGCATGGCTGGTGGAATCTTTCATCCTGGGGTTGCCATCGACACTCATGTCAGAGGTGCCCTCCCTGTGGGCGCTGTGGATATTGGTATGGGTATGGGAGCTGGTATTGTGGACAAAATCCAAGACCATAGGGAAGCAGATCTTCCACATGACCGTTGTGCACACTGAGACGTATGAAGGGGTTAGCTTTGGCATGATGTTCTTGCGGGAGATTGTCGGCAAGTTCCTTTCGGCCATTGTGCTTGGACTGGGTTTCCTGTGGGTGGCGATCGATAGGGACCACCAGGGCTGGCATGACAAGATCATATCGTCCGTCGTGATTGAAGACCGGTAAGCCGTCATGCGTGAGACAGGCATCGGGCAGCAGGACGGCCATGGGACCTGGGCTGCCGAAGGGGAACCTTTGCATCCCAACGAGGTTTGAGGGGTGGACGCCGTGACGGAAATTCAGCAAGTCCGGGGAGCCCTCTTCGGTCTTTGCATCGGCGATGCCCTGGGATTGTCCGTGCAGTTTGTGACCCGGGAGCGCCTGAGGGCACATCCCGTCTGGGGTATGATCGGGTACGGCACGTGCAACAAGCCGCCTGGGACATGGTCGGACGACAGTTCCCTCACCTTCAGTCTCGCCGAGAGCCTCTGTGAAGGGTTGGATCTCGAGGACATCGGTCAGAGGTTCGTGCGTTGGGTCGAGGAGGGATACTGGTCCGCCGACGGTAGGGCTTTTGACGTCGGACGGACGACCCTGCGGGCCGTGGCCAGGCTGAAGCGAGGCGTCTCGCCTTACGATTCGGGGGATGTGGGCGATCGCAGCAACGGCAACGGGGCCTTGATGCGTATCCTGCCCCTGGCACTTTACTTGAAGGCCTTGGACGTTGAGGTTCTCCTGCCCTGGGTTCACATGGTTTCCGCTATCACCCACGCCCACCCCGTTTCGCAGATGGCCTGCGGCATCTACACCGTTCTTGCAATCGGCCTGCTGCAGGGGTGTTCACCGTCCGAGGCTTACACATCGACATCAGGGATCTGCCCTGGCCTTTATGACCGGGAACCCTACCGGAGGTACCTGCCCCGTTTCTCCAGGGTGCTCAACGGGAAGATTGACTCCTTACCTGAGGACAAGATCAGCAGCAGCGGCTACGTTGTGGACACGCTGGAGGCTGCCCTGTGGTGCCTGCTTCGGACCGGTTCCTACCGGGATACCGTTCTGGATGCTGTCAACCTTGGCGGTGACACCGATACCATTGCGGCCGTTGCCGGTGGCCTGGCGGGTCTTCATTATGGCTTTGATGGTATCCCCGGGAAGTGGGTCAACGCCGTGGTTCGGGGCGAGGAGATCCGTTTGCTGGTGGATAGGTTCGGCGCAGCCTGCAACGAGAGCGGTGCTGGTCGTCGTGTCCGTGGGCCTTCGTTCCGGGGCAGGTCTCAAGGGGGTGATCGGCCGATTGGGGAAGATCCCTGATCCAGGAAAGCGGAATATGGGAGAGATGTATGTTCCGCTTGAGTGAGCGGACGGAGAACTGGGGGCTCATGCCGTTGATTTTCGAGGCGTGTGATGGGTATGGGGAGCAGAGATGCCTGGCTTGCTGGATAGATCGAGTTAGAGATATTCTGTAAAGAGAAATGTTGGGGGGTGAGTGGGTTGGCAGGGTGCCGGAAAGACAATGAGAATATGAAGATGAAGGCGACACTCGTCGAGGTCCTCTCGGATGACGCTGACATCATGGCAGCTTATCTTTTCGGGTCTCACGCCCGGGGTACCCCGTCCCTCCTCAGTGATGTGGATGTTGCAGTTCTACTCCGGGAGCAGTCTGATCAGGAAAATTTTCATAAGCGACTGTGTCTATTGGGCGAGCTAATGAGTGAGCTCCGTTCCGACCGGGTAGACCTCATCATACTGAATGAGTCTCCCCCTGCACTCACCTATAGCATCATCAAAGAGGGCATTTTGCTTTTCGAGAGCCCCGGTGCTCGCCGTGAAAGAATCATCTTTGAGAAAGACTCCTTCATGGCTTACTTTGATCTTCGGAAACTACATGAGGCTGTTGCCGGTGAGATGCGAAAGAGAATCAAGGAGGGTAGATTTGGTGGTTGATAAGGAGGTTGTTGAGCGCAGATTACGGAGGCTAGAGGAGTCGTTTCAGAAGCTCCGATTTGCATCGGAGAACTCCCTGGAAGAGTTCCTTGAGAACGACATGATCAGGGACAGTGTAGAGAGAAATCTGCAGGTGGCTATCCAGATTTGCATAGACATCGGGGCACATTTCGTGGCCTCTCTAGGTTTCCGTACGCCAGAGACTTACGCTGACATCTTCGTCATCCTTCGGGAGGAGAGAATACTGTCAGATAGCCAGTCTGGGGTCATGCAACGCATGGCCGGGCTACGGAATATATTGGTGCATGACTACCTGGAGATTGATCCCGTGCTAGTTTACGAGCATCTCAATTCACTGAATGATTTCGCGGTATTTGCCAGGGAGATCATCGAGGCCGTTGACAGGTACAGCTCGTGAGCCGGTGATGGTCTCTTGCCGTTGGCTATGAGCGTTTCCCAGCTCCTTGGATTGATCCGCCTGCATTTGAGCGTTGTGTGTACTGGCCCAAGGCAGGCGCCCGCAGCTTTCAGAAGGCTTGGCATGTCTTCGCCCAGCCCAATATTGTTTTCGCTAATAGATTAGACGGAAGTGGCCTCTGTAGTGAGTGCAGAATCTTCGCGTGGCTTCGAGGATTTGTCTATCATCCCCAGGCACATCATATTGTCCATATCCGATAGGAAACACAGCCAGCATCTTGAAGGCCTTCTCCTGGATGGGGTGGGTCGGGCCTACTTGCTGAAAGTCACCTCGATCCCTTCGACTCGGACCTGCTCGCCAGGGTTCCGAGAAGGACCGCCTGAAATGAAGACGTGTTATTTGAGTTCCCTTTGAGTTCCGTATTGGCTTGTGGATCGAGTTCGACAATGACCCCCTCATTGTGAGGAAATGGCACGCTCCGGTTGTGGGATGCGTCGACGGGACGGTGTCCGCGAATCTTCCCGGGGCGTGCGGGTTGGGTCATCTTCGCGTGTCATTCATCCGACGGTCAAAGGGCGCTACCGGGGAGCTGGGATGGTACGCTGCGGTTGTGGGTCTGTCCTAGGGAGAGTGCCTACGCGTTTTCGAGGGCCACAACACCCATGTGCAGTGTGCCTCAGTGGGTAGCAACACTCACTTTGCGGTTGATGCTTGTAAGAACCCACCCAGCATACCATGTATCTTTGCTGTAGGCCGCCCGGTTGGGTGTTCCACGGAGCTTTGCTGGCCTACTCGCGTCCTCGGCAGGTCCAACCTGCAGCGAGTGAGCGTCCGGAGGGCGCACCGGGAAGGGTTGGAGTGTATGGAAGGCGAAGGGTCTTTCGATCTTTCTGGTTGGGGCTTTGCACATGCACGGTATCTCGGGGAGTGGGCTGTGGAAGTCGGAGGACGGTGCCCGGGCGGTTGCCTGCGGGGAAGGAGGTTGCCCGGGAGCGAGGGAGATCGTTCCTGATGGTGATCCGGGGGGCGCCGTATTATAATGGCGACTGTCTGTTTCTTCCCGAGGAGGGGAAGGTCCCTGCTGGAGCGAGCGTGGGGCGAGCACCAGCCTGACATTGCCTTCACCAGGCCCCACGTGTCCAGAAAACACGCCGTCATTCATCTGGAGGGAGTTCGGAACCCCTGCTGTTGCTTCCATGAACGCGCGAGCACCGCACCTTCGAGGGGCAGGGCGCCTGTACACGGGGGAGCGGGAAGGATCTGGACTGTTGAGTTGGATGGGGGATGTCAGCCGAAGCAAGGAGGCATGGTATGTGGTTATTTGGACCGCCTGACGTGGAGAAGATGAAAGCCCGGAGGAACGTCAAGGGGTTGATCAGGGCCCTGAACTACGGAAAGGATCATGAGGTGTGCAACGAGGCCGCCAGAGCGTTGGGCCAGATAGGTGATCCAATCGCGGTTGAACCCCTCATCGGTGAGCTGGATAGCCCTGTGTATAGACAGGGTGACGCGGCCGCCGAGGCCCTGGGGATGATTGGAGATTCTCGTGCCACAGAGCCCCTCATCGCCTATCTCGGTGGGCCCCGGTACCTCTGGGAGCGCGAAACGGCTGTGAGGGCATTGAGTGAGATCGGTGATCCCCGGGCTGTGGGACCGATCCTTGCTGCTCTTCAGAAACGAGACCTGGAATATCATAGGGCCGATTCATTCGAGGAACAACGCGAGAGACTGTGCAAGGCGGCAGGTGATGCGCTGATCATGCTCGGAAAACCCGCGGTTGCGCCCCTCGTCGCTGCGCTGGAGAATGAGCCCTTTTACTTCCTGTTCCAGGTCGCTGTGAGAGCCCTGGGCGCCATTGGGGACAGAAGTGCCGTACAGCCCCTCCTTGCTCAACTCACGGGAGGTGCCCCTGTCTGGAGGAAAGCTGCCGTTGCCAGCGCCCTCGCCAAGCTTCGGTGGAGGCCTGACTGCAGCGAAACGGGGGCGTGGTACTGGGTTTCGAGGAAGAATTGGGCCAGGGCGAGCACCCTCGGTGCTCCGGCCGTGGTGCCCTTCCTTCTTGGAGGGGACGCAAAGGACGCCAGGGCAAGGACTGAAGCGCTGGTTGGGATGGGTGAGGCGGCTGTTGAGCCGCTCATCGCCGCCCTCAGGGATGAGCGGATGGCAGAGTCGGAGCGGGAGACTGCCGCCAGGGCCCTGGGCATGATTGGTGATGTGCGGGCTGTTGAGCCCCTCATTGAAATGCTCGGGAGAAAGGTCGAGTTCAGTGACCAGAGGAAGGCGTACAAGGCGGCCGCCGAGGCGGTGGGTGGGATCGGAGATCCCCGGGTCGTCGTACCTCTCATCGTCGCCTTGCGCCACGACGGGGATATGCGCAGGTTTGCCGCCGGGATCCTCGTGGACATGTACCGGCGGGGAGTCCTTGACGAGGGATCGAGGAAGAGCATCCTTGCCCGGCGCAGCATCATCACGACACCTCACACAGATTTTTGGGCCAGCTGTGGGGGGCCCCACGAGGATACGGGAATCGGCGTGGACTTCCCGCTGTGAACAGGGTCGCTCTGGCGGGGCAGGTGTACTCGATTAACTGCAGCGAGACCCGTATGCTCGTTCCCATCCGCGACCATCTCCCTTGCAGGTCGGCATGGCCTGGAGGAGCTGCGGCAACGGGTCTCGTTGCCTGCCGGGACAGCACCGCCATGCGATCTGGTGCGTGGAGGATTGCGGCAGGAGTACAGCGAATGCTACATGATACAAGAAACGGAAGGGCCGCTTTCGTCCAGATCAGGCGCCTGCTGGGAGGAGCAGATCAATGGACAGGCAAGTCAGCTGCATCGTGCGAGTTACTGCATTAGCGGGTGCGGGCTACCTGGGATTCATGGCGTGGAGCGCATGGGGAGCCCTGCCGGGTATGATCTCAGCCACCCTGGGTTTCTTCGTCTTTCGACGTATCGTGAATTGCTTCACAAGGACAGTGCTCCACGTGGATTTGTTCGAGGACGATGAACCGCGAATCAAGAGGATGAAGGCCAGCGGCGATGCCAGGGGGTTGATATGGGTGCTGGCCGGCAGCACGGACCGCCCAGAAGTTCGCAAGGCTGCCGCCGATGCCCTGGCAGGGATTGGCGAGCCTGCTGTGGGCCTGCTCGCAGACGCCCTGAAGCGCTCCGATGACAAAACCCGCACGTGGCTTTACCGGATACTCCTCGAGATCGGTGCTCCTGCCGTTGAACCCCTCATTGCACTACTGGAGGACCCGCATCCGTCCACATGTATAGAGGCTGCCGAGGTGCTAGGTGGCATCGGAGACAGGCGAGGGGTAAAGCCCCTCGTAACCATGCTCAACGACGAGAGGTGCGGTGTAAGTACTGCTGCAGTCAGGGCCCTCGGTGCGATCGGAGACCCCGCCGCGGTAGGGGCACTGCTTGTGACCGCCGCCTTAAGGGATGAGGTGCTCTTCACGTGGGATGTCATGAAGGCGCTGAACACGCTCGGCGTCCGCGCCGTGGAGCCCCTCATGGCTGCCCTCGAGGATGAGGACGGAGCTGGGCGTGAGGTTGCTGCGTGGACCCTCGGTGAGATCCGAGACACCCGGGCCGTTGATCTCCTTATTACTGTACTGCAAGGTGGGGGGGATGGTGAGCGCAGGGCCTGTGCCGCCGCCCTGGGCAAGATGGGTGACCCGCGTGCCGTGAAGCCCCTCATAGCCGCGCTCGGGGATGATAAGTCGGTTGTGCGAGGCAGCG
>PXCI01000188.1 GCA_003566675.1 Clostridia bacterium
CGGCCTTGGGACCTACATTGCCAGCAATCAACACCTGGATCCCCCGGTCTGAAAGCAACTGCGCCGATTGAACCCCGGCGCCGCTTCCCAGGGTCAGAGCCGGATTGCGCTCCACCTCCTCCACCTCTGATTCTGTGTCCACCATCACGAAGTACTCTGCTCGACCGAACCGAACGTCCACCTCGCTCTGAAGACTGCCTCCTTTGGCACAGATGGAAACTTTCATGGTCTGGTCACCCCATTCCAAATTACAGTACCAGTATTACACGGTTATGAACATATGTCAATAATATTCTGGCCACTGGAAACCGTTTGATGCACCCCGAACCTCCATCCGTCGAGGCATTAACTACCATGTGCAAACGGGGTCGCTCACCCACAAAGAGCGTCACAGCATTTTGTGAGGCATGGGAATAATAACAGAGAAGCTCTGAGGCAGTCTTCAACTACACTGTATACACAGCAATGCTGGAAAGCACTGACACACGCCATCCTTCGTCCGTGTCCATGCAGGAGCTCGCCGTCGCCAAGGGGCCGACATGTTCTGCTGCCGAATTTCCCTCGGCCGTGCCAATCATGATCAGAATCACCCATCAGCACCATTCATCGGGCCACTCCTATCATCTTCCGAAAGACCCGCCAGAAGTGCTCCATTACGGTGAACACAGCGTCAGGTGATTTCACCGCATGCCTCAAGGAATAAATTACCACCTCCCCGATTCGAATGCGTCGGACCGAATCGTCAGAAGATGGACAGCATAATACTTAACGGAGGACACAGTAGGTGAAGGGAGGAGTTGTTCTGAACAAGACCCACGGTGACGTCACTGTTCAGACCGTACTCGAGGAGCTGCACTCACTGCCGACAATGATCCAGCATCTTCACATCGAGGTGGATCACAGCAGGATTCAGCTGCGAGGAATCGTGGATAGCCTGTCAGAGATGAGATCTATTTATCATCGGGTCTCCGGCCTTCCAGGCGTCAGCAGAGTGGAGAACCACCTGACCGTCAAAATGCCGAGAGGGATGAATGACACAGACACCGAAAAGGTTATGGACCGCCTGCTTCGCTCGCGGGGATTTACAGACATATCTGCCTATGTGAGCCGGGGGACGGTGAGGTTATCTGGCGATGTGAAAAACCTTGCGGATCGACGTGTCATTGAGGGCCTGGCCCGGTCCCTCCCCGGGGTGACAAAGATCATGAACAACGTCTCTGTCCCTCGGGACAACGGAAATGGACGAATCCCACCCGACGATGCAACCCTCACCAGCCGCGTCAACGAAATCCTGCGGACCGCTGACCACTGCATCTCGGGACAGGTTCGAGGAATCGTGTGCCAGAGAACCCTGTACCTGCGCGGGACCGTCAACTGCTCGCATGACCGCCAGACCGCCGTCAATCTTGCGCGGCACATCGAGGGCATCAGAAGAATACGCAACGAAATCGAGGTGGATCGGCACCCATGAAGGCCAACCTACAAGGCCATGGGGGCCATCCAGGCGCCGCTGACTCAACAGCTGCTTTCCCCGGTCCGCACCCCACGTGGAGAGCGGGACCACGCCTCCGCCGATCCTCTGGACCGGTTACTTGATGTAGGTCTTCAGGACCTCGATCAGCTCTCTTTGGGCCTCCTCCGCGTCCATCTTGCCCTCTCCCCTTATGGCATCCGTCACACAGCCCTGAACATGGTCACTCAGGATAATCATGGCCAGCGAGTGCAGTGCAGAACGCACTGCTGCCAGCTGCCGCAGCACGTCGATACAATATCGATCCTCGAATATCATCTTCTCTACTCCGCGAACCTGTCCCTCAACACGGCGGATCCGGTTGCGGAGCTCGATCTTCTTCTGGTCACCACGCTCGGTCATCTCCGAACAGCCTGTCATAGAAACGCCCCCCTGATCCTATTTGGCCTCGACTCTGGCACTTCCAATTTTGCCCGCTACAGCGCAGGGAATCAAGGTGTGCCCTTGGCTCAATGAAACAACTGTGCTATTATGTATCGCAAGCAACAGCCTTTCAACATCGTGTTGCAACAAACGTATCGGCGATGAGGGAAACGAGTAGGTGCTCAATCGGCCCCACAGAGAGCCTGGAGATGGTGCAAACCGGGCGGGCAGAAGCACCGAAGATCCTTTCCGAGCCGCAGGCCGAAAGCTCCGCAAGTAGGCCTCGCCGGGTCGTGCCCGTTACAGCACCGAGGCATCGCGCCGCCACGATACGGTCGGCGTCTGCCAGATATGAGAGGGTCCGCCACCCAGACCTGTGGCGGACCAATCCGGGTGGTACCACGGTCGCAGCCGTCCCTGAGGGACGGTTTTCTCATTTAAGAGCACGATTCAACAGCGATGGAAGGAGAAAGCACATGTTTGAGGCCGTACCCAGCAAAGTAGACTTTCCCCCCATGGAGGAGAAACTCCTCAAGTGGTGGGAAGAGGACGGTGTCCGGTTTGAATACCTGAAGAACAACGATGGCGCGGACAAGCGCTACTCCTTCTTGGACGGCCCCATAACCGCCAACAACCCCATGGGTGTCCATCATGCCTGGGGCCGCACGTACAAGGATGTCTTTCAACGATACCGCACCATGAAGGGTTACGAGCAGCGATATCAGAACGGCTTTGACTGCCAGGGGCTCTGGGTCGAGGTCGAGGTCGAAAAGGAGCTGGGCCTGAACTCAAAACAGGACATCGAGGAATACGGCGTGGCTGCCTTCGTGGAGCAATGCAGGGAACGGGTTCTCCGTTACTCCAAGGTGCAGACAGAGCAATCCAAACGCCTCGGATACTGGATGAACTGGGAGAACTCCTACTTCACGATGGACGAGGAGAACAACTACACCATCTGGCACTTCCTCAAGACGATGCACGAGCGAGGCCTGGTTTACCGGGGCCACGATGTGATGCCCTGGTGCACCCGATGCGGGACCGGCCTGAGCGAACATGAAATCGTTACCGAGGGTTACAAGGAGCTCACCCACACCAGCATCTACGTCAGGCTTCCCATGGTTGACATGCCGGGGGACCCTCACATCTTGATCTGGACCACAACGCCCTGGACCCTGCCGGCCAATGTGGCGATCGCCGTCAATCCTGAGCGAACCTACGCCGAGGTTGAAGCCGACGGCGAGACCTACATCCTCGCGGAAGAGTCGGCGACCCGGCTCTTCGGCAAGGACGCCCGGGTGCTGCGGACCCTGCCGGGAACAGAGTTGGTTGGAAAACACTATCGCGGCCCCTACCGTCACCTCCCCGCCCAGGAAGGAGTGACACCCGTAATCATTCCCTGGGATGACGTCGATCCTGCTGAGGGATCGGGTTGTGTTCATATTGCCCCTGGGTGCGGCCAGGAGGACTTCCAACTGGGTCAGGAACACGACCTGCCGGTCCTTGCCCCCATAGACGAGTTCGGGGTCTTCTCCGAAGATTATGGTTTCCTAACTGGAATCGGCGCAGGCGAATCTGCGGAACCGATCATCGCTGACCTGGAGGAACGAGGCATCCTCTTCACCCAGGAAGACATCACGCACCGCTACCCCGTCTGCTGGAGGTGCAGCGAAGAGCTGGTCTTCCGTCTGGTTGACGAGTGGTTTATTGCAATGGACCCCTGGCGGGGGGACATCATGGATGTGGTACGCAAGATCAGGTGGATTCCGTCCTTTGGCGAGGAAAGGGAACTGGACTGGCTGCGAAATATGAGCGACTGGATGATCTCGAAGAAACGCTACTGGGGCCTCGCCCTGCCAATATGGGTCTGTTCCGATTGTGGACACTTCGATGTCATCGGCGGCCCCGAGGAGCTGCAGCAGCGAGCCACGGAGGGCTGGGAGGAGTTCGAAAAGCACACACCCCACCGGCCCTGGGTCGACGGGATTCGCATGGACTGTCCCGAATGCAGTGGCTCCATGAGCAGAACGCCAGACGTGGGCAACCCATGGCTCGATGCAGGGATCGTCGCCTACTCCACCCTCCATTACCTCAGCGACAGGAGCTACTGGAAGAAGTGGTTTCCACCAGACTTCATAACGGAGAGTTTCCCCGGTCAATTCCGCAACTGGTTCTACTCCCTTTTGGCCATGAGCACTGCCCTGACCAAGACTCCCCCCTTTATGACGGTCCTGGGGCACGGCCTGGTATTTGATGAAAAGGGCGAAGAGATGCACAAGAGCGCAGGAAACGCCATATGGTTCGAAGATGCCACCGACCGCATGGGAGCCGATGTGATGAGATGGCTGTATATGACGTCAAACCCAACGGGCAATGTCTACTTCGGCTACGGCAGCGCTGACGAGGTCCGAAGACGCTTCTTCATCCCCCTGTGGAATGTCTACAGTTTCTTTGTCACCTACGCCCGCCTCGATGGGTTTGTTCCCGGGGAACAAGAGGAGATCCCCCTGGCTGAACGATCACAACTCGACCAGTGGTTCTACAGCCGCCTACACAGTACTGTGGAGGCCACAGACCGTAACCTCCACGACTACAACGCACTTCGGGCAACCACACACCTGGAAAGATTCGTTGAGGACATGTCCAACTGGTACGTACGACGATCCAGGCGCCGCTTCTGGCAAAA
>PXCI01000198.1 GCA_003566675.1 Clostridia bacterium
CACGAATCTGGCAGCCTTGGTGGTATCCTCGGGGAAGGGAACCTGTTCCAGCGGGACCGGATAATCCCCTGGGTCCCTGGTGGTTGGGGCTCACGGTGCCAGGATACGGCATTCATGGCAACAACAATGAGAGTTCCATCGGTCAGTTCATATCCGATGGGTGCATTCGGATGAGCAACGAGGACGTGCTGGAGGTGGCCCAGTGGGCTCGGATTGGAACGCCTGTCCGGATGGTCTACGACACCATTGCCCTCATCCCGCGCCTGGTAGAGGACGAGGTGCATTGGAGCCTTGCGGCTCATCTGGATGTCTACCGCAGGATCAATGCTTCGCCCGAGGACCTGGCCCTACAACTGCGGACGCTCCTCACGGAGAACAATCTACACCTTTCTTATCTGAATGAGGTCGAGGTGTTGAGGGTCCTCGCCGAGGGAGATTTTCCCATCGAGGTGCCCGCGATGGCGTCTTCCAGTTCCGAGGATTCCGAATGGGAGACTCAGCATCTTGCGGTGTTCTTCGGCGACGACCTTCTGGGGAAGGTCGCTCTTCGGGTAGAGGGTGAGGTCCATCTGCCGCTGGGGGCGATGCTCCGCAAGATGGGTGGAGTCAGGGGCACGACGTTTACGGTGGAGTTTGATTTTCGTCCAGGCGACTGGCATACGGTGGGGTCAGACGGCAGCGTGGAGGCGGGGGTCTTCCTAGAACAGGCCCCTCCCTCCTTCGAAGTCAACATTGTTGAGAGAAGGACAGGGGCATACAATGGGTTGACTGCATTCGTGTGGGAAGATGTGGTCTATGTTCCGGCTTCGGAGATCGGGGAGCACTTCCGCGTGACGGTTTTCGATGATGAGCATTCTGTGAGGGTCAGCTGGCGAGAGCTATACCTTCGGTCATACTTACTTGCTGTGTTCGAGGATCCACCGGATGTGGAAGCGTCCCTGGTTCCCGCCAATGTCATCCGAGGGGTTTTTGGTCGACGGATCCTCTGGGATGAGCACCAGCGCGAGGCCCTTTTCATGGGGAGAAGCCTACAGCAGGTTCTATGGACCGATGAGGAAGCTTCCTCGCCCTGGGTTTCCCTTGAAGAGATCGTCGAGATCCTGGGACTAAAACTGCTGATTGAGGGTCGCACACTCAGGATGGTTTCATGAAACGGAGGACATCCGTCGGGACGCTTTCCTGATCAGCAACAGGGTGATTGATCCGCCGGTCCACAGGATGGCTGTGAATAAAAAGGAGTGCCCGATGCTCAGGCGGGCGGCTAGCAGGCCGAGGAAGACCGGGCTTGCCAACATGGCGGCCTGGTTTGCCGTCTGTCGCAGTCCCATCGCCAGGCCCTGGTGTTCGAGATCGGAGCCTGAGGCCATCAGGATCATACTCACGGGCTGAGATACTGCGGTGGTCAACCCGTAGAGGATGCTGACCGCTGCCAGGGGCGCGAACCCGGTGAAATAGGGAGTGAGACCGATCCCGATGGCACCCACCATCATTGCGAGGGACGTTGGCAGGAGGAATCCGCCCCTCAGTAGGGTCGTCATGAAGGGACGTACCAGCAGAGAAACGGCGGATTGCAGCGCGATCAACACTCCAATTCTGCTGGTGGAATAGCCGATCTGGTCCAGGTAGAGAGGATAGAAACTATTCCTCATGGAGAGGCCGAAGAGTCCCAGGATGCTGATGTATAGTGCCATCTGGACGTCTCGTCGGCGCAGCAGGCGGCGGCCCTGATGCAGCATCTCCGCCATCCCACCGGCCGTGGGAGACGACACACCGTTATCCGTCTCTTGAGCGGCTGGCGGGGGAAGTAGGATCACCAGCAGCGAAGCCAGAACGGACAGTATGCCGGCAATGGCAAAGGTCATGATGTATCCACTCAGATCGGCAATGATACCGCCCAGGGGCGGTCCCACCAGGAAGCCTCCAGCCATGACAAGGGAATAGACGGAAAAATATAGCGTTCTGTTCGAGACGTCGCTGATGCGACCGACGTAGGCCTGGGCTGCCAGGATGACGATGACGGTCATAACGCCTGCCACCACCTGCGAAATCACCAGGCCAGGGATGGTGGGGAACAGTACCAGTATGGCGCTAGCTGCCGCCATGCCAATGCAGCTGGTGGCGATCATCGCCCGGAACCCGACTCGATCGATGATTTCACCGCTGGGAATGGCGATCAACAGTGGGAGAAAAGAATACGAAGACACGATCAGACCAATGAGGTCTGGGGCAGCGCCGAGACTTCTCGCCTGCAGGGGTATGATTTGTCGCATCATGGTCTCAGCCATGAATTGTGTCATGGAAACCAGGCAGATGATGAGCATCTTTGAACGAGACGGCATTGTGAGCGCCTTCTTTTCTATCTGACTCCTGAGTATAGTCTATAGTTGTTCGCTCCCTGGTGGGATGTTCCTGTGTCTCGAGAGAACCCATCTTGAAATAGGCTGTCTGGAATAGGACAGATCCCCTGTCCGGGCTGGTGCTTCCGTTTGTGGTGGTTGTCAGATTCAGGTCTCTGAGGGCATTTTAGAGCTGTGTGGCACCTCACTATGGCCATTTGTTATACTTGGACTGTATTTGTGGTGGCTTAGCTTTTACTAGGTTGGCTTTGGTTCAGCGTTAAACGACCTGCGGTGGGAGGTGTGTCTTGTGGACGAAAAGCGCCTGGTTGCCTTGGCCCAGAAAGGCGAGATCGCTGCTTTTGAAACACTCATAGAAGCGTACGAAACAAGGATCTATAATCTTGCGTACCGCATGCTTGGCGATGCCGAGGATGCCAGGGACGTGGCGCAGGAGACCTTCCTCAAGGCATACTCCGCTCTGGCGAGATTCCGGGGTGACGCGTCCTTTTCCACCTGGATTTACCGGATCGGGCGAAACTGCAGTCTGGACGCCATTAGGGCGAGAAAGAGGAGCCGAACCTACTCCCTCGATGCGCCGGTAGATACAGGGGACGGTGAGGTGACCAGGCAGGTGGAGGGAGATCTTCCCGATCCCGATGAGGTGGTCCTGACTCAGGAGCGCCAGGACGTGATCAACAGCGCCCTGGCCGAGCTTCCAGACCATCACCGCTCGGTGGTTGTCCTGAGGGATATCGAGGGATTCAGCTATGAAGAAATCGCAGAGATCCTCGAGGTGAGGCTTGGAACGGTGAAGTCCCGGTTGTACCGGGCGAGGACTGCTTTGCACGATAGACTGGAACAGATGGAACTTTTTCGAGATCGTATCGTCTGGCAATCTGAAGGGAGGGAGAATGCATGAGGAACTTCGATTGCGATTATCCGGGCGAAAATCTATCCGCTTACATCGACGGTGAACTTGATGATCACCAGCGACGCGATGTCCGTGCCCACCTTGATGGGTGCACGCGGTGTCGGGATCGACTGGAACAGCTTCGTGAGACCCGAGCGTTCCTCAGCAGTGCGCCCTCCTATGACCTTCCACCGGATTTTCACCGGAACCTGCGTGCCGAGCTGCTCAAGAAGAAGGCCGAGCAGAAAAGGGCTGCACCGCTGGCCTGGTTCCCTGCAGGGGTTTACGTGGCTGCCCTGCTGGCTCTTCTGATCATTCTGCCCCTGTCCGCCCTGCGCACTTTCCACGGCGCATCCCCGGACATGATGTCACCGACAGAGGATTCTATTCAGCCCGAGGCTGAATCGCCCTTCGTCAGCATGCAGGAGGAAGCCGAAGAAGAAGCAGAACCTCCAACCTTGGCCTCAGCGCCAGTCAGTGACCTTCGCACCGAACAGATGCGTCTTCAGGTGACCGATGTCCAGGGCTGGACCGAGTACCTTATCAATGCAGCGACGGCCGAAGGAGCGCAGGTGAAGGAACAGGAATTTACCTGGGGATCCGACGGGTCACTGCTTGAAGCGACTCTGGTGTTTGAGCTAACGGCGGCTGAGGTGTCGAGCATCCGCGAGCAGCTTGTCCAGCTGGGTGATCTGACCCTTCACCGGGCAGACCGCCTTGATCCGCCCCCGGGTGAGGTCTCAGCGGAATTGGAAGGCGACACCGATGCCTCGCAGATCGTGATGAGGGTCACGCTGTTCGCCGGTCCCCATCCGGGTGAAGAGAAATACGAGACGCCCCAGGCATCCGTCTACGCCGGCCGGGATGGCCCCTTGGCCCAGCAGGTACGTGCTGCGCTGACCGATTCGTGGGTCCGTTTCGGAGCTCACATCCATCTATCCATCCTGTGGGTTGCAGGTCATGTTCCTCACTTATTCTTCCTGGGTGCCCTGATCGCCCTGACCTTCCTGACGGTGTCCCGGGCCAGGCGCCCTCACTGAACAGGATGCGTCAATTCATCTCAACGTGTACAATGAAGATCGAAATGGCTCCTGGGGGTGAGGACATTGAAGGATGGCGGGTTGTTTGACACAGAGGATCAGGTTGTAATATTGATAGACGGTACAGGCCTGATGTACCGGGCTTTTTATGCCATCAGGGGTCTTACGGGCCCCAGCGGAGAACCCACCAATGCAGCCTACGGTTTTACCAATATGCTATTGCGCCTGATCGATGATTGCGAACCGGGTTACATGGCGGTTGCCTTCGATACGGG
>PXCI01000288.1 GCA_003566675.1 Clostridia bacterium
ATCGTGATTCAGCAGGTCGAGAGCATCGTCGTCTCACCGCTGGTCGTGGGCGATGGGGTGAGCCTGCACCCGGTGTGGGTGGTAATCGCTCTATTTTCTGGCGCCCGGGTGGGGGGGCTCGTCGGCATGCTGATCGCTGTCCCGGTGTTTGCCTCTCTGAGGGTACTGGGGATGTTCGCCTGGCGAAGCTGGAAAGATCCGCCCTCTGTGGTATAATGGAAAAGTCAGAAACCTGTGAGGAACACGAAGTCCTCCCGAAGCTGTCTCCAGAGAGGGACCGGTTGGTGTGAGGTCCCGGCAGCGAGAGGATGCGCCAGTTCCGAGGCCGGGGGGCAAACCCCGGCGGTTGGACCCGTTAACGTCCGTATTGAGGCCGGCTCAGCCGGCGAACAGGGGGGTACCGCGACGAGAGCTCGCCCCTGAAGGGGGCGGGTTTTGTTATTTTCCAGGGAGGCGATTGCAGTGAGAACCAGTGAGATCCGCCGGACCTTTCTCACCTTCTTTGCAGAGAGGGGACACGAGCGGGTGGCCAGTGGGCCGCTGGTCCCGGCTGATGATCCTACGATTCTTTTCACCAATGCGGGCATGGTCCAATTCAAGGACATCTTTGTCGGAAACCGGGCCAGCCCCTACCCCCGCGCTGTGACGGCGCAGAAGTGCGTCCGCGCCGGGGGCAAACACAACGATCTCGAGAACGTGGGTAAGACGGCCAGGCACCAGACTTTTTTCGAAATGCTCGGCAATTTCTCCTTTGGAGACTACTTCAAACGGGAGGCCATCGAGTATGCGTGGGAGCTGTTGACGGCTACCTTTGAACTGCCCATGGATCGCCTTTGGGCCTCGGTGTATCACGACGATGATGAGGCCTTTGACCTGTGGGTGGAGGTGGCCCAGCTTCCGCCAGAACGGATCGTCCGCCTGGGCGACGAGGACAATTTCTGGTCTATGGGCGACACGGGGCCCTGCGGCCCCTGCAGTGAGATTCACTACGACCGCGGCCCCGAGCACCGGTGCGATGCGGAGGCCTGTGCCATTGGCCAATGCGATTGTGACCGCTGGCTCGAGATCTGGAACCTGGTGTTCATGCAGTATGAGCGGGATGCCGACGGTACGATGACCCCCCTGGAGCGCCCGGGAATTGACACCGGCATGGGCCTCGAACGGATGGCTGCCCTCATGCAGGGGGTAGAATCCAACTATGACATCGACCTCTTCAAGCCCCTGATCCGGCAGATGGAGAAGCTCTCGGGGCACATTTACCAGGGGACCGCCGATCGAAGGGATCTGGCCTTTCGGGTGATCGCTGACCACGCCCGCTGCGCAGCCTTTCTCATTGCCGATGGTGTGTTTCCCACCAACGAGGGCCGGGGCTATGTCCTGCGCCGCATCCTCCGGAGGGCCCTGCGATTTGGCCGGATTCTCGGCCTGGAGGATCCCTTCCTGTACCGGCTCGCGGAGTCCGTCGCCGAATCCATGGGCGATGCCTATCCCGAGGTCAGGGAACGAAGTGGGTTTGCCAGTGAGGTGATCCAGGCGGAGGAGGAGCGCTTTGGGGCCACCCTGGAGGCGGGGCTCGAGGTGCTTGAGGGGATCATCGGCAGGACCGCCGCTGGGGGTGGCGAGGACATCGCTGCAGATGATGCCTTCCTGCTCTATGACACCTTTGGCTTCCCCCTGGACCTCTGCGAGGACGTTGCGGAGGAGCGGGGGCTGGGCGTGGATCGCGATGGCTTTGAGGAGCTGATGCAGAAGCAGAGGGATCGGGCGCGCAAGGCCCGGCGTGAGGCTGGTGTCTCAGGGGAGTTGGCCCAGGTGACCCAGATGATTCCCGAGGTGCCACCGACGGTCTTTGCCGGGTATGAGACGCCGGAGCTCTCCGCCCGGGTCACCGCGGTGTTGACCGCCGAGGGGCGTCCGGGCCGGCTGGAGTCCGGCAGTGAGGGGTGGGTCGTGCTGGATCGCACCCCCTTTTACGCGGAGGCCGGAGGACAGGTGGGGGATGAAGGGACGTTGCACGCGGAGGATCTCCGCGTCCGGGTAGGGGATGTTCAGCCCTTAGGAGATGGGCGTATCTTGCACCGTGTCGTGGTGAGTTCGGGCAGCCTGGTAGAGGGAGCCGAGGTGGTGGCCGAGATCTCCGGTGCGCGTCGTGCGGATGTGGAGCGCAATCACACGGCAACGCATCTCCTGCATGCTGCCCTGCGTGAGATCCTGGGGGAGCACGTCCGGCAGGCGGGTTCCCTGGTCGCTCCCGACAGGCTGCGCTTTGACTTCACCCATCACGCAGCAGTGACGATTGAGCAGAGGCGCCAGATTGAGGATCGGGTCAATGGCTGGATCCTGGATTCCACGCCCGTGCACGCCCGGAGGACAGGCTACGAGCGGGCCCTGGAGGAGGGAGCCGTGGCACTGTTCGGTGAGCGCTACGGTGAGGACGATGTCCGGGTGGTCACGGCCGGTGACGTGTCGATGGAACTGTGTGGGGGGACCCACGTGACCTGCACATCTGAGATCGGGTCATTTAAGACGATCTCTGAGGGTAGCATAGGATCGGGACTCCGGCGCATGGAGGCGGTTACAGGTTGGGGTGCGGTCAGCTGGATGCGCCAGCAGGAGGATGCCCTGGTGAGCCTGGCCGACGAGTTGGACAGTTCCCAGGAGGGGATCATCTCCCGGGTCAGAGAACTGAAGGACACATTGCAGACCCGGCATCGCCGCGTTCAGCAGCTGGAGGCACGCCTCAGGGAGATGCAGGTTGGGACGGTGACCGACGGGGCGGAGCAGGTGGGTGCCGTGTCGATGCTCGTATCGCGGGTTGAGGTTGCAGATGCGGACGGGCTGCGACAGATGGCCGATTCCCTTCGCGAGAGACTGGGAGAATCGGCCCTGGTCCTGGCATCCGTCCAGGGAGACCGGGTAATGTTGATTGGGGCCGCGACCCCCGCCGCCGTTGCGGGCGGTGCGAACATGGGCCAGGTGGTAGGTCGCCTGGGCCGCGAGCTCGGAGGTGGCGGTGGCGGACGTCCCGAGATGGCCCAGGCCGGCGGTGACAGGGTAGACCGGCTGGATGACGTGTTGTCTTTGGGACTCGAGTTGCTGCGAGAGATGCTCTCGAAGGGAAGCGAGGAACATGACGCCTCACGATGATCAAAGGACCCGGATCTTCACCTCTGAAGAGGACGCACAGAGGGAACAGGCCCGACGAATCCTGGCAGGAGTATACACGGCCCTGGTAGAGCAGGGTTACGATGCTGTGGAGCAGCTGGTCGGGTATCTTCTGTCCGGGGATCCCACCTACATAACCGAGAGTGGGGGAGCCCGGCAGAATGTCCAGCGGGTGGAGCGAAACGAGCTCCTGCAGGAGCTCGTCGGCTTCTACGTCAGTAAGGAGAAGTAGGGGCTTTCCTCCTTGGATAGGTGCCGATGAAGATCGGGTTCATGACATACAGACCTGGATGGGCAGGGGCGCGGGTAGCGCACTCTTCAGGCTGACTTGAGCCGAGGAGTGCGCCTGTCCTGCTGTGATGAAGACGCTCAGGTTCGGGGTCCGTCTCTGCCTCCTGTGACCCGGTCGGTCAGGGGAAGATCCAGGTGGTTTCGCTTCGGAGTACCTCCGGGAAACGTCCCCCCTGGCACTGGAGGGCGCTGTACGCTTCCTCGGTGTAAACGAGAAGATCAACGGGGACGAGAAGCCCAGTGGAATCAGAACGGGTAGCGCGTTTCTCGAAGGGCAGAGAGGAGTCCCCCAACACAATCAACGATATAAGATTGCTTCCGACGCCCCGGTCACCCTTCGCGTACGAGCCGAAGTAACCAATCCGACAAGGCTGTAGTGAATCTCCGGTTCATGGAAGAGGCGGAGATACCCATCAAGTGTGGCCGGTGATGCACCTCCTTTGCTGGCAAAATCGTAGCGCTCATCGTGGTGCAGGGGAAGCTGCATTAGGGGCTATGCAGAATCACACTTCGAACTTTTCTATCGCAAACTGCCCACACAGCCACCCGAGGAGATATCCCGGGATCCTCCTATGTCTTCAGGGGCACTGAGATTCCCTGAGAATGGCGAACCCGTCGATAACCCGGTCAATGGTCTTCTCCTCCACCATGGTCCTGTCCAGTATGGCATCCCGTAGAACAAAGATCGCACCCTCAAACAGAGCATCGCCCTCGCATGACGCGCCCACCCGGATCGGAGTGGATATTGTCGTCATGTTTTGTACTAAAATGTCATTTGTACTAGAATGTACGTGTGCAAAAGCGAAAAAGAACTCGAAAGGAAGGTCTGCAAGGCATGAGTCAAGGGAGAGAACAGGTAGATATGAGTGGTGAAAACCTGAGGACGCTCTTTGGTTGGGTTATTAAGGCGATAGAACGCCTTCCAGACCCACCACGTAGACGGATTAAGAAGGAGATACTGGAAATGGAAGAGATAATGATGGACAATAGGCCACCTCGAATTCTAATTCTTGGCCGTAGAGGAGCAGGAAAGTCTTCATTAGTAAATGCATTTTTCGGCCATAGGGTTGCTAAAGTGGGCTCAGTATTGTCAGAAACCGGAGAGGCTAAATGGCATAATGTCCAGTACTTAGAAGGCTCTTTAGATATTCTTGATACACGTGGGTTAGGCGATAGAACAAAACCTGAAACCGCCAATTTTGAGGAGGCCATAGAGGATATAAAAAGCGCAATAGAGAACCGTCGTCCAGATGTAATTTTGTTTTTATGCAAAGCGAAAGAGGTCGATGCGCATATAACCCAAGATCTCACAAATGTCTCAAATATAAAGGCACACATATCAGATACCTATTCATATGAAATACCCGTTGCGGCCGTAGTAACGCAAGTTGACGAGCTGGATCCAAAGCGAGTTGAGCCCCCTTATGAAGACGCCCAAAAACAAAACAATATATCAACAGCGGTTAATGCCCTAAAAGATGCATTTTCAGAAGACGTGAAGATAATTCCTGTTTCAGCATATGCAGAGTACAGCCAAGATGGTGCAATTGGCTATGATAATTACTGGAACATTGATGTGTTGCTGGATTACCTAATGGATGTTCTCCCGAACTCTGCTCAACTACAACTAGCACGGCTTTCTGCTCTGAAAACAATTCAACGGAAGCTTGCACTACGAGTGGTTAAGTCTACTGCAGCTGTTTGTGCCGGACTTGCATCAACGCCTATCCCATTAGCTGATGCAATTCCTATCACATCAGCTCAATTGGCTATGATAGTTGTCATCGGACATATTGCTGGGAAGAAACTCTCCAAAGAATACGCAAAGGACTTTATTATTGCATTAGGTGCTAATGTAGGGGCTGCTCTTGCACTACGGGAAGGTGCAAGAGCTCTAGTCAAGTTCGTGTTTCCTATTGGAGGGCATTTAATATCTGCTGGTGTAGCTTATGCTGGCACATACGCAATTGGTAAAGCGGCAATCGGATATTTCATTGATGAGGTAAGCATTGAAGAGGTAAAAAACAGGTTCAGCAAAGCCAAAGAAGAGAAGGCAGAAGAGTATATAGAAGAGGACCCGTTAGGATCTAGCGCTTCGAACTGCTTTGAGTGCTAGTCGGCGTGGTGTTGGGGCTGGGTTGTCGCGGATCAAGTGTTACTCCAGGATTGGGACGCACCTCGCGCCGGATTTCTGCGCATACCTACCACTCATTGGCATCGGCCTCCGACTGGCCATGTTGAACTGAGACCCACCACTTCCACCCGGATCAACGTTCTGAGCCTTTCGAATGGGGTTATCCCTCACCCTCCCACGTTACATCGTTCAGATGCGATGGCGGTCGAGACGGGAATCGGCAGGCGGAAGTGCTCCACGACCTCGAGTACTGTCGAGTACCCTAGATGTGAATGTGCCTATTCCGGTGAAATCGGCCGGCTGGTCCGGAGCAAATCAGCCGCCTCCGTTTGTCCCCTCGGAGCGAAGCGACGTGAGCAGTTTTCAGTTATCAGTCTTTGACAACATCTGCTCGGGAATCACCTTCCTCATGGACTCACCTTTCATGATGAGTCGAGTTGAACAGTCCCGAGTAACACGCCGCCACAAAGCCCCATCTGGCGGGCGATGGAGGGGCCCGTTGGGTGCGCGTGATTTCGTGCGGGGTCCCGTACCCCCTCTTCACTCGGGTAGAACTCATCACTTCTTTGATTGCGCCGGCACCAGAGAGGAAGCGGTCCTTTGCTCGCAGAATGTAACCATAAGATAACGCAGGGAGTGGAGGCAGTGACTGTGCAGGAGGTAGATCTATTCGTCGGCGCCCATGTGCGCCTGGGTCCCATGGTCCCAGAGGCCGCCGGCCAACTGGCGCGCTGGAGTCAGAGTTCTGTGTACTTGAGGAATCACGATAACGACATCGCCGTTCTGCTGACGGCAGGTGGAAAAGAGGATGGAGGCGGCCGACAACAGTCCAGGTATCTGCGAGTTCGTGATTCGCACGCTCGAAGACGATCAGCCCATTGGCTTCGTCGCCCTACACAGCGCGGCACCACGGCTGGTGTGGCCTGGGCGCGATCGGCATTGGAGAACCCGGGTGCCGGCGACAGGGCCATGGGAAAGAAGCACCGGGGCTCCTTCTTTACGCGTTCTGTGAGCTCAATCTCAACCGTGTGGGGCTCGATATCATTGCATACAACACAGCGGCCCTGAAACTGTAGGAGAGTGTTGGTTTCCAGCGCGAGGGGGCCATGCGCGCAGCTGTGCTGAGAGACGGGAAGGTATTTGACCGCGTGATCATGGGGATTCTGCAAAGCGAGTGGCGAGCGATACAGGAGGCCAGTGATGACTGAGATGATCAGACCTGTTGAGACCGTAGCCGAACTCGAGGACTTCGTACACATTCAGATGAGTGCCTATCCCGGGCAGGTGCCCTTCTCAGAACGATTTGACCCCCTTCACCGGCTCTGGGAGAAGGACGATTGCTCTTCTTTATGGGGGTTATGGGAGGGCGATACCATGATCGCTGGGGCCAGGTTCCTGGATTTCTCCATGAATTACATGGGCTCGTTCATCCGTGCCGCTGGCATCGGGGCCCTGGCGGTGGGATTGACGCACAAAAAAAAGGGTGCCGCCCGGGATCTCATCCGTTTCTTCCTGGATTGCTGCCAGAAGAGACGACAGACCGTGGCGCTTCTTTATCCTTTCAGGCCCGATTTCTACCACCGGATGGGCTTTGGCTACGGTACGAAGATGAACCAGTACCGGTTTGAGCCCCGAAGCCTGCCTCCCTCGGAGAATCGAGGAGGCATCCGCGCCCTCGAGCGGGAGGACGGAGAAGAGATCCGGGTCTGCCACGACGCCTACGCAGCCCGGCACCACGGCTGGTGTACGCTGAGCCCGTATGAGTTGGAGGCCATCTTCGAGCGATACGGTGATGGGCGAGCCGTGGGCTATTTCAACGGGGCTCGGCTCGAGGGGTACGTCACCTTTGGTTTCAATCGGGCCCATGAGAAAAACTTCGTACTCAATGACCTCACCCTGAGACACTGGATCTGGAACACGCCTGATGCCCTCGCAGCGCTCTGTGGGTTCCTCCACCGGCAGCAGGACCAGGTCTCACGCATTGTGTACAACACTCACGATGCCGAGTTCCATCATCTGCTGCACGACGTGCGCAACGGTACAGGAAACATGCTTCCCGGCGTCGTCGCCCATGAGACCAACACGGCCGGCGTGGGGCTGATGTACCGCATCGTTTCCATGGGTGACTTCCTCGACGCCATTGACCTCGACGTCGGGGGTGTGGGTTCTGAGCTGGTCCTTGAGGTTGAGGACACCCTCCGCCCCCAGGATGCAGGTACCTACTCCCTGGCCCCTGGTAAGGGCCCAGGAAAGGCCAGTCTCCAGGTGCGGGGGAATATGGCGGATCTGTCGTCATTGCTCATGGGCAGCGTCCGCGTTGATACCCTTCACAGGTTTGGGAGGCTGAAGCTTCGACCCGGGGCCCTGGAAGTTCTAAAGGAGGTCCTGCGTTCGGTCGAGGAGCCCTGGTGTGTCACGTCGTTCTAGGTGGTTAAGCCGGACAGCGATTGAGCCAGGGTAACGAGCACCTATCGCGACGATGGGGAGGGTCGGAGCTTGGACATACCCCGGGGGCTGCAGGACAGTGTGCTGAGGATCTTCGGGCCAGAGGGCAGGGAGTGGCTGGCCCGATTGCCCGAGCTGCTGGATGCCTGCAGGGAGAAATGGACGCTGTCCCGGTGCACCCTCTCCGGGGATCTGTCCATCAATCTCGTGTGTTTTGCCATCTCGCCCGATTTCGGTCCCGTCGTCCTCAAGGTCGGCGTTCTACACCCGGAGTACTTCACCGAGGTCAGGGTACTGCAGCTGTACGGAGGATCCCACGTTTGCCGATGCTACGATCACGACGCGGATCTCGGGGCCATGCTGCTGGAGCGAATGGTGCCCGGGCACACCCTGGACACCCGTACCAGTGCCAGTGAGCGCGTCGCGGTTGCTGCCGACCTTGGGGCCGCACTGCTTCGCCCGATGGAGCACGATGGGGGGTTCCCACTGGTGTCGGACCTGGCCCATCGGGCCTTTCGCCGGCTCCGAAGGGAGAACCGGGCCGGGCCAAGGATGCTGTTCCTTGCCGATGTGGCGGAACCGTTATTCGGAGAGGCGGATGCCCTGGGGAGAGGACTCCTTCACGGTGACCTGCACCACCACAACATCCTGAAATCGGATCGAGACGACTCGTGGAAGGCCATCGATCCCAAGGGGCAGATCGGTCCACCGGCCATGCAGGTCGCACGATTTATGATCAACGAATTGGATCGGACGAGGCCCTCGGAATGGGGGAATTGTCTCGATGAGATGACTGCGGTATTCGGTGCGAGACTGGGCGTGCCGGAGCACGAAATCGCGCTCTGTGCCTTTCTTGATAGGGTGCTGAGCACATCCTGGAAGTTTGAAGAACATCTTGACAGCGACAAGGCGGATGATCTCGACCAGGCTGAGTTTCTGATGAAGTACTGGTCAGAGCGCAGTCGCGGTCAGTAACAACAGTCGGCCCGGAGAGGCGTGCCCCCCAGGGACTCCCTGGGGGACGATCAGGTCTTTCAGGTGGTCGGGATCAAAGCCTTAAGCCGCTAGTCCCGGGAAACGCATTCAAGATCAAGGCCGCGGTTGCTTCCGGGCGGATGTAGTATGTGACGCGGGGGCGATGCTTGGCGCCTGGACCAGGTGCCGAGAAGCGGGGCTGTCCCGGGGCTGGCCGCACCTCAGTTACCGAAGTGAACTCCATTCGCCTCTAACCACATGGTATTGATCCTCAGTTAAACTCATGGATATCACCCTTAAGGGTGATTCAATATGTGGTGGCTATTGGTATCATTTATGTCGAGGCAAGGGTTGTTCAGGGTTTTTCGGGAGGGTCCTGAAAACCTTCGCAGGATGTTGCACGAAGATGCGCGGTTCACTGAGGAAATGGCTTTGACGCCGTCCGGTCCGGCGTCAAAAATGAGTGAGAGCAGCCGTCGACTCATCTGACGGGTTGCTCTCACTCAGTATTCACGCATCTCATCGGTGGTTGCGTTCACCGGCTGGCTGGCCCTGTAACGAGGTGTAGAGTTTCCAGTGGCATGCTCCGGTTGAGTTGCAGCCGAAGCAAGCCTGCACCACCAACGCCCTGGATGACCGGGTGAGCCCGGCGCCGTTAGCTGTTCATGGCATCTCTGGTGACAGGGTCGATCCCCAACCTAAGCACCCCTCTTATGACCTCGCACCCCGTACCTTTTTCAGAGACCAATTGCCCATTGTTGCCCCTGTTACCGATTTCGAGGGGACAAACGGATCTTCGTGGTCAGCCGAATGGATCCGATGGGTGGAAACCACGGGGCACTCCTTGCGTTTTACGATCCATTCAGACGCTGGAGTGTCGACGGTAGGGCTGGCCCATTACCAGCCTCGTGGTGGCTTGCTCTTCTCCCCGTGGCTCTCCAGGGCATGCGCCGACCGGGTGTCACCGCCTCCAGGTTCTCAGGGGTGAATGGGGCAGCTCCCACATCTCCTGCAACGCCTCTTCGGCGTCGTCCCTGTATTGAAATCCGATCCCTGGAAATGGGCATCCTGCTTGCTTGGCAGGATGACATCCTCGCTGATATGCTTTGTACTGATGTTCTTCTGATATCCTTTACGTAGGATCCATGGTGGGGAGAGACTCGGCCTTGCAAATGACGACTACTTTGCAGACAGCAAAGAAAGCTCGCAACCTGCTCGTAGCATCCCATGCCCTTCAACACATCGCCATGACGGCCCTGCCGCCCCTTCTGCTGTTCATCGCCTTCGATGTCGGCCTGACCGGCACGGAGCTGGGCTTCATCGTCGCCGCAGGAAGTGTGGCTTCCGGGTTGTTTCAGATGCCTGCGGGGTGGCTGGCAGATAAGTTTTCCGCCAGGCAGCTGTTGCTCGTCGGCTACTGCCTGACGCTGTCAGGGTTGTTCCTGCTGTCCCAGGCCACGAGCCTTTCCGGCTTCATCATCGCCCAGGTCTTCTACGGGATGGGCAATTCCACCTTTCACCCGGCCAGTTTCGCAGACGTTGGACGGGCAGCCAGGCACAGCGGCGGCCTGGCCATGAACATGGCCCTTCACAACATCGGGGGCAACGTGGGTACTGCTGCCGGGTATGCCGTGTCGGGCCTCCTGGCCACCTTTTTTGGCTGGAGGAGCGCACTACTCACGCTCGTGGGAGCAGGCGCTGTCCTGGTGGTTGGGTTCTACCTCAGCTATCCCAGGTTGGATGACCTCGACGAGGACGAGGAGAATGAGGTGGCGGCGACGGTCGACCAGGAAGATGAACCGGTGGCTTCTCCCCGACCGAAAGTGACCAGCTGGACCCCGGTATACGTCATAGCCGCAGCCACGCTGTTGGCCGGTGTGTTTGACAGTGGCATCATGAACTGGCTGCCCACTTTCTTCACCACAACCCGGGGGTCCTCGGCTGCAGCAGCTGCCCTCTTCAGCACCATCATGATGCTGGCCGGCGCAGGTGGATCCCTCGCAGGAGGTTCGTTGGGAGACCGCTTCCACCGCGGAAACATTATTCTCATATCGACCACTGCCACCGCCGTGGTCCTCGCCGCTGTCGTGCTCTTGCCCATCGAGGGTGTCGTACTGACCGTCGCCGTCATTATCAAGGGTTTCTTTCATTCCCTGGCGCGTCCCAGTCTCAGCGCCATCACCTCAGAGATCTCTCCCAGGGGGATGTCGGGTACGGCCTTCGGACTCATATTTGGGGTCATGGCACTCGGAGGAGCGATCGCCGGGCCGATGGTCGGTTACATCTACGACCATGCCTCCCTCAATCTCGCTTTTTTGATCCTGGCAGCTTTTTTGCTCTGTTACGGCATCACGATCGCCGCTGTCACTTACCGGTACCGCCTTTCGGGACGGAAGGCGAGCCGACGCTCATCCGTAGGATAGCACATGTTCCTGAGACCTTTGTGCGCCCACATCGATGACGAGCCGTACATGAGTGATCTGGGCATCCAGAGCCTTCGTTTTCGCCCTGGGTGCCTATTTGCTGGCGTCCAGGCTGGGGCAGGGGAGGGAACTGTGTGGTCAGCGAGGCGTATGAGATGGATCTGGGCCGCCCTATGGGAAGTTGCTGCTCTTCTACTCGTGTCTTGTGTTCACATATTGCATCTCAGAACATATTATGTGACCAACCGATAGGAACGGAGGTGACGATAACATGGGTTTGCCTCAGTTCCCCGAGATGCCGGAAATCCCCGAACAGATCGATTTACTGCACTTGCTGATGCAAACGGTGGCACTGGAGGAGCTCTCGCTAGCTGCCCTCGTCAATGCGGAAGCCGAAAAGGTTCAGGAACTGGTTCAGCAAGGGATTGCCGGCCCCATTTTCGCAGAGGAGGCCATCCTGATCAACGAATCGGTCAGAGATGTGATCAAGGCTGCCGGCGACAAGGAAGATAAGCTTCTACGGAAGCTTCGAATTATCCTGGCAGCGAAAGAGGCAGAGGAGAACGACAACAACGACAACGATGACAACGACAACAACGACAACAATGACAACGACGATAACGCCTGATTCAGTCGGTCAGCTTCTGCTACACGAGCCCTCGAGGCCAAACTCGAACGCTGGCTCGAAGTCAGTAAACTGAATGCACTCCAATCCACAGAGCAGTCCCACTCCCCATTTCTACGAGGGTCGTTGTCATACAAGATCTCGTTGATTATGTGCTCGCACAGGTTCCTCTACTCATCCTATTTGACGTCCAGAGATCGAGACTTACACCAATCCTCAAGATCCTCAGGCACTCTTAACCTAAATCCTGTGTACTCTATAGAGAAGGAGTTGAAGAATGTGGCTGGTCCAGAGTTCCCCAAGATCCCCCAAGTCCCTGAGGAGGGAGACGTAGCATCCCTACTGGTTCACACGATTGCCCTGGAGGAACTAGCGCTAGCTGCATTGGTTCAGGCGGAAGCGGCAACGATCAAACACATGGTAGAACAGGGAATCGCGGGGCCCATTCTCCCTGAAGAAGCAATACGAATCAATGAGTCGGTTCGGGACGTACTGATCGCTGCAGCAAAGAAGGAGAGCATTCTGCTACAGAAGCTCCGAATCCTGCTAGCATGCAAGGACCAACATGGTCGCCCCCTACCCTCACCGTGCAAGGATGAAACCGCATGGGCCGCAGAGGCAGTAGGGCAAACACGATTTGTGAAGCCAGGTAATTGGGCAACTTACATCCAATACTGCAAAGGTGACGCCTCGGAGGAGAATCCGAGGGAATATCCCCTCTACGCAGGGCAGCACCACCGGGCAGGATCCCTCTGGGTATGGAATGAGCAAGATATTCTAAACGTCGTGTATTTTTCGCTAGGGGCTGACTCGGACTACCTGCCTGGGCACAAGGGGAAATGGAGTATCCTCAGTGTTCACGTGCATGCAGGAAGCAGTCCCCAGGATATCCCTCGAACAACCGTCGGAAGCGTCCTGGGAGGACCGATTCCCGGTCAATTTGAATACAAGTGGTCGGAGGAAGAGGACGGGTCGGGTGCCTGGCAGCATGTTGTTGATCCCCTCGATGTGCTCACGAGATGGGACAACGAAAACTGCATCATCATCGCAGCGCATGCCGAGATGGTGTGGTGTCCCAAGAGCGAATACTCTTAAACGAGTGCTATCACCCTGGATCTCAATAACCCCATTGACCGAAGGCTGGATCTAACCCTGCGGCGTCATGGTATCGTGGCGTCAGGGAGAACGCTCGCGGTGAGTGCTTTGTGACCAAGCTCCAGCGCCGATACAGCGGCCATGGCGATGTAGGTGACATAAACAGCGCCCCATCTGGCCAACGACTCACCTAAAGCATCTCCATGTGATAACGGGGCTGTCAGGCAATGCTACCGTCAACATGCATTGCCGATCACCCCTTTGAATCCGGTGATGCAACATGCCGCATGGTTTACCTGTTGGGGTTGGATCTCGCCAGTTCCAAGTTCACAACCCGGGCCCCAGGGACTCTCAGGACCCGGGGAACGTCACAGGATGGGACCCTACCCAACGAGGTGAAACTCCGTCTGCCGTCCACCAACGTACAAGACCTTTCCGCCTGTAAATGCCACATCCTGCTCCAGTCCGATCCGCACCGTGCAGCCGTCCCATTCCGGGATTTGCTGTTTGATGTTCAGTTCCATGGCATAGCAGGTATCATCAAAGAGTTCATAGTCGCCCTTACCCGGAACGCCCTCCTGTTTGTCTGTCAGTCCGATGGTCGGCCCAGCTCCGTGACCATGATAGCCGATGGGATGGGTGTAAATCATCCCGTCAATTCCCTCGTCCCGGGCTCGTTGAAGGGCCGAGGCGAGGATCTCGTTGCCGGTCCTGCCCGCGATCATCTCGCCGGCGTGAATGTCCTGGAGGCGGTTTCCAGTGGCCAGGGCATCCCTGAGCCCGGCCGGGGGCTCGGTTTCACCGGGTTGCAGGACGTAGGCAAACTGCTGGGTGTCTGTGCACAGCCCCAGGTACTGGATGCCGAAGTCGCAGTGAAGCAGGTCTCCCGGCTTGATCCGTTTCCTCGCGTCCTTTGATCTGAACGGCACATCCGGGGCCTGGATCGAGATGGAGGGTTGAAACCATGACCTGAACCCCATATCCTGGACCTTCTGTCTCATCCACCACACCACATCATCGGTGGTGGTGACACCAGGGTGGATCACCTTCGTTGAGAAGGCATCCTCAATGATCGCATGGGCAATTTCCACCACCCGCCAGTACGCATCCAGCTCCGGTCCCGTTCTCTTCTCCAGCCATCCGACAGCCAATCTCTCTGCGCCCTCGAGCCTGGAAACGTATTTTTGATCCAGGACATCGACCAGGCTGTCATATTCCGAATGGGTCAGACCGTCACCGAAGGCGAAGGTCTTGGATACGTTGATGCCAATGCGGGCAGGATCTCTTTCCTTGATCAACCTGGCGACACATTCCCACTGCTCTTCGGCGTCCCGGTTCCACTCCTCGGTGTAGAATTTGCCCAGGCCGTACTGCTCCAGGATTCCGTGCCTGCCCACCAACATGTGCTCCATCTCGTTGTCGTCTGTGCGGTGAAAGACGAGGATGGTCTTTCTTCTGGCCGAGATCATCTCAGCAGGGAGGAGGGTCATCAGAACCGGGCCCTCATTGTATTCTTCCCCTGCCACGATCCACATGTCGAAGCCTTCCCTCTCCATGATGTGAGGTAGGATTTCCTGCATCCTGTGCTCCAACCACCCATTTACAATTCCAGATTGTTCCCTCAAGGACAGGATTTCATAGGCTGTGCTGATCATCATACGACTCCCTTCATTCGTCTGAGCTCATCAGCGGGCTTCATTGACGTCAGTTCACCCGAAAGGCTAGGGGACGGAGCCTGGGACCATCTCCCAAAGCCCTTCGCCACCGATGCTTCCAATCCTTGAGTTCCCTGAGTATATTTTGCTGGGTCTTTCATTCGACGCCCGGGACACGGTAAGTCGAAGCAGCAATGGGCTAGCTGACGGGTCCAACCAAGTTGAGGTTACGACACGGGGCTTCGGGAGAGTGCGGATCTGCAAATCGATTAGAGTCCCCCTGATGAATGCAATACTTCACGTAGCCAGATCATGTGTTCGAATCGTGTGATGCAAGTTTCCTGAAGGTGATATGGAGCGATCCTTTGACCACATTCGTGTCCACGGTGCAGACATATGTCCGTATGTATCAAAAATGCCATCAGACAAACCTATGCTGGAGATGATCCGGACAAGGTTCCAGATAGCTGCAATCGACATTTAAACAGGCAGACCCACTCGATACTGGCACATTTGATATGGGAGCTGCCTTGAGGCGAAAGTAACGTGAGAGACCAGAGTGGTCAATATACGTCTGTAGACTACTGAAGGGTTCATCTGGCATGTGGGGTACCGCCCGACGAATCCATGCCAAGACGGGTCAAAGGCGGGCGCCAATGGCCTCACTCCGTTACGTGAGCGTCGACACGGGGCACAGGGGTGGCCGATGCCAGTGTCAAAGGATCGACATTTACGTGGGGATCAGCCTTGAGTGCGCAGGAATGGAGCCACGGTTGCTGAAGAGTGTTGTACGACTAAGATTGATGCAGGAATGAGATGGGAGGCTGTGTTTCGTGCATCGTTACTTGAATGAGGTCCATTTCAAGAGGTTCATCATGGACTTCGGTTTTCTCTTTCGCCTCATTAGACAATCCCACGGCGAGTTAGACTTGAGATTGCGTGACAACTACTTCAGTCTATACTACAGAGGCAACAGCATGATGAAAGTGGACTTCCGCCGGTCAGACTACAAAATATCTATTCACCGAAAATTCGTATCAGGGGTCTTTGACCGTGTGGATTCTAGGCTTGAAGCCATCGTAGATGAGTCTCATGAAACAGCGAATAATGTGGCCTACTCTGTTCCTCCTTCCCTACTGTATTTGTTTCTCCAGCGAGCGCATCTGGCGAAGCTGGGCACAAGGATTAAGAGCGTCAATCAGGGTGAGGAGAATACTTTTGAGCACGCCCTGATCACCGATAATCTGAACCGCCAAGACTATATGATCATTGACCGTCAAGTTACTGAGCCTGGATTAGGCTACCGAATGGATCTACTCGGGCTTCGCCAGCATCATGATTCCTCGTACACATTTGAAGTCATAGAGGTGAAGATGGGAAACAATCGTGATCTCGCCAGTCGGGTCGGGGATCAGCTCAACACCTACCTGAACCACGTTCATTCCAAGATAGGCGAATGGGCTGCAAGCTATGAGATTACCTATGAACAACTGCGCCAAACCGACATCTTCAAAGAACCGCAGTATCAGAGGATTCGCATAGAACCACGTGTTGCCGGTCGAGTTGTCGTCATGGGCTACTCCGGCATTGCAAAGGTCTTCATTGATGAACTACAAGAGAACCATCCAAACATACGGATTCAGCAAATGTCGCACCTGTTGAAATAGAGCAATGGAGGCTCGAACCTGGCCCTGTCAACGTTCATCTGGCCTGTCCCATTGCTGGGCGTAGGCGATCGCATTGTTCACGAGTGAGCCTAAGACTCTCGGGCATGTGGGGATCAAATCTCCATGACTGCAATACTTGGCATCAGTTCACCAGACACGCTGATATCAGGGTGTCCGCATCGATCATCTTAGCTTCGGGCTACAGACCTCGCCTCCGGGACGGTATCCGGAGGCGAGGTCATTCTAAATGATCTTCCCGTCCTGTCAACCGTTGCCAGCAGCTGACTCGCAGTTTGTCACTATCTTACCGCTGGCCAGGTAGTCCTGGATGGCAAGACAGCTGAGGGGCGCGCCGCGGCGCATCTGGTCCATGACGCTGATGATGGCCCGCGTCGTGTCAAGGGAGGTCAGGCAGGGGATGTTCAGTTCAGTGGCGGCGCGCCGGATGCGGAAGCCGTCGCGCTCAGGCACCTTGCCCCGTGTCAGGCTGTTGATGACCACGTCGATCTCGCCGCTACGGATGAGGTCGACCACATGGGGCGTTCTTTCCGATACCTTGTTGACAACCGTGGCCTTGCAGCCGGCCTGGGCGAGGGCCGTTCCCGTTCCCGCCGTGGCGAAGAGTTTGTATCCCATCTCGGAGAGTTGGACAAGCAGCGGGATCGCCTCGCTCTTGTCTCGATCCGAGATGGTGGCCAGGACACTCCCCGAAGAGGGCAGGGACAGATGGGCGGCGAGGAGCGCCTTGTACAGGGCGCGAGGCAGATCGACGTCGATGCCCATCACTTCACCCGTTGATTTCATCTCCGGGCCCAGGAAGGTATCCAGGTCGGCGAGCTTGCTGAAGGAGAAGACGGGTGCCTCCACTGCCACGTAGGGCATGTCGGGGATGAGCCCACCAGGGTAGCCCATTTCGGGCAGCTTCCGGCCTAAGGCTGCCCGGGTTGCCAGGCTCACCATTGGAATCCCGGTCACCTTAGAAAGGAAGGGGACGGTTCGGGAGGAGCGGGGATTCACCTCAATCACATACAGCCGTCCCTCGAAAAGAACGTATTGGATGTTGACGATTCCCTTCACCCTGAGGGCACGGGCCAGGCGTCTCGTGTGGTCAAGGATTTTCTCCTTCGTTGCCTGGTCGATGGACAGGGCGGGATAGACGGCAATGCTGTCGCCCGAGTGTACGCCGGCCCGTTCAATGTGTTCCATGATGCCCGGGATCAGCACCGTCTCACCGTCGCAGATGGCGTCGACCTCCAGCTCTTTCCCGAGGAGGTACTTGTCGATCAGCACGGGGTGGCCAGGCGAAACACGAACGGCTGTCGCCATGTACTGCTTGAGTTCTTCATCGTTATGGACGATTTCCATGGCCCGGCCGCCGAGCACGTAGGAAGGACGGACCACGACCGGGTATCCGACGGTACCGGCAATGGCCAGCGACTGCTCCACCGACGTGGCGGTCGCTCCCGCGGGGCAGGGGATCCGCAGCTTCCGAAGCAGTTGGTCGAACCGATCACGGTCTTCTGCCCGGTCGATGTCGTCGACCGATGTGCCAATGATGGGGATCCCGGCCGCCGCCAGGGGTTCAGCGAGATTGATGGCGGTCTGTCCACCGAACTGGACGATGACGCCTTCCGGGTTCTCCTTTTCCAGGATCTCCAGGACATCCTCGGGTTGAAGGGGTTCGAAGTAGAGGCGGTCTGCCGTGTCGAAGTCCGTTGACACGGTCTCCGGGTTGTTGTTGATGATGATGGTCTCGAACCCCTCGTCCTGGAGAGCCCACAGGGAGTGGACGGAGCAGTAGTCAAACTCAACGCCCTGGCAGATGCGGATCG
>PXCI01000008.1 GCA_003566675.1 Clostridia bacterium
CGGATCAGCGCCATCACCGATCCGGCCGGTCACACCCAGACCTATGCCTACAGCGCCAATGGCGATTTGTCAGCGCACACCGACGTGCTGGGCAACACCACGCGCTTCTTCTACAACCGCCGTCATGGCCTGGTGCGCATTGAAGACCCGCTCGGCAACAGCGCCATCCGCAGCGAATACGACCAGCGTGGTCGCCTGATCGCGGTCGTGGATGCGGCTGGCAATCGCACCGAGCACAGCTATGACGATGAAGCGCGCCTGAAGACCACGATCTTCCCTGACGGCTCCGTGCGCACCGTGGCCTATGACGCGCGCGGCAATATCGAGGTGCAGGGCCAGCTGGTGACCATCGACGGCGTGCCGGTGTTCTCCGAGCAGACCTGGGAGTATGACGACTTCGGCAACCCGACGCGCACGGTCGATGCCGACGGCGTGGTCGAGGAAGCCGCATGGAACGACGAGCGCGAGTGGAGCCGCCGGGTGATCGATCCGGGAGGGCTGAATCTGGTCGAGGAGCAGACTTTCGATTCACAAGGTCGCGTGCAAAGCATGGTGGACGCCGCGGGTCGGGTTCGCCAGTTTGAGTACGACAGTCGCGGCAATGTGGTCTTCAGTCCCGGTCCTGGCGGTACGGATATCGGCGTCGAGTACGACAGCACCGGGCGAATCCGGGGCTTTGTGAATCCAGTCAACGCGCGAACCCGGACCCAGCGCAACCCCGCTGGTCAGGTTCTGGCACGCGAGATCCTCGATCCGCAGGGTGTGGTGCGGAGCCGCACCGAGTTCGTCCGCGACACCAACGGCCGGGTGATTACCCAGACCGAAGTGCCGCTGGCCGGCGAAGGGGCGTCACGGACCACCAGCTTCAGCTATGACGCGCTGGGCCGGATTCTGAGCGTGACAAATCCGCTGGGCGAGATCACCCGCTTCGAGCATGACGCCAACGGTCAGAACACGGCGATCGTCAACCCGCTGGGTCAGCGCACCGAGATGGACTACGACGCGCGCGGCCTGATGGTTGAACGGCGTCTGCCGGACGGTGGTATTGAGCAGTTCGAGTACGACCATGCCGGGCAATTGACGCGCCATACCGATCCTGACGGCGTGATACACGAATTTCTGTATGACGAATTGGGTCGTCTCGTTGCCGAACGCATCGGTGGGCAATTGCAGTCGCGAACCATTTATACCCCGGCAGGCCGCGTGGCGGCGAGAGTCGATGCGCTGGGGCAGCGAACCGACCTGCACCATGATGCCGCGGGACGTCTGGTGCGCCAGCTCCTGCCAGAGGTGCATGATCCGGTAAGCGGCCAGACCAGACGTCCGGAAATCTTGATCGAGTACAACGGCACCGGCCAGCCTGTCGCGATGACCGACCCCCTGGGGCGGCGCATGGAGTACGAATACGACAGCGCCGGGTTCCAGCGTCGGCTCATTCACCCGGATGGGCATTCCCGGAAGACCATTTTCGACGCCGCCGGACGCCTCCAGGCGCTGGTCGACGAGGAAGGCCACAGCAGCTTGTTCGAGTATGACGCCGCCGGGCGCCTGATCCGGGTGCTGCAGCCGGCGCCGGGTTCGGGTGAGTCACGGCCGGAAACGCGCTTTGTCTATGACAGCTTCGGTCAGCTGCGCACCCGCATCGATGCCCTGGGTCGGGTGACGGCATTCGAGTATGACGACGCCGGCCGTCAGATTCGCACGATTCTGCCCGATGGCAGCTCGCGGGAGGCCGAGTACGATGCCGCTGGTCGCCCGATCCGCATCGTCGACTTCGATGCCACCGTGCTGGAGTTCGAGTTTGACCCCATGGGACGGATGCTGAGTCGCTCCGCGCCCGGTCTTGTCGAGTCGATCAGCTACACCGCCGCCGGACGCCGCGCCCAGGTCAGCGACAGTCGTGGTCTGACCAGCTTCAGCTATGACGGCCAGGGCCGGATGACCGGCTTTGTCGAAAGTGACGGCCTGGGCATCGACTACCAGTTCGACGCCAACGGCCGCATCGTCAGCATGAGCGTGGCCGGCCAGACCACCAGCTATGCCTGGGACGCGATGGGCCGCCTGGCATCGGTGACGAATGAAGCCGGGACCACCAGCTATGCCTACGACCTGGCCGGCCAGTTGCGCGCGAAGACCCTGCCCAATGGCGTGACCCGGCAGGCCGACTATGACCTGCGCGGCCGTCCGCTCAATGTGGCCCTGCTGGCTCCGGACAACAATCTGCTGGAGTCCTTCGTCTCGACCTACTCGCCGCGCGGCAAGCGCTTGTCGCTGACCGCCAGCGACGGCTCGGTCGAGAACCATGTGTACGACCCCATCGGCCGCCTGGTCGAGGCCGGACGCGCCGGCGCGGATGCCTTCGAGCTGAGCTTCGAATACGACCCGGTCGGCAACCGCCTGCGCCAGGTTCTCGACGGCATCGAGACGGTCTACGGCTATGGCCCCAACCACGAACTGCTCAGCGCCGGCGGCGACAGCTTCAGCTATGACGCGCGCGGCAACCGCACCTCGGCCGTGGTCAACGGAGAGGCGGTCAGCTACCAGTGGGATGCCTTCGGCCGCCTGGTCGGTGCGGTGAGCCCGGACGGGATGGCCCAGTTCGACTACGACATCGAAAACCGGCGCGTGGCACGCACCGTCAATGGCCAGCGCACGGGCATGCTGCTCGACCCGCAGAGCGTGAGTGGACTCACCCAGGTGGTGGCCGAGTTCGATGCCAGCGCCCAGGTTCAGGCGCGCTGGGACTACGGCCACAAGGTCTTGAGCCAGCATCGCGCCGGCCAGGTCCATCATTACGGCCACGACCATCGCGGCAGCGTGCATGTGTTGAGCAACGCCGGCGGGCAGGTCACCGACCGCTACGCCTACCTGCCCTTCGGTGATCTGCTCTCCAGCAGCGGCGCCACGCCCAATCCCTACCGCTTCAACGCCGAACGCTGGGAGTCAGCCGCCCGCAGCTATGACCTGCGGGCGCGCTCCTACGACAGTTGCAGCGGCACCTTCCTGTCGCGCGATCCATTCCCGGGTTTCCAGGAGCGGCCGTTCTCGCTGCACCCCTACCAGTTCGGCGACGCCGATCCGGTCAACCATATCGATCCGCTGGGCTTGTTCACGGTGGTGGAAATCTCGATCACCCGTCAGATTGAAACCGGCCTTAAAGCGGTGAACATCGGTCGCTTCGGCGGCACGATGTGCAAACTGGGCACCGTGGTCAAGGTCGTCAATACGGCCCGCGCGATGCTGCATGTCGGCGCCATCGGTCTGAACCTCGGAAACGGCGGTTTCCCTGTTGAAATCGACGTGGAGGAAGACCTCGGCGGAGGCGCGACGCTGGGTATCAAGCTCAAGCAGGACCTTGGTACGGGTGAAGGTGAGTTCGTCGTGTCAGTGACCGAATCAAGAAATCGAGGACGGCTGAGCGGCGGCGGCAAAATGGGTGTGGGCTGGAGCCCCGACCGGGTGTATCCAATCGGTGGTTTGGAGGGTGGCTATCGGCTGCTGGCCATCGGCTTGTGCAATGTCACCGTCGCGACCTTGAATGCCAAGCTGGCTGTCGATGCTCATGTGGGTTTGAATACACACCTCGGAACACTGGGTGGCGGGATGAGCGTCTCTGGCAGCTTGAGCCTGGATCCGGAGGCGAAGATCGGCGGTGCCGTCGGCTTTGGTGGCTACGAGATCCAGATCTTCGAATTTTCGAGATCAAGCCTGAACTGATGGCAGTCATCCGCCCCAACTGCACTGGCAGCATCCCCGCCAACGGTCGATCTCGATACGACGGGCTATTTTCCGGCTTTGGTCGTTTGACGGACTCGGCGCTTCAGGGCCTCGGATATCTGATTTTCGTTCGAATTCGGCGATCCGATCGTCACTGTACATCTCGATCGGGTAAATCGCCGCCGGCCGAAGCCGGATGCTGCCATCGACTCAGTCGCAGCCGAACTCGCAGCGCTCGCGCCACTGCTCGATCTCGATCAGCAGGTCCTCGCGACGCTCGGCGTCGAGGAACGCCGCCTTGACGGCGTTGCGCGCGAGCCGTTCGAGATCGTCGAGGTTCAGGCCCAGCGCCTGGGTCGTGGCACTGAAGTTCTCGCCGATGTAGCCGCCGAAGTAGGCCGGGTCGTCGGAGTTGATGGTGACGCAGACGCCGGCGTTCAGCAGGTCTTTGAGATTGTGGTCTTCAAGGCGCTCGAACACGCACAGCTTGACGTTGGACAGCGGGCACACGGTCAGCGGAATCTGCTCGGCGGCCAGGCGGGTCACCAGTTCAGGATCCTCGACGCAGCGCACGCCGTGGTCGATCCGGCGGACCTTGAGCAGGTCCAGGGCCTGGCGGATGTAGTCGGCAGGCCCCTCCTCGCCGGCATGGGCGACGGTGAGAAAGCCTTCTTCCCTGGCGCGGTCGAACACCGCCTTGAACTTCTCCGGCGGATGGCCTTTTTCCGAGGAGTCCAGACCGACGCCGATGATGCGCTCGCGCCAGGGCAGGGCTAGTTC
>PXCI01000098.1 GCA_003566675.1 Clostridia bacterium
CCATCTTTTTGGTGCTGCCAGGACAATTGTAACCCGGAGTGTTGGGATTTTCCAGATGCCCATCCACCCCGGATGTGCCTTGCTCATATCAATAGGTTGCAATGCGAGCTATTTAAGTCTCCCTGGTGGTGGGAGTGGTGAGATTGTTTCATCATGAGCACGTGGGATGACCGATCATCTGATTGATTCACTGGAGGTTTACTGGTGGGAACAGGCCGGGTGCCAATTGCCGTTGTGATCGCCCTACTCCTTGTCGTCGTTGGATGTGCTAACATGATAGATGAAGCCTCCGGCGGCGGTGGAGGAAAGACGACGCTGTTGTGGTCGACGTCTCAACTGGATGCTCGAACAGCACCCCAGGGCAATTCTGTGAAGCACCTATCGGTAACACAGCCTGGAGACCTGGCCGTCGAAGCGGATTATCAGGGCATCATCGAGGTAGTATTCCAATTTGCCGAACAGACTCCCCTTCCTGGCAAGGAGAGTGGGGACATCGGCATACGAAATATCGATCTAGCCCGGGCCTTCCCCGGTGGATCCCATGGGGCATCCTACCGGGTTGCGCTCGTCATCGCTGCCACAGAGCCAGCCTTTGTGCTTCCCAGTGAGGACATTTCCTTCGAGCACCCCTTCTTGCACAGCCTGCGCCTTGAGAACCAGGATGACCTGGCATTGGTCATAGATGTCCTGGAAGACGTTGATGTGGCATTGTGGGTAGATGCCCAGAGACATCGCATTATCATGACTCTCTGGGATTGCTCCGTGGTCCAACGTCCGCCACGTTGGCAGAGGGAGTAATGCTTCGCCTCAGGTTTCTGATGGCAACAACCGGGCAGGGCATCCAGTCGTTGTCAACTCTGCAACGAAGTCAGCACCGTGAGGCTTCCTCGTGGAGCTCGGTGCGACGACACTTCCCCCCGGGAACGTGATGCTCGGTGATTCACGATGCCGTGAGATCTCCAAGGGCCCTCTCGCCCTCCGTTGGCGAGTGACGGGGACAAAGGGGTGGCCAGCCCCCTTCCGTTCACCCCGGGGAGAGAGCCCAATCGCCTGATCTTTCGATTCCACACCTTGTGGTGTGTCAGACAGGTGTCATACCCCCGTAGTAGAGTCTGAATGGCTATATAGACCACCCGTCGTCTGGATCACCTGCTATCTCAAAGGATACCGGAATACCCTGTGAAGAGGCGAGGCATCTGTGGGGTTGGGTGCCATTTTCGTGGACGTCGCAGGATCGTCTGCGCGGACGCTTCCCAATTTGGCTGGGAAGGGGACTCCGTCTGTCGGCAGATGCCACTTAGTTCAAGATGATCGTTGACACGCGGAGGGAGAGATGCAATTGAGACATCGATGTCTGGTTTTACTCATTGCATTAGTGTTGTTGTTTGGAGGCGTGGCGGCACCTGCCGTGGCACAGACCGTGGTGGAATCTCCGTTCACGGATGTTTCTGCCGACGATGAGCATGCCGAGCATTTCGCGATTCTCAACGCACTGCAGATCTTCGAGGGCTACGGAGATGGGCGTGTGGGCCCAGGTGACCCGCTCAACAGGGCAGCGTTCTCGAAGGTTGTTGTCGCGATGCTCGGCCTCACCGACCAGGTAGATGCCAGGGCGGACCAGGTTCCTGATTTTGAAGATCGTGAGAGCATCGCGACATGGGCCTGGGGCTGGATCAGCACTGCGCATCACCTGGGCATCATCCGCGGATATCCAGATGGCAGGTTTGGCCCAGATGACAGTGTCCGCCTTGATGAGGCTGTGACGATGTTGGTGCGTGCCCTGGGGTACGAGGCGTTCGTCGATGGACAGTGGCCCCTGGGGCATCTCCAATTGGCCGAGAGGATCGGGCTTCTGACGTCCGTACCGTCAGACCCCAGGCGGGAGCTCACCCGAGAAGAGATGGCAGAGCTCACGCGCAGGGCCATGCTGGTACATCAAGCGGATGCCGACACGGGACAGCCCGATGAGTCCCGGTCTGTGCTCATGGATGCTTTCAGGTACAGCGGCCACCTTGCCGCACTCACCCGTGAAGACATGACGCTGGAGTCTGATGCGTATGGGGACATGAGGATCAGGCTTGCGCCTCGAGTGACACTCAGAGGTGCCCCGAGCCTGGAAGCGCTTCGCGGTGTCGAGGTCGAGGTATATTTGAACCTCAACGATGAGGTGGCCCTGGTTCTGCCGATGGAGCCGGTGGAGCTCGAAGAAGCAGAGACGGGTGAGATGTATGTGCACTTCATCGATGTGGGACAGGGTGATGCGATCCTCATTGAGACAGACAACGTCACTATCCTCATCGATGGTGGTGTCCGATCTGCCGGCGAGATCGTGGTGCAGTACCTGGTGCAGCGAGGCATCAGGGAGCTCGACCTGGTCATCGGGACACACCCTCATGCTGATCACATCGGTGGACTCATCGAGGTGTTGCGCAGCTTCAAGGTGTATTCCGTGATCGATGCGGGCGTACCGCACACCACAATCACCTTTGATGACTATCTGACAGAGATTGAAAAGCAGGTTGCCGCAGGTCACTGTTCCTATGAGACGCCCCAGGGTCAGGTAGTGACGGCAGGGGCGCTGACTCTCACCGTACTGGGACCTGGGAGGGACCTGGGTTCACTCAATGATAACTCCGTCGTGGCCCGGGTCGATTTTGGCCGGACCTCGTTCCTTTTCACAGGCGATGCGGAACGGGCCGCCGAAGAGCACCTGTTGTCGCTGGGTGTAAATCTGGGTGCAGATGTCCTGAAGGTGGGGCACCACGGCAGCCGAACCTCCACCACATCCGCATTTTTGCAGGCGGTATCCCCGGCGCATGCCGTGATCCAGGTCGGTGAGGGGAACAGGTACGGCCACCCCAATGAAGAGGTGCTGCAGCGGTTGGTCAGTGCCGGTGTTTCTATTTACAGGACAGACCGACACGGCACGGTCGTCTTTGCATCGGACGGCGAAACACTCACAGTAGATGCCAGCCCCTGGGACGACACCGCCTCTGAACTCGAGCCCGATCCCCCGGTAACCGGACGCATCAACATAAACACAGCAAGTTTCGAGCAGCTGCAGGAGATTGTTCATATTGGTCCTGAAAGGGCCGAGGACATTATCCGTCTCCGGCCGTTCCGTTCCCTCGATGGGCTGACAGCCGTCACAGGCATTGGCGCGGGACGCCTGCAGGACATCAAGGACCAGGGTATAGCCTATGTAGAGTGAGGTTGTGTCGGGTTGATGCGTTGCGATGCGGGCCCCTTGTGGGGGCCCGCATGTCGTCCAGAAACACAGCACGGAGGCATTTTAGCCTATGAAGACCATGCTTTCAGAAGGATGCTCTTAGGTGCACCGGCTCGCCTTCACATCCTCGGATACCGCGTGACCTGTTGAAAGTCTACGGACGATACCTTTGATATGAGACGATCTACTACACCGTTTCAACCCGAGTTTCAACGTGGGTCTACCCGGAATCGAGCAGGACATTTCGTCGCCGCTGGTTCGCACAGGGTCTTCATCCCCGATGGCCTTGCTCCTCGAGATCCGCCCCCTGATCATCAGATGACACAGCTGCTGGGAGATCCGGAAATGGACCTTTGAAAGTTGGACGGATTGAACGCCGTTCGTTCGATTCCTGGTCAGGATACGTACTGAAAGGCGCCTTTCTTCTTTTGCCCCCGGCGGGCAAATTCCTTATAATTGCAGCAGAGAGATTTTGACCCTGAAGAGGGGTTATGGAGGGATACGGTGAGGGTTACGAAGGATGCAGATCATCTTACGGCCACGTTGGCGAGAATCGACGGCAGGGGATACAAGGCATACAGGGACATCAGGGGAGCCTACCAGGTCGATGAGTTTGTGCTGTACATAGACTACGTCCAGGGCGACCCCTTCGCCTCACCCTCGAAGATCCGGGTCCGCCTGGATGGCGCCCGGGCTGGTTTTCCCCCGGAGTTGTACGGCAACCCTGATCGAAAGAGAGCCCTGGAAGATTACCTGCTGAGGGTCTTCGACCGGGCCCTTGATCGAGTGGCGAAGGGACACCGGGGATCCGGCAAGAGCGGGATGCTCGCCGTTGACACGCCCGGGCAGGAGGTCCTGGAGCGAACGGCCGTCGTGGTCGACCCGGAATTCACAGAGGTGCGGCTCGCAGCCGGCCTGCCCGCCCGCGGGCGCCGGGTCCTGGGGGGACAGGCCGCAGCGATGCTACTCGAGGAGATTCCCGCAGCTGCGCGAGCTTCGCTGCATTACCAGGCCCTCAACGAGGATGAGGTGGGCGACTTCGTCGTCGGGATCGAGGATGCGGCCGAGCTGCGACGGCAGCTGCCCGCGATGAAAGCCATCGCCTTCATCGCGGACGGCTCCATCTTGCCCCGGGAGTCGGGGGTGTCAGAACTCCCCCTGTCCCCGGAGAAGGCGGTTGCGTTTCAGTCCCCGCCGTCCCTGGCCCGCGAGGTGATCC
>PXCI01000194.1 GCA_003566675.1 Clostridia bacterium
AATGAGAACTGAAAAACAGATTTTCATTGATTATAACCCAAGTAATCAGTATCATTGGATTTATGATGATTTGCAACCAAGAGAAGATTGTGTAATTATTCGTTCAACATATTTGGATAATCCTTTTTTGCCAAGAGAGATTGTCAAGGAAATTGAAGGATATAAAAAGCAAGACCAGAATTATTGGAGAATTTATGGCTTAGGATTAAGAGGATTAACAGAATCTTTAATTTATACACATTGGCAGTTGTGCGATGACTTACCAAAAGATTATGATAAAAAAATATTCGGTTTAGATTTTGGATATAATAATCATACAGCATTAGTCGAGGTTAGAGAAAAAGATAAAGAGTTTTTTTGGAGAGAACATTTATATCAAAGATATTTAACAAATCAAGATTTAATATTGAAATTGAAAGAGTTGGTTTTGGCAGGAAAACTAACTTACAAAGATATAATTTATTGTGATAACGCTGAACCTGATAGAATAGAAGAAATTAGTTCAGCTGGATTTAACGCTGTTGCTTGCATTAAATTAAAAGTAAAAGATAGAATTGATATTGTTAAAAGTCACGCATTTCACATAACGAAAGATTCTCCAAATTTACAAAAAGAAGCAAAGATGTATTCTTGGAGAATGAAAGATGACCAGCAGTTAGAAGAGCCAGTAAAAAATAATGACCATTTGCTTGATGGTGGAGGATACGCAATTTCTTCTGAAAGGGCTTTGGCATTAGACCCATTTCCAGACCAAAACATTTTAGAAACGCCATTTGATGAAAAAGCAAAACCTTCAAGTGCTGGATTTATTGATATGGAGTTTTAACTCTTGACAAACATTTATGATAACTTATAATTAAATAATTAAATAAAATAAAAAATGAAAATAGGTCCGTTTGAAATCAAACTCTTCAAAGATTTAAAACAATCGGAGATGGGGAAGGAATTAGGAGCTACAGGGACTACCGTTTTTGGTGGTCAAATAACCGGAGAAGATTATGTTGCTAGTTTAACTGGAACTTCTGCTTTAACAATTTATGACAAGATGAGAAAATCAGATGGAGTAGTTAAAGCTTCTTTAATGGCTTGTGAATTACCGATACGAGCAGCTAACTGGTATATTGAACCAGCGTCAGATGAAGAAGCTGATAAAGAAGTTGCTGATTTTGTTCAATACAATTTATTTGAAGCAATGACAATTACTTGGGACGACTTTTTGAGGCAGGCATTATTGTGTCTGCCTTTTGGTTTTTCAGTTTTTGAAAAAGTATTCCAGCCATTAGACTACTATGGCAAACAAATGATTGGTTGGAGAAAGTTTGCACCAAGATTACAGAAAACAATTTTTAAATGGCAGACAATAGATGGAGAAGATGGCATTACTCAATTACTTAATACTGGCGAACAGATTTCAATTCCTATTTCAAAGCTTTTAATTTTCTGTCACCAAAAAGAAGGAGATAATTGGTTAGGTAGTTCTGTTTTAAGAAGTGCTTATAGACCTTGGTTTCATAAACAACATATTGAAAATATTAATGCTCAAGTTTTTGAAAGACAAGGATTAGGAATTCCTTATGGTAAATTGCCTAAGAGTTATTCAAAACAAGATAGAGATAAAATGGAAGAGCTTTTAAAAAACATAAGAGCAAACGAACAAGCATATCTGCTTCAACCGGAAGGCTGGGAAGTTGAGTTTAAGGATATGAAAGCTAATACTCTTAAAGACCCTGATGAAACAATTAGAAGATATAACAGAGAAATCTTAATTAGTGTATTAGCACAGTTTTTAGATTTAGGTTCTGGAGCAACTGGTTCAAGAGCTTTAAGTTCTGACCATTCTTCAACTTTTCACAATAACTTAATAGCAATAGCAAAAACAATTAAAGATGTTGTTAACAAATATGCAATCAAACAATTAGTTGATTTAAACTTTACTGTTAAAGAATATCCAACATTAGAATATTCTTACATTGGCTTACCAAGATACAAAGAAATAGCAGATGCACTTTCAAAACTTGTTGCTGGAAAAGTAATTAGGGCAGATGAAAAATTGGAAGGACATTTAAGACAGCTTATGAATTTGCCAGAAAGAGAAGAAGTGGAAATTGAAGAAGACCAGCCCAAACAAGAACCAAAGAGAGATGAGTTAGAAGAAGAAACCGAAGAATTAGAAGAAGAAGATTTTAAAAAAAAAACAATAAAGAAAGCGAGTGAATTCGTTCCTTTTAGAAAACTAACATTCGCTGAACAGAAAGTTAATTTTAAAGACATTAGAAGAAAGATAGATGAAGAAGAAAGAAACCTGAATAAAGAATTGTCTGAAACAATGAAAAAGATTAAAAGTGATTTAATCAGACAATTTGAAATGGTTTTAGAAGCACCAACGAATTCACAAAAAAGAGAAAGAATAAGAAACATAAAAGTTAAATATCAGGAAGATTATAGAAAAGCTCTTTATCACTCAATAATAACAATGTTCCAATATGGCAAGACAATATCTGCTCACGAAATGAGAAAGAATGTTCCGGCTACAACAGCAAAAGCATTAAGCAATATGTCTGCCCTAGCGGATAGCTTGACAGAGATGATGGCAGATGATTTAATAAAAGAAGGAAAATTAGCATTATTAACAGAACTTCAGAAAAAGCAATTTAACTTTACAGAAGGATTGGGCGGAATAATGAAAGCGATTAGTTCCAGAGCTGGTTCAATTGTTTTAAATGCTGTTGCCATAAATGTTGCCAGTTCTTTAAACCAAGGAAGAAGAAATAGTTTTGTTGCTTATAAAGATGATATTTATGCTTTACAAAGAAGTGAATTGTTAGACGATAGAACCTGTAATTATTGTATGTCAATTGATGGAAGAACATTTAGAAAGAACGATTCTTTTACAAAAGTAGATTTGATTCATAGCAGTTGTCGTGGTTTATGGGTTGAGATTATGAAAACAGAAATGGAAAAGCCTAAGATAGAAGGAATGCCAAAAACATTAAGAAATTCTTTTACAGCTGTTAATCAATTTAAACCACCAAAGAAACCAATAGTTAGAAAGGATTCTTTGGCTTATAAATATTTAAAAGAGGAAGAATAATATGCCAAAACAAACAATTTTCAATTTAATAGATACAGAAGTTTTTAAGTTTGATGAAGATGGAAAGCCAACAGAAATACAAGTATTGCCTGTTGGTAATTGGAATCACCCAGTTTATGGGAAAATAAAAATTGAGGAAAAGGATTTAGAGGAATTCTCTAAAAACTTTAATTCAAGTTTAAGGAAAGACTTACCAATAACAGAGGGTCATTCCGTTGGCGAAGAAGAGAAACCTGCCATCGGTTGGTTCAAGCAATTGGTTAATAAAGGTCGCAATGGTTTATGGGCTGTAGTTGAATGGACTAATGAAGGAATGGAAATGCTAAAGAGCAAATCCTATAAATATTTTAGTCCAGAGTTTTATACAACTTATGAAGACCCAGAAACCAGAAAAATATACAATAATGTATTAGTTGGTGGAGCTTTAACCAATAGACCTTATTTTAAAGGTTTAAAGGCTGTAGTTTTATCTGAACTAATACTGGCAAAAGAAATGAATTTAGAAGAAATTTTAACAAAAGAACCTACGGAATTGACAGATGAAGAGGTTGCCTTTTTAAAAGAAGCAGAACTTACAGATGAACAAAAAGAAAGGTTTAAAGATGTTTTAGTAGAAGGTGAAAAAGAAGAAGAAATGGAAGAAAAGAAAGAAGAAGAAAAAGAGGAAGAGAGGGAGGAAGAAAAGGAAGAAGAAAAAGTTGATGCTTCTGAAAAAATTATGCTTAGCAAGAATGCTTTGAAGTTTCTTGAAACACAAGCTCAAGAAGGTGTAAAAGCAATGGCTAAATGGAGAATGTCAGAAGTTGAGGGATATGCTAAAGAAATGACATTTAGCGAAACAAATACAAAAGGAAGATTTTTGCCAAAGTCTCGGGATAAAGTAGTAAGTTTTTTACTTTCTTTGTCAGAGAAACAGCAAAAAGCTTTCAAAGATATTGTGGGAGAATTACCACAAGCCAACCTATTCACTGAACTTGGAAAAGGTTCAGGGGTGCCTATGAAGGCAAGCGAACAAGTCAATAAGCTTATCAGTGAGAAGATGTCAAAAGACAAAGAACTTCCTTACAGGCAAGCTTTAGAACAGGTGTTTGCTGAGAATCCTGAACTTCAAGAAGAGTATCAAGAAGAATAGAATTATTAAAAGGAAGGGTAAGAATTAGTCGAACTTACAATTAATTAAAACCTTGAAAAAATGAGTCAACAAGCTGGAGTATTAGATATTACTTTCAAAGCTGCTGCTGATTTGAGTGCTAAGCAGTATTTTATCGTTAAAGAAAGTGCTGCTGGTGAAGTAAATGTTTCTACTGGAGTTACAGATATGAGTATTGGAGTGTTACAGAACAAACCAAAG
>PXCI01000047.1 GCA_003566675.1 Clostridia bacterium
CCCGCCGTACATATAGCCCCTGGAAGCATAAGCGAAGACTTCCAGGGGCCTCTCTATTGTCATTCGTCGTCCTGTTCGTCGTCCTGTTCGTCACGGGCACTCTCGTCTACTCCCTCAGCTGGCTCGGGCACCGCAATGGAATCTGCCTCAAGCCCCTCCTCTGCGGCACTGTCTTTGCTGAGGAGCACCAGTCGATGGTCCCTGGCGTCCACCACCACTTCCTCGCCCGCCTTAAACCTACCTTCCAACAGGGCATCAGAAAGAGGATCTTCCAGGAACCTCACGATGGCTCGGCGCAAAGGCCGTGCGCCAAAGACCGGATCATATCCCTCATCGAGGAGGACCTGTCTTGCCTCCTGAGTCAGCGACAGCTGAACCCGCTCCCCCACGCGCTCCGCGACTTCAACTAGCATCAGATCCAAGATGCTGTAAAGGTCGCCCTCGTTAAGCGCCCGGAAGACGATTGTGTCGTCCACCCGGTTGAGAAACTCCGGCCTGAAGGTCCTCTTCACTTCCTCCATGATCTTGTCTTTCATTGAGTCATAATCGATACCCCGGTCCTCCTCGACCCGGAAACCGACAGAGGTCTCTCGCCTGATCAGTTCGGCTCCAACATTGGAAGTCATGATGATGACCGTGTTGCGGAAATCAATCGAACGGCCCCTGGCTTCCGTGAGACGCCCCTCTTCCAGTACCTGCAAGAGGGTGTTGAAGACCTCAGGATGGGCCTTTTCAATCTCATCAAAGAGCACGACACTGTACGGTTGACGCCGGACCGCCTCGGTGAGTTGTCCGCCTTCCTCGTAGCCGACGTATCCAGGAGGTGCTCCAAAGAGACGAGATACCGTATGTCGTTCCATGTACTCTGACATGTCAAGCACGATCAGGGCATCCTCATCACCGAACAGGGCATCCGCCAGTGCCTTACTCAGCTCCGTCTTGCCCACACCCGTCGGTCCGAGGAAGATGAACGAACCGATGGGCCTCTTGGGATCCTTCAATCCTGCACGGCCTCGCCTTACCGCCTTCGCCACGGCGGTCACTGCCTCGTCCTGGGAAATGATGCGCTGGTGCAGAACGCCCTCGAGATTCATCAGCCTTTCAGTCTCTGTCTCAGTGAGTTTCACTACTGGAATGCCGGTCCAGTCAGAGACGATCGCGGCAATGTCCTCCTCGTTGACGACGCGCTTGCTGACCATCTGTTCCTTTTCCCATTTCTGCTTCTCCTCGTCGAGCCGTTCTCTCATCCTTCGTTCCTGGTCCCTTAACTCGGCCGCTTTCTCGAACTCTTGCCCCCGCACGGCCGCCTCTTTCTCCGTGCGCATATCCTGCAGCTCATCTTCCAGCTCCTTGATCTCCGGGGGTGCTACATAAGCATCGAGCCGAACGCTCGATGCAGCCTCGTCCATGAGGTCCACCGCTTTGTCGGGCAAGAACCGATCTGTGATGTACCGGTCGCCCAGGTAGGCTGCGGATTCAAGCGCAGCGTCCGTGATCTCCACTCGATGATGCGCCTCGTACTTGTCTCTGAGGCCCCGCAAGATCGCAACCGTTTCGGACACCGAGGGCTCTTCCACGACGATTGGCTGGAAACGTCGCTCCAGGGCTGCATCCTTTTCCACATGTTTGCGGTACTCATCAATGGTGGTTGCTCCTATGGCCTGCATCTCACCACGGGTCAGGGCAGGTTTGATGATGCTCGAGGCATCGATGGCGCCCTCGGCAGCTCCTGCCCCTATTATGGTATGCATTTCGTCGATGAAGAGAATGACGTTACCATCCTTGTTGATCTCACTCATGACTCGCTTCAGGCGTTCCTCGAATTCGCCCCGATACTTCGAACCGGCAACCATAGCCCCCATGTCGAGACCGATCACGCGTCGACCCTTGAGAATCTCAGGAACCTTGCCCTCAGCAATGCGCTGCGCCAGTCCCTCGGCAATGGCCGTTTTGCCAACCCCCGGTTCTCCGATTAGCACGGGGTTATTCTTGGTGCGGCGACTCAAGATCTGAATCACCCTCTTGATCTCCCTTGACCTGCCGATCACCGGATCAAGGGTGCCATCCCTTGCCATCTCATTAAGGTCTCGCCCGTAGGTATCCAGGGCAGGCGTTCTCGATGAGCGGCCCTTGCTCTTGTCCCTGCCGGGGGCAGGAGCCTGCCCACCACCCTCTCCGCCCAGCTGCTCAACCACCTCGGTCCGAACTTTCTCAAGGTCTGCTCCCATCTTCTGCAGAACCTTGGCCGCCACTCCCTCATCTTCGCGTATGAGCCCCAGCAATATGTGTTCGGTGCCCACGTAGTTGTTGCCCATATTCCGCGCTTCCTCTGGGGCGAGCTCCAGCGCAACCTTCTTTGCGCGGGGCGTGAATCCAATTTGCCCACTGACTGGCGTGTTGCCCTTGCCAATAATCTTCTCAACTTCTTCGGTGACCTCTTCGAGATCAACCCCCAGGTTCTGAAGGGCCTGTGCCGCAACGCCACTTCCCTCACGAATCAAACCCAGCAGCAGATGCTCTGTCCCCACATAGTTATAGTTCAACCGCCTGGCCTCTTCCTGAGCAAGCACAATTACCTTGTGAGCTCTCGCTGAATACCGTCCAAACACTGAACATTCCCCCATTCCATGAATAAAGCGGCTCATTCACCGCCTCTTCAACAATGCATTGCGCATAAGTGCTGCTCGCTTCTCGTCCCTTTCGTCAGCATCCAGTACATCACCGGAATTGCGCTGTATCAAAGATGGACGCATTCGGATCATCAGTTCCTGAAACACGCCAGCAGACAACCCCGAAATCACTTGTAAATCTATGCCGAGTCTCAACAACGATAGCAGCCTGATGGCCTCTTCAGAGGTCATCAACCGCGCATTGGTGAGAAGCCCGTACGCCCGACACACGCGATCCTCAAGCCGTTTCCGGTCGCGATCATAGACGATCTCCCGTGCTGATCGTTCACGTTGCACAACCTCATTTACCACAGCGCTGAGATTGGCTATGATCTCATCCTCATCCGACCCCAGCGTCAACCGATTAGATATTTGGAACAAGTTCCCCTGGGCCTCACTGCCCTCACCATAAAGGCCCCTGACTACAGATCCCACCTTGCTCAGACCGGAGATCACCGATTCCAGACGTTCTGTCATCACAAGACCCGGCAGGTGAAGCATAACCGAGACCCGCATCCCCGTGCCTACATTGGTTGGGCAAGTCGTTAGGTAACCCAATTTGTCGTCAAAACCGTATCTAACTATCTCCGACAGTACATCATCAACCGCATCACCCAGCTGCCATGCATCCTCCACATTCAGGCCCGGAAACAGACACTGAATGCGCAGATGGTCCTCCTCATTTACCATGATGCTCACGGCCTCGTCCTGGCGAAGAATCAACCCACTCAGGGCCGAACTCTTCACCAGTTGGGGACTGATGAGATGCTTTTCCACCAATACCCACCTGTCCAGATCATCCATGTCTCCCAGGCGATAGAAATCCCACGCCTCGTCCGTACTCCTCACCAGGTGATCCGTCGCCCGCTCTGCCAGATCCAGGACCTTGAGGGCGTCTTCGCGCCCCATCTTGGGGGGAAAAGGAATGCTGTCCAGATTCCGGGCCAGCCGCACCCTGCTGGATAAGACGATGTCAGAGGATGCGCCCGCGCCCTTCATCCATGAGCTCAGCCGACGCGTGAACAGAGGCCGTTTATCCTGCGCCATCGCATTTTGCCTCCAATTCGCGTATCATGTCTCGCAGCTCAGCTGCTCGTTCGTATTCCTCTGCCTTCACAGCGTCCTGAAGACTGCTGCGAAGAGACTGGATTTTGGCCTGCACATCCTCCGGCTCTGAGAGGGATCGCCCCCTGCCTCGCGGATGTTTCCCCCTATGTGCCGAACCGCTCTGCATCTTCTTGATCAGGGGAATAACAGCATCGCTGAAAGCCTGGTAGCACTGAACACATCCGAGGAAGCCAGTCTGCGCGAACTCGCGATAGGTGCGCTCACAGGTCGGGCACTGGGCTGATCTTGGCATCGACATCGTTCCGCTGTCCGAGACCTTCTCCATCAACCCTCCCAGCAACCCGTGTACGGGGAACTGGGGTTCAAATGACCAGGCGAAAAAGCCTTCCTCTGCTGCACAGTCCCCACATAGATGAAGATCCATCTGCTCCCCGTCTCTTATGGTGGTAATATGCACCGTGGCCTCTCTTTCGCCGCAGTGTTCGCAACGCACTGGCCACACTCTCCTTCCCTGAATACCGCTACCTAGTCTGATCATCTCTCCGACGAAGCAGTCAATACCATGTGGATGACCCGCTGAAGCATCTGACCTCGCTGCTTCTCAGAGAGGCGCTTACCTCCGTTTGCATCCGCGAGGATGATCCGGATGAGCCTGGCTTCGCGCTCCGTGACAATGGACTCCTCCCTCAGTCGGTCTACATAATCGCGCAACTCACCGACCGTCACCCCGGAAGATGCAGCCCGATAAATCCTCAACAGAAGATCCTGCCGCGAGTGAACCTGAACCTTGATGATGCGAATGTAGCCTCCCTCACCCCGTCGACTCTCAATGATGTATCCTCTCTCAGGGGTAAAGCGAGTCTGCAAGACGTAGTTAATCTGCGACGGAACACAGCGAAAGAGGCTTGCAAGGGCAACGCGCTGAATCTCCAGGCTCCCGCCACCCGATCTCTGTAGCAAACCGCGAATATACCGTTCGATGTTATCACTCATCGTTGCCATCGCAGAGACACTGACCTCCTGCACTTTGATGTTCTCTGACCTTCTCTCGTATTATAGCACAACAGCACACCTGTGACACAACATATTCGCCGAATTCTTCACGTTCGGTCGCCTCAGATTCTCCCAGCCTGGCTCTGAGGGCCTGGCTTTGTGGAAACCACATTTACACGCCTATCGTGTTCCACACAGGGTATTCCATTCGTTTTGGTGAATCAAAGGGCAGGGAAACCGATCCATTGCAGGGGTAAAGGGCCTCTCACACACGACGATGAATGAAAGGACATTCACCCCCTCCCGTCGAAGAACAGCAGGAGACATGGGCCAATCTTCACCAGCAGCCCGTTAGCTCTCACGGGGAGATCACCCTCCATGAATCCCCCGCATCACATATATTTGAAGATAAGTTCCCCTGGATGGGAGTTGTAAACAATAAGGAACTGATAACCTGCCTTCCGAAATTACCCTGAAGCAGGTGTCGGCCGAAGTCATCTGCGGGCTGATTGAGAGGGAAGAGGATCCCCCAATGCAGGCGGGCGACCGGGGTCGACAAGATGCACCACACCCAGCGCACTCGCCCTTTGTCCTCATCAATGCGGTCGAATGTGTCAGGGTCTCACCCAGTGCGCTCCAACTGGCTTCTCCTCTTCCAAGACTCCATCGCGTGACAATACCCTCCCCCGCTGTAGGACCGTCTTGACCCGTCCCGCAATTTCTATGCCATCATATATCGCCGCCGAATCGCGATGCTTGGTGTATGAGCGGTCCGCCGACAGGTGATGAACTTCCTCCATGTCTACCAGCACCATATCGGCATCAGAGCCCGGTAACAGCGACCCCTTCTCTGGGTAGATCCGCGCCATCCTGGCCGGCCTTTCGGCCATGAGAGAAACCAGGCTCTCCGCGGCAATCCGCCCCCGATTCACCTCATTGAGCATGAGGGGCCACACGACGTCCACCGCTGGCAACCCACCGCCCCCTTCGAAGATGTTCTGCTTACCACGAACCTTCTCACCAGGAGTCCCGGGCGCATGATCTGTTGCTATAATGTCAATGGAACCGTCCTCAATGAGACTCCATAATACATCAACCGTCTCGAGCGACCTCAGCGGAGGAGCCACCTGCGCATAGGGGCCCAGTCTCGCGGTATCCTCCTCACTGAAGACAAGGTAGTGGGGGCAGGTCTCCACAGTCACACAGGTGCCATGGGCCCAGTAAAGATTCGCAAGTTCGATCGCCCAGGGCGAAGACATGTGGACCAGGTGAAGGCGCCCGCCGGTCTCCCTGGCAACCTCCAGGAGGGCGACCGTGGCCAGACTCTCTGTGAACTCGGGACGGCTCTCGTGATAAGCACGAAAGTCCACCCTCCCGGCATCGAGCAGGCGATTCCGCAGTAGATCGATGGTACGGCTATCCTCACAGTGATATCCCACGAAGCGGTCCACCTCCGCTGATTTCTCCATGACCTGGTATAGATCTGCGGTGTCCTTGCAAAGTAGGCCTGGACGGTCGCTGCGATACGCACCCACATAGCTCTTGTAGCCTACAGCACCCGCCTCAGCCTGTTCGACTATCGTGTCAATGGACTCTCCCCCGGCTCCTCCCAACAGGGCGAAATCGACGAAGGACTTGTTCTTGAAAAGCTCGGCTCGCCGCACCAGGGCCTCGGCCGAGTTCACCGGGGGAATGCAGTTGGGCATGATAACTGCCGTTGTCACACCCCCTGCCGCCGCCGCCCGAGTACCGGTGCCGATATCCTCCTTCTCCGTCTTACCCGGCTCACCAATGTGAACATGCAGGTCCACCATTCCGGGAAAGACCAATAGGCCCGAAGCATCTAGAATCTCTGAGACTTCGATGCCTTCTCCGGCGCCCGGCTGTAGTACAGCAGATACCTTTCCGTCCTGGACCAGAAGATCACTGGCTTGCCGACTCGCCGCAGACACCACAATGCCTCCCCTGACCAACAGATCAAAACCCAAGAACATACACCCCTTTCAGACGAGCAAACCCGCTGTACGAACCTACTCCGTGCCAAAGGGATATCGCCACCAAAAGCCCGGGCAAGATCAGAGATGGCTCAACCCCGCTGCGCTCCAGAGCCTGTCGCTTTTCGGTCCGCTCAATCCGGTTTCGATACTTCAGTTCTCCCGACAGCAGCACCTCGTTGCCTTATTTCGTCTCTACCCTGATCCTTTCTCTTCCGAGAACGATGATCCTCCACCCGGCCTACCCATCCCTAGCGATATCCGGTTCTCCATTGCTCCGAAGCGCTAACTGAGCAAACTGCATGGAACCCCGAAACAAAACCTACATCTCGCTTTCCCATTCTGTGGTATGCTTATATCAGGGGGATGAGCATCGATGGCAAGAAGCAAAACCGAGCAGAGACTGCAGACGGTCCTCGACGAACGTGGCCTCCCTCATCGCCCAGGCGAACACATTGGCCGCTATGAAGTCGACTTCCTCTTGGGAGAAAAGATCGTTGTAGAAGTAGATGGTTATCATCATCTCAGCCGTCCGGGCCGGAGGCGAGACGCTCGGAAGACGGCCTACCTGCAGAACCTCGGGTACGATGTGCACCGGATTCCCGCCAGACGAGTCTGGATCAAGGACAAGTTGAGGGCCTTTGTCGGGCAGTTGGAGCGGTGCCTGCAGCGCGAGATGAACGTCACAGAAGACCCTGGAAGCTCCCTCAGTGAAGATCAGAAGACGGATCTGCAGAAGATGCACAAAGCCCTGTCCGAGGAGTCCAAGAAACCTGAGGAACCATGTGAAGAGCCTGAAGAAGATCCCGAAAACGATCCGCACAGTCTCATGAGCCGCTATCTGGATAAACAGTTCCCCAAGGGGAAAACCTGATGGCTCACTCCATCTGAAGCCCGCTGATGTCTTACGCAACGGAGCTTTCGCCCTGACCCGGTCGAAACGGCCATCATCCGAGCCAGGTTCCTTCCAGCCCCTCTTCACCCATCGAACGCCTTACAACAGGGAGGACCGGAAGCCGCACATAATCGACGGCATCTCCGGCCCCCTTCGCCTTAGTCACTCCACTTCGTCCCTCTTTGCCCGATCGATGATGCCCTGGACAACCTCTTGGGGCACTGCCTCGTAGGAGGAAAACGCCGTGGTGTAGGTGCCCCGAGCCTGGGTTATGGACCTCAAGTCTATGGCATACCTTGACATCTCTGCTGCAGGGACCTTGGCCTTGATAATCTGTGAACGTCCCTCGGGCTCCATGCCCAGGATTTTGCCCCGCTTGCGATTGAGGTCACCGATCACATCTCCCATGTATTCCTCGGGCACCCTGACAGACACATCCATGACAGGCTCGAGCAGAATGGGATCGGCCTCCATGAAGGCCTGCTTGAAAGCCATGGAGCCTGCAACCTTGAATGCCATTTCCGATGAATCAACAGGATGATAACCCCCATCATACAGGGCCACTTTCACCTGTGTTACTGGATAGGAGGCCACGGGGCCCTCGGCCATCGATTCCCTTACACCCTTTTCAACGGCGGGGATAAACTGATTGGGAACGGATCCGCCGAATATCTCATCCACAAACTCGAACTCCTCGCCCCTCTGCAGCGGCTCCACCCGGATCTGAACCTCTCCAAACTGGCCCCTTCCCCCCGACTGCTTCTTATGACGATAGCGGGCAGTGGCCTCACGGCGAATGGTCTCCCGGTAAGCAATCCTCGGCGGCGATGTGATGACGCTGACGCCAAACTTCCGCTTCAACCGATCCAGGACGACCGAAATATGGAGTTCTCCCATGCCATAGAGGATCTGTTCATTCGTCTCACTGTTGCGCTCCACCCTGAAGGTGGCATCCTCCTCGGCCAGACGTCTCAGTCCAGTGCTGATCTTCTCCTCATCACCACGACTCTCGGGCTGAACCGCCACCTGGTAGACCGGATCGGGAAACTCAATTTGAGGATACTGGATGGGGGCATCGATGCTGCAGAGCGTATCCCCTGTGATCGTGGCCTGCAGTTTCGGAACTGCCACGATCTCACCGGCAACCGCCTCTTCAATCGGTACCTGTTCATTTCCCCTGGGCGTAAAGAGCTGGCCGAGCTGTTCCTGTATTCCCTGGGATGAATTGAGGATCTTAGAATCTGATTGGACTTTGCCAGAGAGCACACGGAAGAGGCTCAGTCTGCCGACGTAGGGATCGGCCATGGTTTTGAAGACAAAGGCCGAGAAGGGCTGATCGGCATCAGCAGGCCGCTCTAATTCCTCCTCTGTTTCGGGATCCAATCCCCTCAGGGCCGGCAAGTCGCCGGGCGCAGGGAAATAGTCTATGATGGCGTCCATCAAACTGGCGACCCCGACGCCTGTCATGGCTGACCCGCAGAGAAGCGGAACGAGATCTTGGTCAGCGATGGCCCCCTTTAGAGCACCCGCGATGACCTCTGCGTCGATCTCCTCCCCTTCGAGGTACATCATGAGCAGTTCATCATCGCGCTCCACGACGGCATCAAGGAGCTGTTCGCGGTACTGTTCGACCTCATCAGCCATATCCTCTGGGATATCGATCTCCCGAGGCTCACCCTTATCCTCGAAGCGGTATGCCTTCATCTGCAGCAGGTCCACGATCCCGGAAAAGTTGGACTCCTGGCCTATGGGCAGCTGCAGGGGGGCAATTCGCTCGGGGAAGTACTCCTCGACCTGCTCCAGTACTCGGTAGAAATTGGCATTCTCGCGATCCAGCTTGTTGACAAACACGGCCCGCGGCATCTTGAATTCATCCGCATAACCCCAGACAAGCTCGGTTCCGACCTCGACCCCAGAAACGCCCTCAACGGCAATGAGAGCCACATCGGCGGCCCTGAGAGCGGCGCGCACCTCGCCCACGAAGTCAAAGTAGCCGGGGCAGTCAAAAGCGTTGATCCGATGGCCCTTCCACTGGACCGGCGCAACGGCGGCATTGATACTGACCTGCCGCGCCCTCTCTTCCGGGTCGTAGTCCAGAATGCTGTTCCGCTGGTCCACGCTGCCTAGCCGACTGGTAGCTCCAGAAAAATACAACATGCTCTCCGCCAGACTGGTCTTGCCTGCGCCGCTGTGCGATATTAACCCAACGTTATACATTCTCTCCTCTGACACCTGTGATCCTCCTCCTCCAACTTCAGTCTACTCCTACCGCTCATCAGCATCCAGGAGAGCCTCCCTGGTATAAATCCCACCTGCATTCCAAAGAAGCCAACTGTCTACTCCCCAGTCATGGACCGCCTCAATCTGGGCCCGAACCTCCGCGGGGCCATATCGATATCCCCAGGAGAAATCCTGCAACCAGGGTCTGACCAAGGCATCCCGGGGTGTGGTCCTTTCCAGACCATCCTCCATGGCATGCCAAACCGTCTCATAGGGAGCCTCATTGGGAACAGGTAATCCATAGATGTTTGGTCCATAATGGGAAGGATATACCATGGGGGACATGTAATCCACTACCGCCGAAACCCGCTCCCAATTCTGCCCGATCCTCATGTCATCGGCTACCGTGGTTACCAACCCAAAGACATCTGCAGAACTGAACGCTCCCGCACCTGCGAGGGCCCACTGCGCTTCCTCCAGGAAGGCCGTGATCACATCGGCCCGCGAAGTGTTCTCCTCTGCCCAGGTATACCGGGCGGCGCTCACTGCTCCATCAGTCGGGAAGCGCACGTAGTCAAATTGAACCTCCGGGAACCCAGCTTCAGCCACCTCCACCGCAATATCAATGGTGTACTGCCATGCCTCGCGGCTGTAAGGGTCCAACCAGGCGGCCCCGGTCCGGTCACGCCACGGCCCACCGTCCCGGTGCTGCACCGCCAATTCTGGCCTGGCCAGGACCAGGCGCGAGTCCTTGAAGACAACAACGCGAGCTATGGCATAGATCCCGAGTTCATCCAATCTCGTCGCGAGCTCCTCGAGTTCGCCGAGCCTCGCTTGCTGCGTGCGATACAGGCTGACGGAATCCAAACCGCTCCTGTATGCAATCCAGCCATTATCGTCCTTGACATCTATGACCATGGCATTCAGCTCCGTGGCCAGCACCAGGTCGATGAGTCGATCCATGCGATCCGAATCCCCGGCGACACCAATGGGAACATAGATTCCCTTCACCGTACGCTCGAGTTCCTCCGAAACCCTCTGCACCGTCCGCTCGATCTCGGCAGAACCAGGGACCCACCATCCCGGAACATCCTCGGCAGCATACAGGGAGGTTGGAAGTGCAATAGACAAAGATGTAAGGAAGAACAAGCTGAATACAAGAGGCAGGATCAGCAGAAATCCCTCCCTGACGCGGATCCTCATGACAAAACCCTTTCGTTTACGGTCGGACCATCCCCTCAACCGCATTCGATGACGTTTTCCTGGTCAAATGCCCGAACAGGGCAGGCACGGTAAGTAAGAACTCGTTTGATCAGGTCCTTTAACAGTATATCATGAGCCCAGCTCGAGCAGAAAGCAAACTCATAGGACCGCCTGCGTATACCAGCCAATCAACAACACCAGCGCGAATCCCGAGGTGACCCCCCAACTGGGAAAGCCGCTTGAATGGTGAGCCTCAGGGATCAGCTGATCTGCAGTGACATATATGAGAGCTCCCGCAGCAAAAGCCAGTCCCGGGGATAAGATGTCACCAAGTAAACCAGTGCCAAGAACGCCGGCAATGGCGCCCAGGACCTCACTCATTCCTGACAGCGTTGCAAAGGCCACGGTCAGCCAACGATTCACGCCATTTCGTCTCAGAGGCAGGCTGATGGCCAGTCCCTCGGGAATGTTCTGAAAGGCCACGGCAATCGCAAGATGGGGACCCATCATCTCGTCGCCGGCTGCATATCCAAGGCCCATGGCAAGTCCCTCCGGAATGTTATGAATGGCCACAGCCATCGTGAGCAGCACCGCATCCTCAAGGCCCGGGGAGAAGTCCTGCCCCCCGAAGTGCGGCTCAAGATGGGGCAGAAGATACTCCATGCCCATCACGAACAGCGCCCCCAGGAACAACCCCGCTATCACAGATCCGATCGAACCGATTGATACAGCATGGGGTAAAAGCACAAGGGATGACAGCGCCAACATCACCCCGGCGGAGAACCCTAGGATGGTGCTGTATGTACTGGACGAGACATCACCCCACAGTGCCAGAACAAGGGCACCGAGTCCACTCACAGATCCTGCAGCAGCTGTGGCAATGATCGCCCGAACAAGAACGTCGTTCACGCGCCTCCCCCAATCAGGTCCCGATTTTATAGGATACCCAAACTCGGAGGAGAAACCGCATTCAATACCTGGCCCGAAGGCCGCAGGCAATCACTGATGAGGAATTGAAAACATCCAGGTCTTCGGCTTCTTCACTTGTCATGCCTGGAGAAGACGACCTCTCCACCCACCACCGTGGAGACAACCTCACACGGGTCCATGGGTGCAGCGATGATGTCGGAACTGAGGACGGTCAGGTCAGCCAGCATGCCCGGGGCCAAAGTACCACGCCTGTCCTCCTCGTTCACCGCGTAGGCCGAACCCCAGGTGTAGGCGCGAACCGCTTCCAACGCGGTGAGCCGCTCCTCAGGATACCAGCTCGACTGGTTAGGATGGGCGCGGCGGGTCACTGCAGCCCTGATACCGACCAGGGGATCCAGGACATCCACGGGTAGATCCGAACCGAAGGCCACGACGGCTCCTGCATCGAGAAGAGAGCGAAAGGCGTAAGCATAACGGCCCCGCTCGCCCCAGTACTCATCGACCACGTCCCGGTCTGCCACAGCATGGGCAGGCTGCACGGAAGCGATGACCCCCAGCTGGCTAAACCTCTCCAAATCCCCTGGAAGAAGCAGCTGAGCGTGTTCAATGCGATTCCTCAGGCCACTCTCCTGTGCCCCCAGTTCCTCTAACACATCCAGAACCTCATGATTGGCCGCATCTCCAATGGCATGGATCGCAACGGGAAAGGACAGGGCAAAGGACCTCTGCACCCGACTTCTCAGGCCGCTACGATCCAGGACCTGCAGGCCCCTGTAGCCGTCCTCCCGTCCACAATAAGGCGAAAAGAGGTAGGCCGTCTGCGAACCAACCGCACCATCTGTGAACATCTTGACCGCGCTGATTCGAAGACGGTCATCGCCAAAAGAACCGCTCAATCCCAGGGCCTCCGCCGCATCCAGAGAGTCATCGGGGAGTGTCATCCTGACCCGGAGAGTGAGGGCATTTTCGCGGTTCAATTCGCCGAAGACCCTGAGGGCATCGGCCCCCTCACAACTGACCAGCCCCGTCAGCCCCAGAGCATGAGCCTCCTCCTGTCCCTCGATCACGGCCCTCTTGAGCGCCTCGACGGGCGTAGGAGGAACCGCATCATCAATCATAGATATGGCGGTCTCAAAGAATATCCCCTGGAGCTCACCCCGGTGATCCCTGAGGAGATCTCCCCCAGGCGGTGGGGTCGCACCCCGATCCAGTCCTGCCACACGGAGCGCCTCGCTGTTCACCCACAGAGCGTGGCCATCCTTGCTTCTGAGTGCAACCGGATGCCGCTCCGTCACCTCATCGAGATCCTTCCGACCGGGAAATTGCCCTCCAGGCCAGAGATTCTTGTTCCACCCCCAACCCAGGACCCACTGCCCGGGTTGCAAGGTCGCTGCCTTCCCTCTCACCTTCTCCTGTACCTCCTCGAGGGTCTGGGTCGTGGTCACATCGACTCCCAGGCGCAGGCTGCAGTAGGAGACGAAGTGGGTGTGGGAATCGACGAGACCGGGCACAACCGTCGCACCCCCGAGATCGATGGTTTCCACCTGTGAGGTCGGTAGGTTCCCAACCCGTTCGCGCAGCGTCCTCGAGTCGCCCACCTCCAGGATCGTGTCCCCCTCTACTAACAGTGCCTCAACCACGCATCCCTGTGAGTCCATCGTGTGTATGTTTCCATTCACAAAAAGCTTGTACAAGATGATCCTCCTTCCGGAATCTCCCCTTACAAAGGCCTCTGGTCAAAATGGTGAGACGCCCTTGCCTGCTCAACGTGACTTACCCGTGCCTGCCGGAAGAGACTGTCGTTCCGCGTTATGCTGGCTCCTATGAAGCACACGATTGTGACCGGCTTTATCAGGTCAACACCCAGGATCTCCACCGCCATGACCACACCGGTGATGGGTATGTGAGCAGCTGCTCCCAGTAGCCCGACACTCGAAACAGCGATCACCATCTCGGGAAAGGGGTACCCGACAACCGAGGCGAGGAAGGCCCCCGTCAGGGCCCCCAGGGTGAGACTCGGTGCCACCACTCCTCCGCTCGCACCCGAGCCCACGGTGAAGGCCGTAGCGGCGATCTTACCCAGTAGGAGCAGTAGAATCATCCGCCAGGGAACCTGCTCCAACATCAGCTTCTCAACCAGGGGAATCCCCGTTCCCAGAACAAGGGGTGTTGCAATTATTGCTGTCAGCCCTGTCAGCAAACCTCCCAAAGCAGTCCGCATCCACGGGGTAATGGGCAGCCTCTCCGATAAGTGCTCAAAGCCATATAGGGCCTTTATGTACATCAGGCTAACAATTCCCACCCCCACACCGAACACCAGAAAATACAGAATATCCCTCTGGGGGTGGAACGTGAAGTCACCCGGGGCATAAAAAGCAAAAAGCCTCTCCCGACCCAGCACAACCGAATAGATGTAGAAGGCGGATATGCTTGATATAAAGCTCTCGAGCAGATTGCTGTATTCAACGTCATCACGGTACAGAACCTCAGCCCCAAAGAGCCCCCCAGCGATGGGTGCGGTGAATATGGATCCAAAGGCCGCTGCCATTGCACACATTACCACCTTGCGAATCTCCTGGAGACTGAGGCCGAGGGTCTTTCCAAGCCAGTAGCCCAGAGCCGCACCCATCTGCACCGTCGGGCCCTCCCTCCCGGCGGAGCCCCCCGAAGCAATGGTCAAAACACTGGCCACCAGCTTCACAGGCACCGTGAGTAGGCTCATATAACCCCAACGCAGATTGTAGGCCCTGATCGCCGAGTCCGTGCCGTGACCCGCAGCTTCGGGAGCAAAGACGGACGTTATGAGTCCGCTGAGGAGCAACCCGAAAACGGGAAGCACATAAAGCCATCGATCCCGGCCGAGGGACGCCAGGACGTCGATGCCCCAGTTCAGGGCTCCGGTGAAAAGCACAGCTGCCATGCCGGTAATGACGCCCACCAGCACCGCAATCCCCGTCCATTTGAGGATGTGAAGGACGGACGTGCCGGTCTGGTACACAGCAGCGCTTCGCCTTACCCTCAAGACAAACCCTTCTCATCACAACGGCAGGAGGCCCTAGTGCTTTCGATGCCAGGCAAGTATTTCGTCGCCCTCCTTTACGGTGTCCACATCAGAAGGCAGAGCGTATGCCCCATCACGCAGCAGCAGTACCGGGTAGACCTTCTTCCCTACCCTTTCGGCCAGGTCCAGGGGGACAATACCAGCCAGACCGGAATCCCCATCAACGCTGAAGCGTTTCATCCGAAGGTTCGGATGGAACTGGTGCACCAGTTGCACAAAATCCACGTCGTCCAGGCGGGCCACCACCTGGGCAGCAAAGGAGTCGGCCGGATCGAGGACGTCATTTAACTCCATAATCTCTGCCAGGGCTCGGTATTCGGGATCCAGAAGTTTCAGAATCACCCGCTCGATGCCCAACCGGGACGCAAGGGCGGACGCCAGGAGATTGAAATGATCCTGTCCAGTCACAGCGATGAAAGCGCGGGTCTTCTGCACGATGACCTCGCGAAGAGTCCGGGGATGGATGGCGTCACCCAGCACTATATCCACATAAGGAAAGGACTCGGATATCCGTTCGCACTTTCTGGGGTCTGAATCAATGACCGTGACACTGATGCGGCGGTCTCTGAAACGATTGACGAGGTTTCTGCCTGTCCTACCTCCGCCTGCAATGATCACATGCACGACCAACCCCCCCGATCACAGGGGGAGCACAAACGCTGGATTGAAGGTGGAGAAATCTCTCTCAGGAAAGAAAGGGTGCGCCTAGCAGGACTCGAACCTGCGCTCCCGGCTCCGGAGGCCGATGCTCTATCCAGCTGAGCTATAGGCGCACTCATATCGTCAATCGCTCCCTCATTATATAATAGCGCTGTCATCGCTGCAATGAATACTAACGTCCCAGCAGAATCAAGCCTCCCAGAACCAGAAACAGGGTACCGGCCCCATATCGAATAAAGGCCTCGGGAACCACCCGGACCACAGCCGCCCCAAAGATAGCAGCCAGGCCGACGTTGATCACCATTGCCATGACCGCTCCAAAAAATACGGTGGTCGGCGCCCCGGACCTTGCTGACAACATCATCGTGGCCAACTGCGTCTTGTCGCCGAGCTCAGCCAAAAATACCAGGCCGAAAGCCGTGCCTAATAATCGCCAGTCCATGTGGGTCACTCCCATGCGTTACCGGCCTTGGTCGTCTTATGGCCCACGCTCTGGGCTGCAGGCGCAGCACACACCGTACAGCTTCAGTTCATGGTCAACCACCGTGAAACCAGCCCTGCTCAGTACCGCTTCCTCAACCGCACCCAGGAGGTCCTCATCCACTTCTTCTATCTTGCCACACTCAATACAAAGCAAGTGATGATGCCGGTGAACACCACTCGCCAGCTCATACCGGGCACGACCGTCACCCAGGTTCAGGCTCTGCACCAGGTCCAAGCGCTCCAGAAGATCCAGGGTCCGGTAAACGGTTGCCAGCCCGACGTCTGGGTCCACATCCCGCACGAGCTGGTGCAGTTCATCCGCCGAGGGATGCCGATCCTGGTGTTTCACGAGGAGCTTCACAATCAACTGACGCTGAGCCGTCATCTTAACGTCTTCATCTTTCATTCTCTGGTAGACATGGTTCACATCGGGTTCTTTTCCCACAGGTATCACCTCTGGCCAGAAAGCAAGGATACACATATTGGCATCAAACCCAGTCTACCCCCTGTGCCGCACCTTAACAAGCCCATTTCATCCAAAATATTCCCGCAGTACGTCCTCGACGGTGGGCTCTCCGATCTCCTGCAGCTCGTAGCGAACCCTCAGAGTTGGTGCATCAATCCTAACCAGGCGCCGAAGGTCAATGGGCGTCGCGATGATCACCAGGTCCACATCGCAGGCAGCGATCGTCTTCTGCAGATCCATGACCTGCTGTTGACTGTACCCCATGGCGGGAAGGAGGGGGCCGATCTCCGGATAACTCTCATAGGTCTCCAGCATCTTGCCCACCGCGAAGGGACGCGGATCCAACAACTCGCGCGCTCCATACTTGCGCGCCACCACCACGCCGGCTCCGTATTTCATGCCTCCGTGGGTCAGGGTGGGGCCGTCTTCGACCACCAGCACCTTCTTATCCCGAATCATCCGGGCATTATCAACATACAGCGGTGACGCGGCCTCTATGACCTGGGCGTCCGGGTTCAATTCACGAATGCTGGCCCTGACCTGGTCGATGCCCTCTGGCGGTGCGGTATCTACCTTGTTTATCAACACTACGTCAGCCTTTCTCAGATTGGCCTCTCCTGGGTGATAACGCTTCTCGTGCCCCGGACGGTGGGGATCGACCAGAGTAATCTGTATGTCGGGAAGGTAGAAGGACCAGTCATTGTTGCCACCGTCCCACAAGACGACGTCTGCCTCTTTCTCAGCCTCTGACAGAATCGCACCGTAATCCACACCGGCATAGACCACGATCCCCCGGTCCAGATGGGGCTCGTACTCCTCCCGCTCTTCGATCGTGCAATCGTGACGTTCAAGGTCGTCGTAGGTTGCAAATCGCTGGACCGCCTGCGCCGCAAGGTCACCGTAGGGCATCGGATGCCTCACCACGACAATGCTTTTGCCCATGGACTGCAAGATATGTGCAACCCGCCGCGTTGTCTGGCTCTTGCCCACGCCTGTCCTCACCGCGGTCACCGCTACCACCGGTTTCGATGACTTCAACATCACGTTATCAGAGCCGATAAAGCGAAAATCCGCCCCCGTAGCCAACACCTGCGAGGCCCGGCCCATCACGTATTCATGGGAAATATCACTGTACGAAAAGACGACCTCGTCAATCTCCTGCTCCTTGATCAAGGTCTCCAGTTCGCCTTCCGCGTGGATTGGTATGCCTTCCGGATAAAGCGGTCCAGACAACTCCGGAGGATAACGGCGATCCTCTACTCCCGGAATCTGTGTCGCCGTGAAAGCAACGACCTCATAATCTTCGTCATCACGAAAAACCACGTTGAAATCGTGAAAATCTCTACCCGCTGCACCCATAATCAAAACTCGTCTTTTCATGACTGCCTCCTCACATCACCAGGGCCATAATGGCCTTCTGGGCATGCAACCGATTCTCCGCCTGATCAAATACCACCGATGCCGGACCGTCTATGATCTCGGCCGTGACCTCTTCGCCCCGGTGCGC
>PXCI01000041.1 GCA_003566675.1 Clostridia bacterium
GACATCAACTGATTCCAGACCTCTTCCTCCTCGGGCCTTATGGGCCTGACCACCAGCGAACTGAGGTCGACTGCCTGCATCGAATCCCCCCAGATCATCTACTGTGGCCAGTCTATCGCATCTCGAAGAAAAACACCAGTGCCTTCCCTGAAGACCTGCGCTACCTGAACACAACCCGACTTTGCCGTTACCCTGGGAAGCACGGGCGGCTGTGTTGTCATGTGCTCAAAGCTCTGTTAATCTAATAATGACCCTTTAATGTACAAGAGAATAGAAATGGGTCGAATACAGGGGAGGATGAGTGAAATGGTGAAGAAAACGTGTGATCATTGCTCCGTATCGTCAACGGACACTGAGGGTTGGGCCGAGTGCCCTTCTTGTGAGAAAACCTACTGTGCCACGTGTGTTGACGGCATGCGAAAGGAGAGCGAGAAGCTTAAGACGCTCCGTACGGGAGACAGCTTCAGCCGTCTAGCTGTGCTGTGCCCGAGCTGCCAGGTGGATATGCACTTCTGAGCGTAAGGGGACTGAGAGAATCGTATCCGGTCACCCCTGCGTTGGCACCCAACAACACACATTGTGAACGCGAAGGAGACCGAATGCATTCAGATCTTCTGACTTTGCCCCGGGTTCGTGACCGGAAGTGGAACATAAAGATGCTCCCGAAGGAGGAATCGACCATGCACTGGAAGTGTGGAGTCTGCAATCTCATCTGGGACGGCACCCATCCTCCTGATACCTGTCCTAAGTGCTCGTCTCCAGCTGAGAAATACGACCTTATGACGGAGGAACAATGGGCCCTGGTTGAGCGTTCACGCCTGACCAACGGGCTTTATGCACGCCTATTGGCCGTGATACCTGAAATCGAGGAGATGGCCCGTCAAGGCGTGGAAGATGATCTTGATCCCTGGTGCCGTGCTCTGCACCAGAGGATTCTCGATGACGTAGAATTCTGGGGGAAATCGATACGAGCCGAGATCAACGGCCATGTCAACAAGGGTAAATGGGGATAAACTCACCCGTCGCACCATCATCGATAGACCATTATGCAACGAAAGGGGGCGCGCCCTGTCTCGACCGACGGCTGCATCTCGATGACCGGAGATTCAGCAGGGGCGCCCATGTTCAGACACGATTCTGCCACAGAGGCCGCCTCCTACACAGGGCCAGGTGGTCACCTTCACAAAGAGAATGCTTCTGGGGTAAGGACCAATGAACAACAAGCGCTGGCGGCGGTGTCCATCCTCATGCTCCTGGTAGCATTGAAAATGGACACCTCCTACTTTTTGAGTGTTGATACGCTACACCGTTCGCAGCGGCTGTTTTCTATCTTGGGCCTGGGATTCTTTCTCCTCCAGTTCGTACTCAGCTCCAGGATCAAGCGGATTGAGCGAGGCTTCGGCTCGACAAGATGCTATCGTTGCATCGGTGGTTTGGGCGGGTTGCCGTCGATTTTGTCCTTCTCCATTTTTCTTTGCTCGTGACCCTGGACCTGATGCCCACGGGGTATTGCCTGTGGGACGGCCATAGACTCCTGGGGCTATAGCAGCCCTGGTCATCGTACTCCTCGCAGCATCGGTTGCTTCCCTTTACAAGATCCTTCATCTGCGCTATGAGCTTTGGAAAGGCATACACATGGCGAACTACGTGGTCTTTCCCCTCGCCCTCCTTCACCTCTTTTTGCAGCCCGTAGATCGAGGTGTGCAGGAGGCTGCGGGTAGGCCCCTGAAATACCTGCAGCGACCGTTCATGCATGTTCAACTCCGTAGGCGAGACAGGCTGTCTTCATCCCACCCCTTCACCATGACCTCGGGTCCAACGGATGATGCCGTTGCGATCACCGTGAAGGAAGCCGGGGACTTCACGTCAACGATCGGCGAAATCCATGGCGGGGATCTGGCGTATATGCAAATAACCGTCCCAGATCGCACCAGAAGGGACTGGGATCGGAGTCTCTGGGATATGAATAGCAGACCATGCATTGCCACGCAAAAATCGTTCCTGGGGCACATGTTCAGGTCGGATTCCTGGGTGATAATGGGATACGGTGGTATATGGGAGGCAACACACAAAAACTGGCAAGTGCCCGCCGCCAGATCCAGGGAGGAGTCCTGGATGGCAATTGGTGGGGCTGGCGACGGGCTATATTATTATTCGACACGAAGGGATTCTGACCTGCTCCGATGGTATAGTTTATTTTTATACAGGATTGCTTACCTATCTTACCCCTCCCCCTGACGGCTGTCGAAGGCCTACCAGTCAAGGCGGGGGGCGTTTTTTACGCAGATTTGTGGTCGCTGAGGTGGTGGTGTGTTTGTCAAGGAGGGTTAGAGTTACTGTAAAGATAAGAAATACGTCTCCAACAACATCGTCGAATCGTATCTCGACCCGGAAACAGGTAGCACCAAGGATCGGAACGTCCTGAACATAACCCCCCTTCCCCAACATGTTATCGAGTCTATCGATCAGGCCTTCAAAGCTGATCATGCCGTGGACCCCGGTCAGTCTTCAAGCCACTGCCTGGCCCGCTCCCAAATCCCGTTATCGTAACACCCCAGAGAACCCAAATACTGCGTCCCAACCCTTTCCTCAATGCGCATATTTTCAACGACCTGTATCTACTGTCCACCTCCTATCCGACTGATGCGCACAAGCATAACTGGACCTTACCATCCTATCTCGGTAGAAAGAGATAATGGTCTCTTATGCAGGGATTCGTACGGTGGGCTGGAACTAACTCTACATGGACCGGGATGTATGATGTTCTGAAGGGGCGTGGGATCATGTCAAGTGCGAACCTGTCCGCCGAAGTGTCCAATAGATGCATGGTAGCCCTTGAGGAAGCTGGTATTCCCAACAAGGTCCTGTGGCTCGTTGAAGTCCAGCCACTGGATGTGTTCGCGAGGAGCTTCCCAGACGTCGCCGACAAGGTGCTACCCGGGGCTGAAGAGGCCAAACATGACTTTATTGTCTATCATCATCAGAACAGTCAAGTGACTGAATTTGCCACTTTCAATAGTGAACTATCGGCTGATCTGCGCCTGGCATGCCGGAGGCTGGCTGAACGACTATTGGCACGAAGTAGGCAACGAAGGACAGATAACCGCTACCTGGTCGAGTGTGAGTACTGCGGAGGGTCCGGAGTCATAGCTGAGGGAGACGGAGATGAGGAATGCCCAGCCTGCGAGAGAACCGGATATCTCCCGACCAGTGAGGGCTTGGAGCTGATAGACGCACTGGAAGCACTCAGCCCGTGGTGGAACAAGGAGGATCGATGACAGGTTGGAGAAGATCTGCCTCGAGTGCAATAGACTACCATACAGCGCGAGTGATCATGACACATGGTTGTGTCCCAAGTGCGGAACGGATCTTACCGAGGTGACAACACGACTCGTGTGTCTGTGGGAAAGCCAGTTGCTCGTAATCTGGTTTGCAGACCTTTTACCGTACTAAACCCACACAGAAAGGCCCTGAATCGGGTTCCGGATGCAGGAAAGAAGCAGGAAGGTGTCGAACCAGGTAGCATGCCAGAACTTGGCCACTAAAGATCTGTTCAACCACACTGAGGAGGTGCTGAGGTGCATAAATCAGAATTGGTAAAGGCAATCTCAGACAAATCTGGCCTGACGAAAAAAGAAACTGGTAGGGCACTTGATGCGGTAGTCGCGTCTATATCTGAGGCTCTATGCCGAAACGAGAAGGTATCGTTGATGGGGTTCGGAACCTTTGAGAACCGGTTTCGTAAGCAGTACAATGGGGTCAACCCAGCCACTCGTGAACCCATAACTATTCCTGCTCGTCACACTCCAGCTTTTCGGCCCAGCAAGGTCCTCAAGGACGCGGTAAAGCAGAATCTTGTCGAAAAATGAGTATGATTGTACTTCTGAGTCTCGACCCAGAGTGGGAGTTTGATACATAGAAAAGGGGTCAGGACTTGGGTGACCTCTCCCCGGGGGGAGATGGGTGAGATCATTGCTCAGGCGGGGTAAGGGTTTATTGGTTCCTCGCTACCAAGTGTGGGGGAAATGATTTACAATGAGCATCAATCTTCCCCTTAACGGGTAGCAGAGGGGTGCTGGAATCAGACAGGACGGGCCCTTCAAGGAGGCCTGGGGGTTGTGTAAGTCGCTGGCATTGAGTTCTGCGCTGAGAAGAAGCGTTTGGACATCCATATTGACTTTCCTCGGGGCAGTATCTTTCTCTGTCCTGAATGCGACGCACCAGGTGCGAAGCCCTACGGTACGTCTGTACATACCTGGCGTCATCGTGATTTCTTTCAACATCAGGCCTATCTGCATGCCCGCGTTCCGAGGGTTCAGTGCCCCCAGGATTGCGGGGTCAAGAAGGTTGGAGTACCCTGGGCAAGGTCTGGTAGTGGCTTAACCCTCCTCTTTGAAGCCCTGGTGATGGCCCTGGCC
>PXCI01000049.1 GCA_003566675.1 Clostridia bacterium
CGGAAAAACCACCGGTGCCGGATCGGGAGCTGTTGCGATCTCGGGGTATTCGGAGTTCCAGTGCTGTAGGATTTCCTCTGGAGGGTCTGGACGCAGCCAATGTCAGCAACCTGGAGTCCTTCAGCCCTATCAAGCCGCGCCAGATCGAGCGCGCGCAGGGTCTCTTCATCGCTCCCTGGTCCTTGACGTGACCCGTCACGGTGCAAGTCCACCATAAGAGTGAACAAAGTTTGATCATCCATTGCATATCCTCGTCAGCCCTGCATCATGGAATCGAGGCGGGGGTCAGAAAGTCAGGTGTTCCGGATAAATACTAGCTGGTGCCCATCCGGAAATGCCGGATGGGCACTGTGAAGTTTCCAGATTGTTTGCGGCCTCATCTAATTCTTGATGGATCCAGCAACCGAGCGCCATGGTATACAGTGAGAATCGAAACGGTTTCGCTCGCGAACCGATAAACAATGCGATAACTTCCAAAGAGAATTTCGCGAAGTCCAGGATCGTTGAATTCCGGAACGATTCTGCCGGAGCTCGGAAAAGTCCTGAGCCGCTCTACCGCAGCCAGGACATTCATTGCGAAAAGGCTGGCATAGTGCGGGGAGTCTTCGGCGATGAAGTCGGTGATTGCTCCCAGGTCATCTGCGGCTTGGAGAGTCCACCTCACTTCAGCCATTTGGCCATCTTATCCCGGACCTCACCATGCGAAATGGTTTGCATTGCATCGGCCTGCTGAATTCCCCTCTCAACCTTGGCCAGAAAAAGGAACCGTTCCATCGCATCTTCAATTGTGGCATCTGCAGGTAGTTCTTTCACAGCTTCCAGCATTTTTTCTTTCATTGTCATACCATATTCCTCCAAATCCATGTCCCCGCCGGGGGCCCGAATCGCACGCTAATCACAGGCTGCTACCGGCTTTTAAACCAACTGCTTTTAAACCAGCTTGATCATAGCATGGGATTCAAGGAAAATGAACCGTGTTCACCGCCTAGAGCCGAATCCAACCAAAACCCATTTCAAGGAGGTTTCGCCATGAAAGGATCCTCGGCCATTGCACGCTTCTTCGAGTACCAGAAAGCCAACTGCAAAAAAAAATACCATCCGGAATTACCACTTTTTCCTTCCCAAGTTTGAAGCCCAATTCGGCAACCGCGAGCTGAACTCCCTGACCACCGACGAGATGTGGGGATTTCTCACCCAGCAGACCGACGGAACAAGCCAGGGAACCAAGAAGCTTCGATACTCCCTCCTCTCTTCATTTTTCAACTTCGGGAAGAACATCCTGAATCCAGACCTACCCAATCCCTGCGACACTCCTGTGCTCAGAAAGATATTCAGTCATCCCAAACCCAAGCAGTGGGTGATCCTCGACAAGGACGTTGTCGATGAAATGATTTTCCGAACCGAGAACCCCAGAAACCGTTTGATCCTGGAACTCATGGCCCGAAGCGGAATGCGTGTCGGTGAAGTCCTCAACCTGAAATGCGAGAATGTCGAGGACAGAAAGGCTTCCCTCATCAACCCCAAGAGCGGGAAAGAATTCGAACTGGTCTACATCCCCAAGAAGGTCTCGGATCGCCTCAGGCAATATATCCTCCAGAAAAACATCAAGCCGGATGAACTGGTTTTCCCCATAAGCTACTCAGCTGCACGGAACATCGTGAAAAAGGCAGGCCTGCTCGTTAACGTGAAGTTCACCCCTCATGATCTCAGGCGTCATGCCGCTACTTATGCTTCCCGGGCCGGCACTCCGATAGAAATCGTGAGCAAGTTGATTCTCCGACATTCCAATCTCTCGACCACCCAGCGCTATCTGGGAACAATCAGTGATGTGGAAGCCATGAGGTGGATCGACAACCTTCATGGATAGAGAAGACAAGAGGATGCATTGAAGGGCCGTCTGCTCCAATTTTCCGAGCTGAGGAGCGGAGGCCCTTCTTATCGTATCCTTGAATTTCAAGGTAGCCCGGATCTGCAGGCATTCAGATTCAATACTGGAACGAATTTGCTCAGGCATTCCCAACAAGTGACGTCATCTCTGTTGCGGTCACCTGGCGCCGATCATTAGGCCTCAATACCTTTGGGAAAGAGGTCTTTGAACTTTATTCACAGCAAGACTTGAGATATCAGGGCAAGTACCGGAAGCTCAATTAGCGGTCCGATAACCAGTGCGATAGCAACGAGTGGCTCACCAGGGAATGCAACAACGGCGATAGCCAGGGCAATAGGTGAATTCCTGGCCAGCGTGGTGTAGCTCAAAGATGCAAAGAAAGGCAGTAACAGTACGAAGCCAATGCTTTTAAGAATGAGACCCCAGTTGAGTGGAAACACAGCGCCAGCTAATACGAAAAGATAAACTGGTAGAAACAATAGTTGGAGAACCAGGTTGACGGGTAGCAACGCCATACTCAATGCCAGATTTCCTTTGGAAATCCCTGTAAACACAAGATACCAATCGGTACATGGCGTAACCATCAACATCAGGAACCCCACCCACAGTGCGGGTTGTTACTCAAACACAGCCAGCCAAGCAGCCACGCGAAAAGAGGCGTCCATGCAAAGTTGATAGTGAAACTGGCGATGGCGACACGGCGAAACTGAAATGCGTTTTTAAAATCATGCAACGGGACATGAAGAAAGACGCCCGTGAGCATTAGCATCAGTAGGGGCAGGATAAAACTCGCTGCATTCTGATCGACCACAGGAACATGGCCAAGAGCGAGCCCGACAAAGACCGCAGCAAGGATTGTAAATGATTGTGCTTTCTCTACCAATGCCATCGGTCTTTTCTGTTACACTCCTTTGAGGGTAGTAGGCATATGTGGATAGCTCCCTGCAATGTATATATCTTAATGATTTCTGATGAATCCTTGAAAATTCCGCGATTCCGGGTTTTCCTCCTTACCGCAGCATGAATATCATCGTCCGGGCGGGAATCGCTTTATCGTCGATTTCGTCTCCTCTAAGGATACGCCCGTCAGGAAGGCGGTAAAAGGTTGATGGATAGTTCCAGCTCTTCCCGGCAACTTTGGAAGCCTCCCGGTCAGGGCGAACATAACCGCCATAGACATACCCCACCAACACCCGGGTACCGTCGGGCGGAGAATCGAGCATCCTGCGCAGGGAAGCGGTGCGGTTCATCTCGGCCCCGGTACGGACAAGACCATCGGGAAAGAAATAGATAGTCGTTGCATCGGCATAGAGATCCCCCGCCAGTTCACGCACCGTGCCGCCATCCCTGCCGATTTCCAGAAACCCTTCGAATTCGTGCTCGCGATCCCTGTCACCATCGAGAAAAAGGACCCGGGTACCTGCCGGTATTCCGTTCCAGTCCCGGATTTCATTTCCCCTCAGACGCCTTCCATCAGGATAGACGTAAACCGTCAACGGGTCGTCGTATCGCTCTCTGGCGATGCGCCAGGCATTGGTCCCTTTCGAGATGACCATCGGATCAACCGAGGCTGACGCAAAGACGGGGTGGGGTTGATAGAGAAAGCGGTGTAATTCCGGGTCCGCTACTACGAGCCGTCGTGCCGCAACATCCGGATCATCGGCCGGGCCGGGTGAAAGCCCAAGGCGACGCCTCACTTCCGGGTGAGCAAATATCATTCCGCATCTTTTCCGGCCTCGGTGTTTTTGGGAGTGAAAACGGTTGGGGCGCCCGTATGCCACCATTGAGTGGGTGAGTATGTTTTCATCTCCGATGCGGTAAAGGCTTTTCAACTGCCGCAGCAGTTCACGGAGTGCGGTGTACTGGGCTTCCGTTATATCCCGGTCGTGATAACCGACGACCTCGATACCGATGGAATAATTGTCGATCGTGCTCCGTCCCTGCCACATGCTTCTTCCTGCATGTGTCGCTATCCTCCGGCGGTCGATGATCCGATAGACCTCGCCCGAAGGTGCGACGAAATAATGTGCCTCACCGTAACGTTGGATCTTTTCAAATGACCCCCGATAGTCACCCTCGGTGGTATGCAGAATGATGTAGCGGGTTTCGGGACGAACGGGTCGTCTCTCATTGAGAGGGCTGTAACGATCACTTATTCTGAAAGGTCGGCCCGCCGTTGCATCGGAGCGACTCAGGGCGAAGTTGAGGCAAAAAACGCCCATTCCGAAGGCGGTTTTCAAAAATTTCCGTCGGCCCAGAGCCTTGCTGAAATTGATGCTCCAATAAGTATGGACACCTTCAATATCCAATTTATTGTCCATCAAAAACTCCCTGATAGCAAAAGGATGTAAAGAGATATTATTGAATCTGGAGGTTAAAACTAAAGTTTCACGGTTTTTTCTGGGCGCTTACGCCGTTTCGCCGCCGCCGACCGTTGCCAGGGCGGAAAGAGGCACAGAGAACATTGAATACGGAAAAAGCTAAGAATATCAATCAGTTAG
>PXCI01000337.1 GCA_003566675.1 Clostridia bacterium
CCTTCAGCCATCAGCAACCACATGCCCCCGTGCTCAGCAGGACCGATGAATGACCCGGGGGCCGTAAAGGGTGGTCATGATGCCGAACGGATCGAAGTATACCCGGGTCAACCCCCCTCGGAACGACTCCCCGGACATCCCCGAGCCGGTATCGGACCAGGGGCGACCTGACCGCCAACCGACGGCCCGAACCCTACACTACTTCCTACGGATCCTCGGTCATCAGTTCCCAGCGCATACCGAATCGGTCAATGACCGATGCGAAACAGGAACTATAGGTCAGTTCAGAAGGCGGGACCCGTACCGTGCCGCCTTCCTGCAGCAGGGTGCAGGCCGCCTTTACATCCTCCGGGAGGGGGAAGATCACCACGATGGACAGGTTCTGCCCCGCCGGGATGGGAGACATGGAGTCGGAAAACATCAGGCGCTGGCCGCCGACCTCCATCTCGGCATGGTAGACATATCCCTTCTGCTCCTCGGTCAGGGGCTGGGAGAAGTCCTCCGGCCTGGCATCGGAGTAGCGCAGAACCATCGTGATCTCTGCCCCCAGGGCCTCGCGGTACCGCTCCAGGGCTTGCTGGCAGCAGCCGTCAAAATGGAAGTTCGGAATGATCGCAGGCATTGAACGTCTCCTTTGCAACCAAAATGCTCCGCTTGTTCTATCATCTCAGCACCATTGCAACAGAGCGTGGATCCGTTCGGGATGGACTGTGCAGCCGTGGGAGCCACAGATCCAACATTGACCCCGCGCTGACCGTCCCCCGGAGTGGGGCTTCTGCCTCGCCCTCACCCGGGCCCTTCACATCTCGTCGAGAGCTTCCTGCAGTGCGTCTCTGAAGTCGAAGGGAATCCCCACCACCTTACAGGCCCTGCCGTCCATCCGGGTCCGACCCACGAAAACGAGCCCGGCCATGCGGACAAGACCCAGGGTACTGATCGGGGGATCTTCCCCCCAGAAAAACCCGTCATCCTCGTCCGTTCCAAAGTGGCGCGTGACCCGCATCTTCTGCACCCATCCACCCTCATCCAGCACGAACGTGAGCAGATCGACGGCTTCATCGAAGCCCTCAGGGTCGAAGGAGGCGAGATTGAGCAGGGCCCCGCCGGGATCCTGGATCATCGCGTCGGCCAGCTGCTCTTCGCGTTCGCGGCGCCGGGACCCCAGTCCAGACAGGTCGTGCAGGCTGCAGGCGGCATCAAGCCACTGCACCGGCAGCTTCCCGAGGGCACCCTTCAGGGTCGTCCTGCTGGGATGGAGTGTCTTGCTCTCAGCCTGTTCCCTCTTCTCATTCTCATATGCGCTGGCTAACACCCGGGGCAAGTCGAGCATCTCTGCCTGATAGAGCATCCTGTCGCGGATCTCCTCGATCTCCTCGATCGCTTCGGGCGGCTGACCCGACAAGTCTAACTCGTCCAGGATCTGCTCCACTTCATCGTACCGTTCCTGGTCAAGACGCATCTGGGCGAAGTTCAGCAGGACCTGCGGGCTTCCCGGAAGCTGGGTAGAGAGGATATCGAACCAGATCTCAGCCACGTCGAACTCCTCGGTCCGCCACAGCGCACTGGCGTACATGATGGCCAGCGATGCCCAGATTGGCCCCTCCCCATCGTAGATCAGCTCCTCGAGCTCCTCGATCACAGGCTCCAGCTCGCCCTGGTCAAACCGGCTGCAGAGCGCATCATACTGCGCCTCGATCTCAGGCGTGGCCTCCGTGGAGATCTCCACGGCCACCTTTTGCAGCACCACCTCGCGCAGTTCCCCGTCCACGACGACCTCAATCGGTTCCAATGGGTCGAAGACACCCCGGTCAATCAGGCCGCTCGCAGCGGCCAGTTTGAGGCTGTCAGGAACGCCGGCCGAACGGAGCAGGCAGCGTCCGAACTCCTCGCCCCATTCGTCGCCGTAGCGAACCAGGTGCTGCATCGCCGTGTCTCCACCTTGCATCGCCTGTGCACCCGTCAGCATCAGGCTCAACTGGACCATGAGATTCGCCGGATGCGCGAGAAACCACCGGACGGTGGGTTCCCAGTCCTCGTATGTCCCGGTGGTGCCGGGAATCTCATCAAAGGCCATGGAGGGCGTCTCATAGTTCAGAACGGGCACGGGAAGTCCCTCATCCCTGCACAGGCGCGCCACGAGGCAGAAATGCTGGAGGAACTGCCAGCTGTCCCTGTCCCTTTCCTTCGCCTGCCTCCAGGCGGACTCGGCCCGGGCAAGATGCCCCAGGTTGAACGCGGCAATGCCGGCGTAATAGTGGGCGTGGGGTTCGCGTATGCCTGCCTGCCAGTCCTGGTAAAGATCCCATACGCGCTGGTGTTCACCAAGATCACCAAGAGCCTTAAAGATCGGTACAGCATTCCCGTACCACCTCGCCTCCTCGGGTCGGCGCAACCGGTCCTCTTCGGTGGGCCGACCGGCGTTGAAATGTCTCACCGCCGTCTGGGCAGCAACAGCAGCCTCCTTCCGCCGGCCCAGCCCGAGCAGGCACCGGGCAGCGATTGCGTGGGCGTAGGGTGCTGGAGCATTACCAAGGAGATTGGGCTCCAGCTGGGCCAGGGCCTCCTCGAACCGGCCGGTTTGAAGATAGACTACCGCGAGATTGTTGATGATCGCGGGGATTGGACACTGCTTGAGGGCCCGTTTGATGGTGTCCTCCGCCTCTGCGAATTCCTCGGATTGCAGGTGCATCAAGCCCTCTTCGAGCAGGCGGGCTGCCTTTATGATCCGTCCCTGCGGATAATCTGACCACTTCATTGTTCATCACTCCTGTCCAGACACCCATCCTGGGGTCTGCATCGTCCGATCTGCCGGCGGTCGGGTTCCCGAGGGGCCCTCCACGTGGCGAACCGTCCCGTGCAACCCATACCCGGGGACATTCAACCTCCGGAACGATCTGTCACTCGATGCTGGCTGGGCCGTTGCCGATGCGCCACCTCATCAAGGGGCCCCCGCATGCTACCTCCAGCCTGGGAATCTTTCTTCCCCGTGTACCTACCAACCGGTTCTGCACCCACGATCCGATCTCCTCCACTCAAGCCAGGATCCAACGGCAAAAGAAGACGAACTTCTTCCTGATCCGACATACGATGACAGATCCCAGCCCACACGGATCTCTGCCCGCAGGGCGAGTAGGAAGGTCCTTCCTGGGAGCACGTTTCGATGAGATCATCCAGCTGGACCTTTCTTTTTCTCGTGGCAGTGCCCGGGAGATAGGATAGGTGGTGAACGTCCTTCATGGATACTGGACGGGCCGGCCAGCGAGCGGGCCTTGATGCGGCTCATCACACGTCTCGTACCTGGAGGATCGACATCTCTGTATGCTGCATGCAAGATGAAGAAAATCCCCCTGCAGCCCTTCCATCTCGGCATCGCGCACCGTCCCCGTTGAAGGCAGGGGGGTCTTTTTCACCATGGAGACAACCGGCCCCGGGTGAAGCCTACCCCGGGGCCGGTTTCCAATCCTATGGTCTCGCTTCTCTATCTCAGGCGTTCCGCCAGGTACCTCGAACAGGAAGGCCGCTGCCTCTGCCCGGGTCGTCTCCCTGAGGGGCACGAACAGGTTCCCCGGCAGACCCCGGACGATGTCCAGCGAACCGAGGACCGCGATGTGACCGGCGGCCCATTCGGGGATCTGACCAGCATCGTCGAAAGGAGGCGTTCCCGCAGGGACGAGCTCCAGGGCCCTGCAAAGCATGACGGCAACCTGGGCCCTGGTCACGTTCTCCAGGGACCGGAAGGTGTCATCCCCGAAGCCCATGATGAGCCCGGCCATCACGGCCGCCTCCACGTAGGGTCGCGCCCATTCCGAGATGTCATCGAAGTCATCGAACAGGGTGTGGATGCGCCGGGCCGTCGCCGGAACCGTCAGCCCGGCCGCGTCGACCAGCATCCGGGCGAACTGCTCCCGGGTGACCATGTTCCCGGGGCGGAAGGTACCGTCGGGATACCCGCTTATGGCGCCGACGGCCGTCAACCGAAGGATGTCGCCTTCACCCCAGTGGCCGCGAATGTCCGTCAGCCGGCCGGGGACCTCGAAGACGGCAAAGGAACTCAGGTGGCTGACCCGCGTCCATACCTCTCCAGTGAGCGGGTTCACCTCCTTCGCGAGGGGCACCCAGGTCCCGAGGTCCTCGCCATAGACGTGGATCAACAGGTCATCGGAGTCGCCCACATCACCGGGCACATAGGAGAGGGTCCGTTCGAGGTCCTCGAAGAACTCCCGGATCCTCTCCCCCTCCCCACCGTCATCGGCTACCTCCGTGATCGTAACCTGGTAGATGAGCCCGCCGACGACGATCCGGGTACCGACCATGTCCTCCACGTTGGGATCACTGGCCGACCAGACCTGCACGTGGACGTTGACGGGACCGGGCGTGGACCCGGCCGGGATCACCAGGAACATCACCCCGGTGCCCTCGATGGCCTCCTCGGCACTGATCATGATGCTACCGGCCACCGGGAGGTCCGGGATGGTGATGGTGTATCGTTGCGTCGCCTCTGCCGTGACGACAAGGTCCTCGGTGACGGCGACAACGACGCAGGTCCAGGTTCCGTCGGCTTCCCGGGTAATGCTGTCAAACCCCTCCTCGGGACAGCTGTTCCCCTCCACGCTGACTGAGATGATGCCGTAACCGCTCTCCGGCGCCACGGTGAAGACCACTGCTGCGCCCTTCATCACCTCGTCACCGATCGCTGCGGATCCCGGGATGACCTCGAAGGAGGTGTCCGTGTTGTCTTCGTTCACATCCACGGTATGGGTCGCGATTTCCCTGAAGGTGACCTCAACGTGGATACTGCCCGACAGGGCCGGGATGCGGTAGGTGGTATCGGTCAGGGGCTGGCCAAGTTCGTTCAGGACTCGGGGGAAACCATTGAGGGCTTTGTCGCTGGGGAACCGGTGACGGCCTACCGGGCGGGTGTGTTCGAGCTGTTGGCCCTGGTGGACGCAGAAGAGGGGGCCTCCAGGGTATTCACCGTGACTCCAGGGGAGATCATCATCGGCATCGAGGACCAGGAGTCTCCCGCAGGTCTGGAAACCCTGGAGCACTCCGACTGTAGCATCCTTACAATGTATGCGGGGCGCTTGCGTACGACGACGAAGACCTCGGAATACGCCGAGATATGATGGATTCGGTAGATGACGTTGATCGCTACCCTCACCCTGGATCATGCCCTGCCTGACGGGGCCTACGAGATCACGGCCTTTTACTATCCCAACCAGGTGTACAGGGACCTGGTGGCCGATCCGATCCCCTACCTTGCCGGTGAGGGGCAGGGATACGTGGTCACCCTGGACAGCACGTGTATGGCAGTGCCATGCAGCCATCCCTGATGCTGACCGTCAAGGAGGGCGGCATCACCGAGACCGCGACCCCCGACGGCACCATCGGCTTCCGCGCCGTACAATGGGATGAGGAAACCCATGTGACGGGTAACCCCATCCTCGGCCGCCGCGGCCAGTTCCACGCCGTAGGAGCCGGAGTAGTCGGCTCCCACCACATCGAACACGACGTGGCCGTAGGGTCTCGTGAGATGGTTCGGGTGCTCACTGGATTGCAGCTCGAAGGTGATGATCGGGACATTGGGATCGCTTCCCGCGTCCTCGACGGTGAAAGTCTTCAGCTCGGGCGTTCGCCGGGAGAAGTCCACGGCAGCGATACTGCCCCTCGACGTCCTCGTCGGGAAACCGGAAGGTGTACCAGAGATTCGTGGCGCCCAGGATGTTCCTCCAGCTATCCGGCGTGCGTCTCTGCCACTGGTACCGGGGATCCTGGGCATAGTCCTCGAGGTTGTGGATCACGACGTCGACGGCGTGCTGGCCACCACCCCAGGTCAACGCGCAAAGGTTCCGGCAACGGCATCTCGGCCGTCCGGGCTGCTGCCAAGCCAGTCGACCCGTTTTCTACCGGACCATGGATCGGGCAAATGCGTGGTTCATCCGACCGTCACCAACGGTTGGACGATGTACTCGTGGCAGCTGTGCTACTGGGCCAGGTTCGACGGCCCCTCGCAATCGGTTCACAGGACCAAACAGGATCCCCCGTGGAAAATAGACATTCCATGTTACCCATCAATCACAGACTTTCCGACCGGAAACAGGACCCGGCGAAAAACGTGCCATCCCCACTATTCTGCTCTTCTGGGCCATACTTCTGCACCGTCGATGGGGATCACTGCGAAGAGTCGCCCGGATCACCCGGACCGCGAACAGATGAGATGTGAAAGGGGGATGATCCGAAGGGATCTTGCAGGACGATCGAACCTTTGTGCAACTAGACTGCCTGGAACTGGCTCTGCACCAGGACACACCTGTTGCCAAAGACTCCTTCGAACTCCCCCCGGATTCTGTCCGTGCAACCCCGGAGGCCCTCCTCCTCGCAATGGAGAATGAGCACCAGGTAATTGGGGGTAGCCGAATACCCCCGCGGGCATGGTCAGGAACGAGGCAAGGGGTTCACTCAGGTGGAAGCTGATGGTGTAATCATCAACGACCTCGGTGCCATCCGGCTCCAGCTACTCCTCGTACACAGCCCTCGCCTGTTCGTTGTACCATGAAAGGCCTGGAGCAGAGGTATTTCGGGAGCCAGGGACAAGAGTCTATGTGGGACCGTATAGAAACGAAGGTTCACTCCTACTTGACAGTCCCACGACAACCCCTGATACCATGAGGTGTGTGGCGCTGTAGTGTTGTGAGTGATTTAAATACTCGGGACGAGGTGCCCATACGCCGTGATTCTTCTCGATATTCTGTTGCTCCTGGTGATCCTGTACACCCTGTACATCGTCAGCATCGGTGCCTTTGGACTGCATTATCGCCCAACAGACGGAACCCATCGACCGCAAAAGCGATTCCGCATTATCATCCCTGCGCACAACGAGGAAAAAGTGATTGGCCAACTCTTAGACAGCATCGCGCGAATGAGATATCCTGCGAACCTGTATGATGTGGTGGTCATCGCGGACAACTGCACCGATGAAACCGCTCGCGCTGCAGACCAGCCCGGTGTGAAGGTCCTGCAGCGGACGAACGACAAGGAACGAGGCAAGGGGCATGCCCTGAAGTGGGCCTTCGCTCAACTCGGTTTCACCGGAACGAAGGTGTCCAAGCGCTATGATGCGGCCGTGGTGTTTGATGCCGACAATCTCGCCGAACCCAATTTCCTGGCCGTGATGAACGCACGTCTCTTGCGGGGCGAGCACCTCATCCAGTGCTTCCTGGACAGTAAGAACCCCACGGACACTTGGATCAGCGGGGCCTACAGCATTCTATTCTGGCTCAATAACCGGTTCATCATGCTCTCTCGCTACAATCTCTCCCTGAGCGCCGTCTTCATGGGAACGGGCATGTGCATATCCAGTGAGGTCCTCAGGAAAGTGGGATGGAACACCGTGACCCTGACCGAGGATCTCGAGTATTCGATCCAGGCCCTGCTTTTTGGATACCGCACCACCTACACCCACGAAACGCGAGTCTATGACGAAAAACCCCTGACCTTCCTGGCCTCATGCACGCAGCGCCTGCGCTGGGCCAGGGGCCAGTTCAACGTGCTCTTCCGCTTCATCCGGCCCCTCTCTCGCAGGGCACTGGCCGATCGGTGTCCCGTGAAGGCCGAGGCAGCGCTGCGGTTGTGCCAGTTGATGGTACTTCTGAGCACCCCGGTGATCATGATCCTGTACCAGTTCCTGAACGCAGACGGATTTGCCAGCACTCTCCTGGCCCAGATTCCTGTCCTGACCGTGGCCCTGGCGTACTTCCCCTATGCTGTGATGGCAGCCCTGTTCTATCTCGACAACCTCACCACCGGGGTTCTGAAATACGTTCTCTTCTATCCGATCTTCACGTTCAGCTGGCTCGTCCTGCTGGTAGCGGGTCTCTTCAGCTTCCGGCAAAAAGCGTGGCTGCCCACCGAGCACACCCGCGCGCTAAAGATGGCAGACGTGGAGGAGGTCCCGCTCGAGAGAGCCCTGGCAGCCGAGAGAAAGGTCCGGATCATCAGGCAGCGCCGAAACAGCAATCAGCTCATCTCTGCCCCAAACCAGTTGGTGGATTTTTGAGGAGACACAGGTACTCAGAAAGCGATGAGGGTCTCGCGGAGCGCTACACCGCGAGGCCCTTCCAGCAAGCAGTTCAGCAAAAACACCCAACGACGAACCCGGGACGGTCCACCACGCGAGACCCCAACTTATCCGCCACGCGGGCCGAGGGCAATTGTCTGCGCCACGTTCCCAGTGGCGAATGCGTCCACGGTCCCGCGAATCCGCAATGAAATGCGCCCCCGTGGCCGTGCCAAGGCCCCGGTTCCGACGCTCGGCTGCGGTCTCTATGCCTGAGCCGCAGAACCGATCCCCCACATATGCCGCCGTGCACCAGGAGGCCACGGTATCGTCTACCACGGCGACATGACCCCAACCCTCCTGCAGAAAACGATCGAGGGACGGCCACATCAGCAGAACATCTCGCCGGACCTCATCTGCACCGGGCAGAGTTCCGTTCAATCACGGTCGATGGGAAGAATCGTGCCTGGTGGCGGTGGGACCCGTGAACAGGTGCCTCACCTCGCGCAACGCATCGCAGCCCATCTCCACGAAATCCATGTCCAACCTCTTATCCAACCCGCTTCGGCCCTGAAACCGGCGCCAAGGATCCGGTCACCAATCTCTCAGCCTACCCTTGATCGACGGTTCGCTTCAGGTAGTGCCAGCGCCACCAGACAGCAACCAGCTCCCATCCCTGGGCTGCATACTCTGTGAGGATCCTCGACGTCTTCTCGCCGAGGCCCAAAATCAGGACGGACTTGTACTCGTTCTGACCTTTCATCGCTTGCTCCTCCTCCAGTGGGCACGATTTAACTGCCAGAATCCACCTTCATTGCTGCGGTCCGACATGGCCCAGTCAATACCGTCAGGGCAGGCTGAATTGTGGATCGCGGGTGAAATGTGGCGGTCGAATGCGCGGAGGGCACCATGACATCCGCAGCCGGGGATCAAGAGGGCCGACCCCCGACAGACCAGCTTCCCGCACACCATTATGCCTTGCCCTGAAGCCGGGAATCGAGGATGTCCCGCAGCGCATCTCCGACTATGTTGATGGTCAGCACGGTGGTGTGATCGCCAGGCCAGGGAAAGTGACTGTCCCCAGGCCCCCGTGATGAAGTTGCGGGATCCACGCAACATGCACCTCACTCGGGGGTGAGAGGCGGAGCACCCAGCCCGATGAAGCTCAACGAGGCCACGCCAGGGTCGACATTACGATGATGGACGCGGAGATGTTGGGCAGAGTACGCCGGAATAGGACCTTCATGTTTGCGGCGCCCACTGCGCTGGAGGCCTCGACATAGCCCCCCTGGCGGAGAGAGTCGCCCCGCGAACGAGGCGGTGTAGCTGGGAATACTGGATATGCCGACGGCGACCCTTAAGTTAAACAGATTGGACCCGAGGCTCATCGGCCCATCATCTGTCGGTCTCCCCGAAGAGATGTCCAGGTGCCTGCAGAATTGGTGGATCCAGGCCCGCCGCACATCCAGGTCCGGGATCTGCGCCCCCACCCATAAGGGCCCCTCTATGGCGTGCGATGCCGGTAGAACAAGGATACTGCCCCAGGTGCCTCTCGGGCGGGTCCACGTCTCGCGCGCAGCTCAATCGTGAATCGGTCGCAGCAGGAGCAGCTCGCGGACATCCAGAACCTCGCCTTCCGCCTTCGCCCGAAGAACGAGGCCGATCTTGGGGCCGTAAATCGGATTAAATTCAATGGACTTGATGTCGTGCGCCAGGACGTAGGTATCGTCTTCGCGTTCCACTACAAGATCGTGGTCTTCGTTGACGTAGAAGCGCGTTGGCCCATCGGACACATCCCGCGGCTCCATTTCTGCGTGTATGGCGCCATGCCAGATGACCAATACCTGGTTGTCCTGTTCTGTATCTGCCCGTCCCGCGGCCTGGACTTCCCGGATCATGCATTCGAGGGCAGCCTCCACTTCATGAAACAACGCCTCCCGCACCGGCTCTTCCTCAACATGGGGGCGCAGCCCAATGATGGCGGTTCTTGCAAAGAGAAACGTCATGACCACCACCAGCGTCAGCAGGGCCAGCCGTTCCGGGCCAGGAAACCCCCGGCTGTCGAGGAGCCATTTCCACCGTGAAGGTCGTTCCCTAGGTGTGTCCATCGACATCCCCCTCAATCATGCCTGCACCAGGCCGGATCCTTGCACCTAGCCTTGTGTGAACCGTCGGCGGGCCCTGGCCACCCGCAGGGGCAGTGACCCAGACGCCGCCTTATCCCTGGAGCTTTCGGTTCCGGATACCCCTCGTCCTGAACATCCATCCTGTCCGTCGCCTGCGACCACGGCCCTCGAGCCGCGGGAACGGACACAGCCCGGACCCGCTGTGCGCCGTCGAAAGCATGCGCGTTTTCCATCACACAACACCGACGGCGTGGCGGACCTCATCATCTCGACACCCGCCCAGAAAGCATGATCCGGACACTCCGGACCAGCCGCAAAGCATAGCCGGATAGATAACGAATCACCAACACAACCAGCGTGAGCGCCGACGTAGCCCACATCGACATGGGGTTGACCTGCCACGTCCGATTATGCCATGGGAGAAGGAGCTGTCCTGCATACCATGCATGTGGGTTCAGAATCGCGTACACTCCGTCGATCACATCGGGGATTACACCCCCGATGATGGCCGCCAGTCGCAATTTCAGACCATTGGGATCCCCCCGGGTCTCCGCGAAAACCATTCGCAGGACGAAGGCAATCCCGACAATCTGAAAGCCCAGAAATGGTCCGCTCAGGCCCAGCTGGTATGCGTCGAACCAGTTCACCGTGTAATCCGGTTCTGCCAGATCCATCACGGCGTGGGAGGCGACTCCCAGGGCGAAAGCCGTGCCCACATTGCTCATCATCTTCTTCTCTGAAGCGCTCATCATCACGCCGATCGAATCCGCTACCACAATGTGCTTCAGGAGATCACTCACGTGTCCTCAATCACTTCCCCAAACACTGCTTTGCTCCATGTGCATGGCACTTCGCGAGGCAGACGAGAACCAGATTCCTCTTTCTCTGCCCCTTTATTCTGAGACATGTCGGCAAACCCGTGGAACATGACAGATCACAACTGCCCTCTCACTGCACCGTCGGATGGACCGTCGGGAAAGAGCATGGATCCTGTGTCCAACATGGTATCATCTGCGGCTCACATCCAACAACAAGGGGAATTGGTCGACGCCGACAAGATATCCATCAGCGGTGGAGCGCCAATAGAATGCTGCGGCGCAGCCATCGTACGAGCAATGCAAAGATGCTATCTGTCGTGGGCGTCTCCCTGGTCGTAGACAGGTTGAGGTCCTCGTTCTCAGGGGAGAACGGTATCTCGAAAAGGTCCGCGAGTACAAGGAGGAAATACAGCGGCAGGCCCAGGAGCGGTGGATCCGGAGGCAGCAGCGGAACCTGCTCCGTCAACTGCTCCAGGCACCAGGCCAATGGAAACCATGAAGAGGTTGAGGAATCTGCCGGCTGTGGTCGTCGGACATACATCTCCGTAACCCACCGTGATGATGCTCACCACGAGCACGTACAGGGACTCGATCACCGACTGGGCCAGGGTACCTACCAGCAGTACACGGTCCCCAGGGCCAACACCCCTGTCCCGTTCAGCAAATCTGACCGTTGACCGAACCGTCTATCGCTGTAGCGTCCCTTCCAGGAGTCCATCCCCCCTGCAAGAGGACCCGTGGCATCCAGAATCCCCTGTTGACATCGTCCTTGTCGCCGCCAGTCGATAGGCAAAGGGATCGCCCACCCTGGCCGCCAGGTCCTCCGGCGAGACCTGGAACCATTCGCAGACCCTGTCGACCTCGTCGGATAGGGTCGTGTCAAAGATGCCCGGATCGTCGGTGCATATGGCGAGGTTGGCCTCCGACGCGTACAGCCTTCCGAAGGGGTGATGCTCGATACCTGGCACTCCACCGATGCAAAGATTGGACGTGGGGCAGGTCTCGATGACCGTTCCCAGCCGGGCCAGGTCATCCAGAACGTAGTCCTGTCGCCGCACCACATCCTGCAGCCTGCTTCCATCATAGGGCCAACGGACCCAGGTATCCTCCTCCCTGGTCTCGAGGTCCCTCTGTTCCCTCTCCAACGCATCGGCATCCACCTGTACGCCGTAGGCGGCCAGGTCGTCTGCATGCTGCAGGTCGTATTCGATCTGGTCCCTTCGTTCACGGACGGTTTCGCCCTGGTGTGCCCTTTCCCGTCGTCTCGCGATCGCCACCCGGGGTTCCATGCCCAGGGCGATGCAGTGGGCCAGTCGTGTCGCCCCGTACAGGGCACTCTCATGGCACCAGCGGATGGCACTCTCAAGGGACAGGTCGAAGAAGTCCTCTCCAATATGAACAACCGCCTCAACGAAATTCCCTGGACAACGCTGCCGGTCGGCCCGAAGTTGCTCATACAGCGGCAGGAGCTGCCTGGGGGCAATCTCCTTGCCGGAGAAATCCACGCCCACGATGGTCTCTACCAGGTCCGGGTGTTCACTCATCAGCTGGCGAACCTCCTGGTAGGATTCCAGGGGCGCCCGCCCATCCAGCCGGATGATGTACCGGGCCGTGAAGCCGTCGGAGGAGGCATCCCGAAGATACCGGGCAAATCGCCCGTGCCAATGGCGGAACTCCTCGCCGTGGGTGGCAAAGGCATTTCGGTACTCTACATAGGTGAGGCCTTCTTGCCTGTGGCGCCTGACGATGGGAGCCAGAATGGGTTCATGCTCCTCCCGGTCCAGGTAGTAGCCAACCACGGCGTTGGAGAAGTAGGAGGTGATGTTGAACTCCTCGAAACTTCCCCCGGGGCGATACTCATAGACGGAAACCTCTCGAAGCTCGTCCAGGGAGCCGGTGTCAACCGCTCGTTCAAAGATGCCCACCGGATCCAGGCGAACCCCAAAGATCCCTTCGTAGCGGTCCAGGAAACCAAATCGGTTCCAGTTGATCCTTCGGTAACAGTCCCTCGCCATGTCAAGGAGCTGCCCTGGATGATAGCAGCCCACGGTGTGAATGTGTAGATCTGTCTCCTTCAGCCGTCGAGGGCCCATCACACCCCCCTTTCGCGACGCCGGCTCTTTCGGTCCATCCGAACCCGCACTTTTCCCTTCAGCCCTCTCCCATCGTTCTACACAACAGTATTGCAAAAAGCCTCCTTTCATCCACCCCACGGGGCCGTTCTGATAGCAACCCGGGGACAGGAAAACCGTCCGAGTCGTAGAAGTGTGCTCATAGAACACATTTTCGAGGAGGCGATTCACCATGCACTGGGACGGACTCGTAGCCTTCATGCATACCCGGGACCTCGAGGCCACCCACAGGTTCTACCACGAGGTCCTCGACCTACCCTTGTTCAAGAACCAGGGAGCGTGCAGAATCTACCGGGTCGGCTCCGACAGCTACCTCGGATTTTGCACTCATTTTCCGGTGGCAGACCCGGGCGGAATCATCCTGACCCTCCTGACCGACGATGTCGATGGCGCTTACGAACGGCTGTGCTCAGAACCCGGCGTACAGGTCGAGGAACCTCCAACCCTAAACGAGCGGTTCTCCATCTACCATTTCTTCGTTCAGGATCCCGACGGGTACAAAGTCGAGATCCAGAAGTTCCTCGACGACAACTGAACCACGGAGCGGCCCACGTTAAACACGGGCTAATGCCCAGGTCCGGGAGGTTGGAAACGGTCGGTGGACGGGCCCCTCGGGTACCGTTGCCCTGACGGCCTACCTCACCGCGACGACAGGCTGTCCCCCGGGCATATCAGGATCGGATCAAGGGGCGCGTTCCTCACCGGGACTCGTCCCATCGGCTCCTTCTGGGCGACCATGACCGTATGCACCTGTTGTAGAGGAGGGTGTCCCAAACCGGTCCACGTCTCGCCCTTTCCCGGCACGGAGGGCACACTTTGGCACAGCAGGGCGGCGACCCCCAAGAACCTGGCCAACCACCATCGGTGTTCCCCATCCATGGCACTTCGAGGAATGAACGCACGGTCAACGGGGACGGAATAAATGGGGAACTCCCCACCTTACCGACACAAAGACGATAAGCGACTCTGGGAAAATACACAGGATCGTGGAATATGTACTACCGCTATGGAGCGATCCCATCGTCTCCATCCTCGTCTTCACTAGCTGCCAGATGATACTCCAGCGGAGGATGCCGGATCCGGGCGATTGTCGGGTCATCACCGGGACGGTGGGGGGTATATGGCCACGTCCTGGGGGGAATCCGGATACCGACCATCTTTGCCGATGTTATGGTTCGCGTATCCCCTGGACGAAGTCATATCCATGCACGGATCCACCCTGATATCGTCGGGCTCCGCAGGCAAACACACCGTGCCGAAGACGAGATGAACAGGCCTGCGTTCTCTTCGGCACGGAACATCAACCGGGTTCGCCCCTCAGGCAGCCGATCCGTTGAAGCCTACTTGATGCAGTGGAAGCCCGGGACGATCCGTCCAGGACCCGGACCTGGGCAGGACAACAGCCCCGTAACCCCAGTCCGGGGCCAGGTACCGTGTGGGGCCATCGGGGGGCCCCTCCCAGAGTCGGCACTGATGACGGCGGAGAGAGCCCCCGGGATGAACGAGGTGCCCGAAAAGTCGGAGCCCCGCCTGCTTCGCCTATGATCCTGGCCTTTCCATCTCGTTCAGGTCTTCATCCACCACGATGACTTCCGCCTCTGAAGCCCTGTACAGATCGTACGGCTTCTCGTCAGGGTAGTTAATGTAGTGCCATCTCGAGCTGAACCAGATTCTCTCGGAGTCATTACCGTTGAAGACGAACTGCCGGACCACGGCACCCTCGCTGTACAGGTAGTAACGGCTGGCATCGGAAACACCCAGGTCAGCATCCCGCACCCTGTCGCCAATCGTAGCGCCGTTGAAGGCGTTTACAAGCCCTTCTATCTCGCTTCTGTTCGTGATGATCTTCGAGTCTGCACCGTACTCCGGATTGCCCATGGCCAATACGACCTGTATCTGGTCGATATCGCCGGCGTCCAACGGCTCACTGAGCAGCTTGTTGCTACAGCCGGTCGGGACCGACACCAGCAGTACTGCGATTGTCAGAAGCACCAGCCGTTTCACCGTTCGGTTCATCATGCCAGCCACCTCCATGATCTGTTATTCATAGGATGCTGACGGTGCAACCTGTGAAGTAGTTCCATGGCTGGGAGATCCCGATTACACGCCATGACCCGTTACTCTCATCCAGTATGCCTGCAGGTTACGGGACCTGGAGTCCTTTACAGCTGCCCAATGTCGGGCTGAGTGCTCTTCGGTGTCGTGCCTGGGGCAGTAAGTTGGACAACCGGACAGCAGCTTCGGACCCGCTGCTATGGGCTCCCCCACTTATAGCAACTTTCCCGGGGTGATGGCTGACGAGCCCTCCTATCTCGGCTGACATGGGCACAGGCAATCTACCTGATTCCGTCTCCGCCTCAAGGGTCTGAAGGGTCGCGTCCGCTGGCCTGGCGACTGCGCAGTGATATCGATCGAATTCCAAGATGCCTGGAGTCGCTAATAACCAACCCCAGGGTGTCCAGTTACACAATACCCTTCTCCTCTATAACCTGCCTTCAAGAACCGGGGCTGATCAATACGGACAGAACCTTTCCGAAACGACTAGGATATACTGAAGGAGATGTCACCAAGGAAATGTCCGCGGCATCCGGTTTAACGACCCAAGGGGAATTTGATGTGCAGCTAAGAACGCCGCGTTCCGCTCTACGCAGCAAAGGATGGTGAAGAGAGCCGAAACCACTGTACGCAACCAGGTGCCCTCCAAAGGAAAGGGGCCAAACTGTCCTGGGCAACCAGCGAGATGGTTCAAGAACTCAACATCGAATCTCCAGAGTACCGAACGACACGACCCGTGCAGGCCGTACTACCAGCAAAGTATTCAAATCAATCGCAATGGAGTTTCGGATACACCGCCACTGTCCTTGTCCAACAAGGGGGCATGTCCGCTTGTATCTATGTCGTCCCCTCCCGCAGTAGGAGAAATACTATAGAAGCGGCTCTGAAGGGCCCTTGAAGAGCGTCAATTTTCCTAAGTTATGACTGGTTGTCCTCTGGCTGCAGAAGTGGCAATGGAAGCGCTGTCCAGATTCACTAACCCAGGAAAGCCCTGAGCAACTTCGTATAAGACCAATCACCTTATGGCCTGAACAACGAATCATATGGTACGGGGAGGAATCATGATGCAAGTAGTGCTGTTTGGAGCAAACGGGCAAATGGGGCGAGTACTCCACGAACTCTGGAAGGAAAGACACCCAAGTGACACCCTGATCCTCATCGATCAAGATCTGCCCAACGGTACTCTGGATGATATAAAAGGAGCAGATGTTTTGGTAGACTTCTCCCATGCCTCAAGTCTTCCAGAGCTCCTCGCATACGGAGACAGAACCAAGACCCCCCTTGTTATTGCCACCACCGGTCACGACAAGGAGGGCGGGCGGGCGATTGAAGCAGCAAGTCAAAGGGTTCCGATCTTCCACACTGCGAACCTCAGCTTTGGCATATTCGCCTTACGAGCCCTAACCCGGGAGGCAGCAAAGCTCCTAGGTAAAGAAGTGGATGTGGAGATTATTGAGCGACATCATAACCGGAAACAGGATGCTCCCAGTGGTACGGCACTGGTTCTTGTCAATGCCGTTGGTGAGGTACGCTCAACGGATCGAACGGTCTATGGTCGACACGGGGATGCTCCCCGTATCCCGGGGGAGATAGGTATTCATGCAATCCGCGGTGGCAGTATCACAGGGGAACACACAGTACTCTTTGCGCTGGAGGGAGAGACACTGGAGCTAACTCACCGTGCAGAGTCCAAACGGCTCTATGCCCTCGGCGCTCTAAAGGCAGCAGAGTTTGTGATGAGTCGTGATCCGGGGCTATATGGCATGGACGATCTGATCAAGGAAGCATGAGCTGGGTAGTCAATGGGATCCAGTGGAGGGGGGTCTCCTCATGGGGATCATCCCAATGGCGCTTCAGCACCGTATGATTCCCAGGTGGTGCCCATTTCTTAGGTCCGGATCTCCCTCCCAGGTTCATCCCCTAAACCGGGTGGCCTATACTCGAAAGTGTCTCACCACGGATGAAGCTCGCCACCATGCCCGCGGTGAAAAAATGCCCACGAAGGCATATTCCGGGACCTGCAATCCCATTTTTATGGTTCCTCGCTGTCACGTGGGAAATGATTTACAATGAGTATCAATCTTACCCTTGACGGGTGGCAGAGGGGTGTTGAAATGAGACAAGACAGGCTATTCAAGGAGGCACTGGGGTTGTCGTCACCATGGCAAGTGGCGGGCATTGAGTTCTGCGCTGAGAAGAAGCGTTTGGACATCCATATTGACTTTCCTTGAGGCAGCACTTTCCCTTGTCCCCAATGCCATGAGCCAGGAGCAAAGCCCTACGATACCGTCTGTTCATACGTGGCGCCATCTTGATTTCTTTCAGCATCAAGCTTATCTGCATGCTCGTGTGCCGAGGGTCGAGTGCGCCCTGGAGTGCGGAGTCAGGAAGGTAGAGGTGCCCTGGGCCCGGCCCGGCAGCGGCTTTACTCTCCTCTTTGAGGCCCTGGTGATGACCCTGGCCAGGAAGATGCCGGTGGCAGCGATTGCTGCCATCATTAGCGAGCATGATACGAGGGTTTGGCACATTATCCATCACTATGTGGATCCATGATGCACGCCAGCTCCTCCACAACGCCTTCCGGAACGGACGAGGTGAACATGGTCGGGATCAGGGTCTCCACGACTTGCTCCGGCGCAGCGCGTGAAAGCCTGAGGATCTCCTGGAGCCGCGCTTCCAGCTCCTCTGGCGGCAAGGATCCGGCACCTCCAGCGTAGGCCGAAGCCAGGATTAGACTTCGGGGAATGCCGGGATGCCGATGATACAATTCTAGAGCCAGGCCACCTCCGAAG
>PXCI01000004.1 GCA_003566675.1 Clostridia bacterium
CCAAGCAAACAACCCCTCGTCACCCGCGCGTCGCGACCACGTCTCCCCGCCACTCACCCGTCCCCCCTCTGCAATCACACCCAGCTGCACAACGCCTGGCCACCTAGAAAGAAGCACCGCCGGGTCACTTTATCAGAGTGGCATTGCCTAACGATCTCGCCGGCAAGCGGCGAGGATTCGGGAGCCGCAGCATGCCGGGAAACAGGGACAAAAACGGGATTAAACCAATTGGCCTTGACAAGCACAAATTGAACACGCCAGGTCAGATCCCTTTTCGGACAGGCACTGACAACCTCATTTCGCTCGCACGCTGTCGCGTACGATGAGTGCGCCGTCGATGAGGACCTTCTCTGCCGGACGGTCACGTCCTTCGGCGATGCGCGCGGCCAGCATGTCGAAGGCTCTCCTTCCCATGTCGCGTTTCGATACGGAGATGGTCGTGAGAGGCGTTTCCATCCTCGCGCTCAGCGGGAGATCGTCGAACCCGATCACCGAGACATCGTCGGGCACGCGGATACCGGCCTCCTTCATGGCCTTCATGGCGTCGTAGGCCATGATGTCGTTCGAGATGAACAGCGCCGCAGGGAGTTTGGCGCCGCCTGCCAGGTACTTCGCCATGTCCCGGTACGCGCCATCGAACGTCGCATCGACAGGCACGATGCTCTCGGCGTTCACCTGGAGCCCGAGGTGCCTCATCGCATCGACAAAGCCCTGTTCACGCAGACGGAAATTGGCCACTTCCACATCACCCTTGACGAATCCGATCTCGCGGTGTCCATGCGCGACGAAATGCGAGATGGCCGTGAACGCAGCCGCCTCATTGTTCATGTCGACGAAGTCCAGCGGCAGATGGCCGTAGTAGGTGTCGAGAATCACGACCGGGATCGCGGTTTTCCCGAATGCGCCTACCTCGTCGACACCCAATTCGGTGCCAAGTACAATCGCACCATTGGCCGAGACCGTTGACAGAAACTGCACCGTCTCCTCGGCCCTGACATTGGCGAACATGTTGACCTCGACCGTCCACATCGAGAGACGCGCCTGCTGGTCGAGGCCGGCGATATAGTCCGCGATGAAGCTGTCGTGGTCTCGGTTCACCGTGTGGCCGTGGCGCGAGATCTTGAGGAACCGTACAGTCCTGCCCTTGGAGATGTCACCCCCATTCGGAAGGGTCCTTCGATAATCCAGATCCCTGGCCACCCTCAGCACCCGCTCTCGGGTATCCCTCCCCACGCCAGGCTTGCGGTTGAACACAAGCGAAACCGTCGCGGTAGATACCCCTGCTTTACGAGCGACATCTTTCATTTTTGTTGCCATTTCGACTCCATAGGCGTTCGTTTTACTAAAAAATAGCTTGTTTTAGTGAAATAGTCAACCGCCTGCGGTTGATTTAGACCAAAGAATCTCAGTTATCGTCAGAACACCTTTAAAAATGAACCGCTGATGGCAACTGAATATAATTGAATACGTCAGTAAATCTTTGCTTGACAGGGCTTCCTGCACAGGTACAATCAAGCCTGGTACATTTCACGATAACGTGCAACGGTTGTTCGTACGCGGGCTGGTCAGGTCGGCGGCACCGAGGCGACGAAGTTCGCCTAAAGTGCAACCAGACTCCAACGTGTTACGCTGGACGTACGATTCCGGGGAGACATTCTCGGGGCACTCCGGAGATCCCAGGACGGCTACAGACTCTGAAACGAGGGTTGACGAGGAAAAGCTATGGCACGATCCAAGCGTCTCGAGACGATTGGGGGGGAGTTGCACGGATCGAGTGGTTGACGGTCATCGCGATCATTGCGATCCTGGCGGCGATCTTCCCTGCTAACGCCGAAGGCCGCGATCGCCCCAACATCGTGCTCATCATGGCCGATGATCCGGGCTACTCGGACCTGGGATGTTAGGGTGGCGAGATTAAAACGCCCAACTTGGATGAGTTGGCAGAGAACGGTTCCTTCCAAAGATTCGAGTAATCTCAAAGAAAGGGATTACCATGTCAAACCGAATTCGGTTTGTTTACCAAATATCCCCCTCACAGGAGGTGCCTTCCAAATATACCAACGACTGGCGTGAAGATCCATAAATATGGGGGGATCCACCCCGAAATGAGAGACCAGTCCTGGATGCTGGCGGCGGCAGGGCCGGATTCGGTGCTCGGGAAAATCAACACGACGAAAGTGCTTCAAAACCTCCGGACCTCCCAGGAGAAAAGCGGGGACAATAGGGGCTGCTTCTGGTGGCGATGGAATGACCGCAGAGGGGCTGGGGCGAGCACATGAGCAACATATACGCCCCCATTCTTCAGGACGAATTACTCGCGCTTTTTATGTGGGGCCCCTCCCAGGCAAAAACAGGAGGTGGATCCCATGAAGGTGATGGAGACTCGTTCACGGTTGACAGGAGCGGCGATCTTACACGGATCGAGAACAATTGATGAAAGGTGAAAGAAATGAAGACTCACATGGTTCGTAAGAACCGCCGAGCCCTTGGCATTTGGCAGATGGTAATCTTCACCCTGGCAATGATCAGTGTTGGGGCTTTGGCCCGCGCCGATGACGCCGATCGCATCCGGCCGTACGGGGAAAACCCGTTCTATTGGCAATACAAGGGCCAGCCGGTCCTGCTGCTGGGCGGAAGCTGGCAGGACAACCTGTTCAACCACCCCAACGGCCTCGAGGAACATCTCGACCTGCTCACCGCCAGCGGAGGCAACTACGTCCGCAACACGATGAGCAGCCGTGATGCGGGGAACGTGTACCCCTTTGCCAAGCGAAGCGACGGCAAGTACGATCTGAACCAATGGGACGAGGAGTTTTGGGAGCGGTTCGATAACTTTCTGAAGCTGACCCACCAGCGGGACATCATCGTCCAGATCGAGATTTGGGCCACTCACGATTATTCCAATGCAGAGAACCGTTGGCCTATCCATCCCTTCAATCCCGCCAACAACATCACCTACACCGCTGGGGAATCCGGCCTGCCTACACAGTTCACTTTATCGGAACCTTCAACGCACCCGTTTTTCCACACAGTTCCTGAAATGAACAACAACACACTGGTGCTGCGCTATCAGCAGGCCTTCGTGGACAAGCTTCTGTCATATTCACTGGCCTATCCGCACGTGCTGTACTGCATGAACAACGAGACGCAAGTGAGCAACGAGTGGGGTGACTACTGGGTAGATTACGTGCGCGAGCGGGCTCAGGCAAAGGGCGTTGAGGTCCACGTCACGGACATGCGCTGGGACATCACCATTCAGGAACCGGACAATATACACATCTACGATCGCCCGGATCGCTACACGTTCGTGGATATCTCGCAGGTCTCGGCGCATAGCGCCGATCGAGACGATCAGTGGCGTTATGACAGAATCCTGAGCGTTCGCAAACGCATTGCGAAACAGCCCCGCCCTATGAACCAAACCAAGATATACAACGGGACTCGAGGGGACGCGGGCCTAAGGAAAATATGTGTGAGTCTCTTCGCCGGCTGTGCAAGCGCTCGCTTTCATCGTCCGCTGCCGAGTGATTGGATGAGAGAGAGCATCAAGGACGGTGATTTCGAGGCGTCGAGTGTGTGGGGTTTCGGCCTAAGCCCGCCTGCCCAGACTACGATCCGCAGTTTACGCATGTTGACCGACGCGATGAACATCTTTGTTTGTGAGGCAAGAAATGACCTGCTCAGCGACCGTTCGTCTAACGAAGCGTACTGCCTGGCCGAGCCCGGCAAACAGTACGCGGTCTATTTCCCGGATGGCGGCTCGGTAACGCTGGACTTGTCCGCGGCGGAAGGCGACTTCCAGATGCGCTGGCTTGATATTATCGCCGGCGAGTGGGGCCACGAGGACACTGTGGCCGGCGGCGGGGACGCCACCTTGACCGCGCCCGGCGATGAGGACTGGGCCGTGGTGATCAGCGCTGAGTAAAGGCAGCGCCCAAGAAACTGAGCGCGCCGCCAAAAGAAGCATTACGATACACACAATGACACGAACCATGTGCACGCAACAACACACAAGGAGAATTACCATGTCAAACCAAGTTCAGTTTATTCGCCAGACGGCCGCAGTCTTGATGGCTTGTGGTCTCATCGCCAGCCTGCTGCCGGGTTTCGCCGCGGCGGACAAGGCGGACAATGAGTGGGGCCCAGGCTTTCGCATAACACACAATGGTCTGCAGATCGACGGTATTCGCGCGGACAATCCGACCAACCGGGTGATCTATGATAACGACCTTTATTTCGACGCGATGGACTTTGCCTTTCTCGCGGCCCAGGACAAGCTCGGGAGGGTTGATTTCAAAGGCTTCATCGTCACCAGGAACTCTCATATGGGACCGGACGACGGATACGCGGGTATGGTCAGGCAATTCAACCATTACCGC
>PXCI01000223.1 GCA_003566675.1 Clostridia bacterium
AGACCTCTCCTTGGACGGTCCCTCATGGCCACCTCCTGCCCATCCAGGACCAGCTGTATGCCCAAGTCACCCACGGCATGGGCCGTCACGGAAAAACCCAGGCGGTTTGCGGTGACGTACGAGGAGGTGATTTCCTCCCCCGATGTGACCACCACGCCATAATCGTCGGGATCGCAGGCATAGGGCTCGCGTGTGGCCGCCGTGGGCCCACTGGACGAGCCATCCGCGAAGACCTTCATGTGCCCGATCCGAAAGCGGCGATCGCCCTGCAGGAAGTAGATATCGCCACCGAGGTCGGGCCACTGGTCGGCATCCACCGTATGGGAGACAGTGGCAAATACACGCAGGGGAACCTTCTCTTCCCGGTGCCATCCCATGAGCTCCCGGACCGTCACCGACCTCCCCATATCGTGGGCACTGGTGATCCCCCACCTGAGCAGATCCGCACAACCCGCCAGGTAGTGCTTTCGCAGCTCAGAAGGGGGCAGGGATCCCACCTCTGAAACAGGATCCTTGGCCGTCTCCCGGAGAACACCCGTCAGCCGGCCCTCAGCATCCCGGTCCATGACCCCACCAGGAGGGTCAACGCTGGAATCCTCGAGGCCGGCCAGGTTCAGAGCGGCAGAATTGGCAACCAGAATGTGTCCGCAACACCGGGTCAGCCAGACGGGGTGATCGGGTGCCACCTCGTCCAGATCCCAGCGGGTGGGATGCCTCTTCTCGGCCAGGTTCAGCTGGTTGTAGCCCCGTCCCCTGATCCAGCTTCCCGGGGCCAGGCCGTGCGCCCTGTCCGCCACCAGGGTCTTGATCTCGTCCATGGACTCGGCGGACTTCAGATCGAGGCCGGAAATGCTGCTCCCCCACCCCATGATGTGACAGTGGGCCTCGATAAATCCGGGCAACAGGGTGCGCCCCTCCAGGCAGACCCTCCTCGTGTCGCTCCCGCGCAGTTCCAGGGCTCCCTCATCATCGCCGACGTATACGATCCGATCTCCCCTGAGGGCACAGGCTGTGGCAATATCATCGGTTTCATTGACCGTGATTACCGTACCTCCGGTGAAAATCAGGTCAGCTTTCACTTCTTCAACCTCCGTCCGAATCCCAGAGTCTTCCCCTGGTTGGATCTGCCCAGCAACAGAATTCGACTGCATCAACGCCCCCCTATCCGAAATCCTCCTCCGCCCGCCGCAGGAAGTCCCCCACGCGGCCCATGAACTCCTCCGGCTGCTCCACATGCTGCATGTGCGAGGCGTCCTCGACAACGTGAAACTCGGAACCGGGTAAGTTGCGGTGGTAGTATTCGGTGGTGGCCGGCGTGGCCTCATCATAGCGTCCGCAGATGAAGAGAACCGGGACTCGAATGCGCCGGAGTTGGTCAACTCGATCAAAGTGCCTTAGCGTCCCCGTGACCGTGAACTCACTCGGTCCCCACATCTGCCTATAGACGTCCTCGTTCACTGTTTCAAAGCTGCTCTGCACGTAGTCAGGCCACGGAGACACCCGGCACACGTGCTTCTGGGTGAACTCCATGACCGCCCTTTCATAATCTTCAGAGTCGTAATCCTCGGCCTCCTCGCACTCGAGTATGATGCGACGACTCTCCTCCGAAAGACCCGAGAGCAGCCCCCGCACATCCTCTTCCCACCGCGGAGCACTCAAAGCCGGTCCGGCAAACACCAGGCTCACCACTCCCCGGGGTCGGCTCAGCATGTACTCGGTTGCAAGCATAGAACCCCAGGAGGAACCGAGAATGTGAACACGATCCAGACCCAGGGCCTCTCGCACCTGCCCCAGCTCCTCGACAAATCGCTGCAGGGTCCAAAGGGACTCATCTGCAGGCCGATCCGATCGTCCCGAACCGAGCTGATCGTAGAACACCACAGGACGCTCGTCGGACATCTCCTCGAGGGACGCCAGGTAGTCGTGGCTGAATCCCGGCCCTCCGTGCAGCATGAGGAGGGGAGTTCCCTCGCTTTCGGTCCCCACCATCCTGTACCACACCCGTCCTCCGGTGACGGGGACGTAACCCTCTCGCTTCTGGCACATCTTCCATCTCCTCCTCCCGTGAAATACAACGCATTGCGGACGGGTGGCAAGCATGACCCGCGGATTCGCAGTTGTTCATCTTTTGCGGATGAAGCTCCAGGTCCTTCGCCCGTCACAGCACCCTCAGCCACCACCGGCTTGCCGTTGACGAAGACCCACTGTACGCCTGTAGCATAGGTGAAGGGGGCGCCAATGCTGGCCCGCTCCTCGATCCCTGTCGGTGACCAAATCGCCAGGTCCGTCCTCATCCCCTTCTCCACGACACCCCGGTCAGCGATGCCAAGCCGCACATAGCCTTTCGATTCCATCTTCCGAATTCCTTCGCAAATGTTGGAGTCAGTTGTGACATCTGATGGCGGGGTACCAGGTTGAAGGATAGAAGCCCCTGTCATACTCGGGTCAAAGGCCTCCCACGGCTCACGTTTGGCTGCACACCATGCGAAGGGTCCTGGAGAGAGGCAGGATCGAGGAGTCGGTACGCAACGACTCAACGTCCCAGGCATCCAGCCACCGAAGGTCCGGAGAGTCCATCAACAAGTCTGCCATGCTACCCGATCGCCGCAGTCTGTGGCCGGACCATGGCGCCTCTATGAAGGGTCGAACTCGGGTGTTCGCTCATGTCTGGTCCAGCCGATTCTTCCTGGCAGCCTTGATGATATACCTGCTCAGGAACCGTGCCGTTGTCCTGCGGAAGCCAGGAAACTCATTGGTTTCAAGGACGTAGAAAGCACCTTCCGAGCCCTCGATCACATCAACACCCGAGTAGTCAGCGCCAATAGCTGCGGTGGCCCTCAACGCCAGGCGCATGACATCCCCAGGTACATCCTCAATCGCAGAATCGGAGTCCACCGACTCTCCTCCCTGAGCCTGATTCGTTAACCAGTTGCCACCCGAAGCACGTATCTCAGTGCCCTTTACAGCCTCACCGCCGACCACGTTGACCCGAAAATGATGACGTACCTTGGGTGCGTGATCCAGGTACTCCTGCACGAGGACCCCCTGCTGGTAGCGAGGCGTGTTCAAGTACCGTGTTTCCCCGATTCTTTCATTATGGATCTTCTGCACGTCTATGCCCCGGCCAGCGTTACGTGGTTTGAGGACATACTCTCGACCATCCCATTGCAGGTGATCTGCCATCCCTCTCCATCCGGTATCCTGGGAAAATAGTGTCCATGGATGTGGGATCCCCTCCCGTTCAAAAACGGCCAGTTGCATGGATTTGTCTCGACCGATGCGCCAGGTTTTGACCGGGTTGATCAGGCGGAAACCACTAGGTTCCAGGGCATCCAGGGCGCTGTAGACCAGCCCACCCCCCACCCAATGAAAGACGACATCCGGTTCAATCATGCCCCATCGATGATGAAGAATCCTTGTCCGACCCGAGTTCTCATAGCGCAAGAACAGGGAGGGCACCGTCGCAAGAAGGTATTCTTCACCCGCGGCCTGGATGTGCTTCACAACCTCCCTGACAAGGCTACCTGGATTTTCGGCACTGGTAACGAGGATAAGAATCATTGATAGGTCCCTCCGTTTCCAGGCGAATATCATCTGAGATTCGATCGATGTCCGAGCAGTCTATGTTACGCATGTTAAACCCGCCTGTGACGACCGGGATATCCGTTGATCGAACCCCATAAACACGAGAACTGGAGCAAAGATCAGTCACCTATCGGTGGATCCTATCCCCTTCCTGGTGAGGTGACCACCAGAAAACCGACCATCCCGCTTCGGATGATCGGCTAAATGGTGATCCAGGAGTTTGCTACGGCAGGGCATCCGGTTGACGGTTGCGGCGCTACCCAGTCTGCCTCCCTACTATGGAAGGCGGACATCCCCATCTTCAACTCTCCTATACTCATACTCCATCCGTTCATACTGGCCGCTCATAGCATTGACGTACACCTTGTGCACCCTGTCCACCCCGGTCACCGGAATAGCATACAGGAGCCTGTCACCTCGAAACTCCAACCGAACCTCACCCGCCGGGGCCAGCGCAGGACTGAGCAGCGAGATGGCCTCTGCAGCGGTGATCCCGGGCTCGGGCACCTGCGGGTGACCATACAGGGCAAAATACCGGTCAGCGTTGACCTCGATGGCAGAGTGGGATCCATCAAGGGGGATCACCGTCCACACCACGTGCTCGGGGAAGAGGACGTCGTCGATCACCACGGCATGGGCCGTGCGAACACCCTGCTCCCTGTCAAATATTAACATCTCCTCCAGGGAAACCCCTTCAAACTCAGCCCACCTGGCCAGGAGCGTCTCTGCCAGCTCCAGGGTCGCCTCCCGGGACCCGATTTCAGAAACGCTCTCGTTGACCTTCACGACAAAGACATGTCCTCCGGTGGCGGTGACGGAGATGTCGTAGCTCCAGCCGGTCTCCGAATCCTGGATCCCGAACGTCGCATGATCGCCCATGCTGGAGCAATACCCCTCACCGACGACCGCATAATCGGTTCTGCCCGTCGAGGGCACCGCCCTCTCAGCTGCCACCTCAGGTTCACCCCTCATGATGGTCCTGGCAAAGCGCTTCGCCTGCTCGAGCATCTCCTCCTGGCTGTATCCCCTCTCACCGCTGTTCCCGACCCCATAGTCTAGGTACGATGGGGAAGATGAACGGAGCTCATCGACGAAAGCGCTAAAATCTCGATCATCTGCCCCCACACCATCCAGGAGGCGGAGCTGCTGGCCCATATCATTTAGAACGGCAATCATCGCCTCATCCTGCCGAACCCGGCTCCATCGATGAAGCCGGTAGAAATTGGTCTCTTCATACTGCACATGGGACATCAGCTCATCAAAGCCATTGCGGAACAGGGAGGCGTAGCTGCGGATCAACTCCAGGTTCTGGACCTGGACCGCGTTCAGGCCGCCGTCGACCTCCCGTTCAAGGAGATAACGTAGATAAGCGGCTGCAGATTCGTAGGCATGGCGAAATCCTCCGCGATCGACGGCCATCAACATCCCGGTCGTTGGGGCTCGCCCTCCCCACAGGTTCTCCTGCGCCCGTTGGGCCCGCTGCAATGCGTCCTCGAGGGCGGCCTCCCGATGGTCGCCATCGTAGGACACGAGGATCTCGGCCACTGCCCGGTCCAGGCTGTAGGCTGAACCCCTCTGTTGAATGATCCACTCGTGGAGTTCCCGGACCCGGAAGTCCTCCAGATCGCGGACGTAGGCCCTATGGTCCCTGACCATCTTGCCCGCCAGCAGGACCAACCCGATCAATGCTATAGCGATGAATATCTTGTGGCTCTTCTTCACGTTCCCACCTCGCATCTGGTTAATCTGGCACCTCGCGCCCAGGTGCAAGCCCTAAAAGATCCACCACCTGGGATGGACGTGACCTTGTTCGGGAATGTTCCACCTGTGCAATTGCCTCCTGGTGCCCCGGAGGAGATCAACCTCCCCTTCACAGGGTTGAAGGGCAAAGACCCATTATCTGAGGGGGCCCTCTGGGGCCTCATCTGGGGTGTCAAAGAAACTGAAAAGGGCCAGGGGATCCTCGTCCACCAGGAGCCAGGGACTGATGGGCGTGTGTCCGATGCCCATGGTCCAGTGCAGGTGGGGCCCGGTGCTGAATCCCGTTGATCCGACGGTCCCGATCACATCTCCCCTGTCCACCCAGTCTCCAGCTTCGACTCCCAGCTGATCCAGGTGATAGTAGGTACCGAACAGGTTGAGGCCGTGGTCGATGATCACGGTGTTGCCCGTGACATTCAGCTCCATGGACAGGGTCACGATGCCGGAGTTGCCCGCCACGATGGGGGTTCCAGTGGGGGCCGCGATGTCCAGCCCCGAGTGCCGTCCCGACGGGACATCATTGATGTAGCGGATCTCGCCGAACTCCGTGCTGATGCGCCCCTCTACTGGCATGAGGAAGTTGCCCTCCCACAGGGGTTCATCGTGACTGTCAACCCGGGCCTTTGATATGTGGACCCAGTCCTTCGCCCACAGGTCATCGGTACGCATGGCACTCTGCTCCTGCGTGACATACAAACGCTGGGTGTCAAACTCCTTGTCGCCGATGACGATCCGGACCTCCCTGTCGAGAATCGTCTCTCCCCTTCGTTCCACCATCACTTGGAAGACCAGGGAATCGCCGGTCGCCCAGTAGCTGAGCGGGACCAGGGCCTTCTGACCGCCATCGTGCGGGAAGAATTGGGCCGGTGGATCAAGGGTTGAACGGATGGTGTCCTCAGCGGTAACATTCTCCAGCTGCAGGACGAAATAATCGCCGAGATAGATCTTTCGAGGATACCACCGAAGGACCGGAGAGAGCGGTTTGGGAGGCGGTTCGGGGACTGGCTCGGGCTCTACAATCTCCGCGACCTCGGGCTCTGGAGGTTCTGGCTCTGAGATGTCACCAGGTGTTTCGGGTGCCTGGCGAAGCTGGCAAGCAACGAGGGCGATCGCCAAGGCAACCACGAAAACCAGTACCAGGAGTTTGCGACGACGGATGGTAATTTGCCTCACGATGGCCTCTCCCCTCGACTTAACACAATCACTCTCCCGTGATCATAACACGCCGGGGGCAGAGGCAGCAGCCTCGTGGGTCATCGCGAGGGCGCACAGGCTCTCCGCACGGCTCGCGAGACGCGGAAGGATCTAAGCGGCGAGCACACCCCGCCGCTCCCTTTAAAACAGCAATAACTACCTCACGCCTCCTCCACCGCCTCCGGTTCCCATTCCGCCTCCCCCGGAGAAGCCGCCTCCGCCGCCGACCCCGGAGGACCTGCTCCCCACCGCAGATCTCAGGCTCTGCTGCATGCTGGAGCCCAGGCTATCCAACCCGGACGTCATCCGGACCACGGAAGCAGGACCGGCACCGAAGACATACCAGCCCATCCCGAAGCGATAGTCGCCGTCTCTCAGATTCGGGTAGACGATCTCCAGCTGCTTGAGAACTTTCTCAGCCACGCCAAGGGTCACCGCATACACCAGGTAATGTTCCCAGATGACCAGGGAGGGCACCTCGTGACGCTGCATCTCGGAGAAATGCAGCAGGAAGCGGCGGAACGCCCGCCACCGAGTGAAGTCTTCCAAGCCCTCCCTGGACCTGCGACGGAGAACGGCCGCGCCGATCCCGAGGGCCACCCCTCCCGTCACCGAGGCTATGCCCGTGGGGAAAAACCCGGAGACAAACGCCAGCACCCCCACGACAAACAATAACACGGCCAGCACAACCTCGACCGCCTGCGCCGTCCGGGTGGAAGCGTCGAAAAAGCCCCTCTCCTCACCCACTGCAGCGAGCTGGGCCTCCCAGCCCTCCCAGAATCGGGCGAAGGCCCGGGGGTTCGTCCTGGCATACGAGGAGATGTCCGAAAAGCTCAGTTCATCCTTCCCCATCGCCGCGCGCTCAAACACAAGATCCAGCAGATCCCTTTCATGGGGCTCAAGCTCCCCATCCCTCTCTAATCTCTGGATGAGATAGTCCGTTCTCTGCCTGGTACGGAGCAAGCCGCGCTCCTCCCGCTCCGACTCCTCGAGTTTCAGGTGACCCTTCCTTGCCAGGTCAATGATGGTGGCCGTGAGATCCTCGGGTCCCGGCTTGCCAAAGCGCCACAGGACCCCCAGCTCTGCCGGGGTATACTCGGCAGGTAGTTCCCGGTAATAGTCGCCGGTGAAGGAGGGCTTGAATTCCCTGCCGTGGGTCCACCAGAACCACAGGACGGCACCCAGGCTGGCAAGCAAGATCAGAGGTGCAGCGATCCAGTCGATCCTGGCCAGGGCCCGCTGTCGATTGGCCGCCCCCGCGAGGGCTTCTTCCTCGGCCAGGATTCGAGGTAGGGCCTCCTCGCCGGAGCGGACAGAAGCCTCGGGAACCAGGTGCGGCGGAAAGACCACCCGCCCCTCCAGGAACGTTTCCGCCGGCAAAGGACGGATCTCCCAGTGGACCTCCTCTGGTCCCTGGATGATGACCTCCCCGTGCAGGGGACCGTGTCCCCAGGCCCTGATCTGGTCCCCTTCTGCCCCCTCGGGCAGGAGCAGCCGGGCAGAAACCTCGTCCGTGGCGCGCTCCCACTCGTCGCCGACAAACTGGTGATTCAGCTCCGCGACATCCTCGTGGACCGTTACCACGTTGAGCATGCGGTAATTCAGGGTGAACGTGCGGGTCTCATCGGTGATCAAAAAACTCCAGTCGACAAACACCGAATCTGCCCGCTGCTCGACGAAGAAGGTCCCAGGGGGTCCCTCCACCTCCGGGGTGAGCTGGTAGAGGGTATCGCCCTCGGAGACGAACACATCGACGATCTCCGTTGGCCCCGGGGTGTAGATCCACTGGTTCATTCCAAAAAATGTGCCCGAGAACTGCGCCGTCCGGTGCTCGGTCACCTCCATGGAGCCGTCGGGGAAGATCTCTGCCTCGATCTGCAACCTGGGAAAACTGTACTGGCGCGCATGAACCGGACCGGCGGCGAGGACAAGGACCAGGGCGACGGACATCATCAGCAGGACAGCGGCTCGGCGGGGGGTCATGGGTCCTCCTCTCAGCAGTCGACACCGTCGCTAGAATCTGACCTCCACGGCCTCTCGCTCCGCTCCCTCAACGTTGAAATACGCCTTCCCGGTGAACCCGAATAGGCCGGCGACCAGGTTGGAGGGAAAGACCTGGGTGCGGATGTTGTATTTCTGCACCGTGTCGTTGTAGAACTGGCGAGCGAAAGCGATCTTGCTTTCCGTATTGCTGAGCTCTTCCTGGAGCTGGCGGAAGTTCGCGTCGGCCTTCAACTCCGGGTAGTTTTCCGCAACAGCGAAAAGGGTCTTAAGGGCACCGGTAAGCATGTTCTCCGCACCGGCCTGTTCGTCCACGGTCTGGGCACCCATGGCCTGGGATCGGGCCCGGGTGATCTGCTCGAAGGTCTCTCTTTCATGGGAAGCATACCCTTTGACGGTGTTGACCAGGTTGGGTATGAGATCATATCGACGCTTCAGCTGCACGTCAACCTGGGCCCAGGCATTCTTAACTCGCTGCCTGAGGGTCACCAGCCCATTGTAAGCCGATATAGTAAACACTCCCAGCAGCAATGCCAATCCAGCTCCGACGATGTAGATCATCTTGGATTCCCCCCAACTCTCTTGAGTATTAAAATACACCACAAGCCTGCACTACAGTATCGCCCGCAAGATCGTAGCCGTTCAGCACCGTCATGGGACGGTAGCGGCACATCGCCAGAGCAATCGCATCCCGTGAACCTGGCCAACAACAAGAGACTCTCACCTGCCATAAGCAAAGCCCATGGCATTGAGATCCCAGGCAACGGAGTCGACACCTAGACCAATCTCTCGGTCCAGCTGTCCACCACGTCAAGATCCGGATGTGCATAAAGGAGGTCCTGCACTCTGCCCAGCCGCCGCTCCGCCTGGGCCCAGTCGGACGAGACCACCGCGCAGGCGATCACGGCCGAGTCCGTCCGGTCCTGCATTCCCACCTCGGAGGCACTCAGCCTGAGATCATACAGATCCCGGAGGAGACGCCGGAGACGCGATCGCTTGCCCTTGAGGGATGAACACCCCGGCAGCCGGAGAGCTGCAGTGAGCAGCCCGACCCGGGCTGATCCAGGCGTGGACTCGTAGCGCACGGGCATCTCCCCTCTCACATCAGTCCAGTCGAGCAAATCGCGCGGTGAAGTGACGCAGTACCGGGACCTCGTGGATGATCTCCAGGCCCCTCACCTGGTCCCTCCGCCTGTGAACCTCGATGACGGCATCGGCCACCCGGTCCATGTGCCTATCCGTGTAGACCCGGCGCGGAATGGCCAGGCGAACCAGCTCCAGCCGCGGGTACCGGACCTCCCCCGTCTCGGGGTCGGTGTGGGCAAAGGCACCGGTACCAAGCTCTACGGCCCGCACCCCGCCCTCCAGGTACAGTTCCACCACCAGGGATTGGGCCGGAAACTCCTCCTGGGGAATGTGGGGGAAAAACTCGAGGGCATTGATGAAGACCCCGTGTCCCCCGGGAGGGAGTATGACCGGTATGCCCGCCCGACTCAGGGCGTCGGCCAGGTAGCGAACCTGCCCGAGCCGATCCTCGAGATAGCTCTTTTCCGTCGACTCCACGATACCCCGGGCCAGGGCCTCCAGGTCCCTTCCCGCCATCCCCCCGTAGGTGATAAACCCCTCAAAGGGAATCTGCCACTGGATGGCCTCCTGGAAATGCTGCTCATCGGCAAAAGCGAGGAAACCACCGATATTGACCAGCCCATCCTTTTTTCCGCTCATGGTGCAGCCGTCTCCGAAGCGAAACATTTCCCGGGCAATATCCCGGACGTCTCTGTCACTGTAGCCGGGTTCCCGCTCCCTGATGAAATAGGCGTTCTCCGCGAACCGGGCCGCGTCGAACAAAAAGGGCACATCGTACTTACGAGCCAGTTCAGAGGCCCCCCTGATGTTCTCCATCGACACCGGCTGGCCGCCGTTGTTGTTGCAGGTGACCGTCATCAGGACAAAGGGCACCCGGTCCGAGTTCGCCTGCAGCTCTTCCTCGAGACGATCAAGGTCGATGTTGCCCTTGAAGGGGTCATCGGACGCAATGCGGTACCCCTCCTCGGTCACCAGGTTGACCGCCTCCGCCTTCCGCATCAGGATGTGCCCCTCGGTGGTATCGAAGTGCATGTTCCCGAGGACCCGGTCCCCCTCCTCCACCAGCATGCTCATCAGGATGTTCTCTGCCGCCCTGCCCTGGTGAGTGGGCACCACGTGGGGGTATCCAAAGATCTCCTCCACGGCGTCCCGCAGGCGCCCGTAGGACCGGGACCCCGCGTACGACTCATCACCCTCCATCAGGGCAGACCACTGCCTGTCACTCATCGCCGACATGCCGCTGTCGGTCAGCAGATCGATGTAGACGTCGGAGGCGTCCAGGCTGAACACGTTAAACCCGGCCTCGCTGATCTTCTTCTCTCTCTCTTTCTGCCCGATCAGGTGAATCGATTCCACCATCTTGATCCTGAAGGGTTCTGCGTATTGATCCCTCTGTTTCATCGTCCCTCCCTCATCACTGGCCCTGCAGAATCTCACACCGCTCCGGGTCCAACTCGGTGATTCTCGGTTCAGCCACGTAGTTGCGCCATATCCTGTATGACCTGAGACACTCCGACCACATGCTCAGCCTGGCGCCAACCCCCCTCACGAACCCCATCTTCTGCTCCTTGGTGTGATGATTCAGACCCTTCAGTATGGGGGTGGCGATGCCAAGCTCCTTGTGCTCGATCCAGCTGCTCAGAAAGACCTCGACGCCAAAGCGGCTCCAGGTCAGACCCGGCAACCTCTCGACCACATCTCCGCGAAGAGCCCGCTGGCCGTTCAATATGGAGAAGAACCGCTGGGCCCAGTCAACGTTCTTGCGCCCCTCGGTGAAGCGCCCGACAGCCATGCCCGCCCCCGTGTTATCGAGAGCCTCGAGAAGAAGGTCAACATGGACCGACGACAGGTTGATCAGGTCAGCATCGAGAAACACCCAACGATCTGCCTTTCCAACATAGGTGATGCCGGTTTCCAATGCAGCACCCTTGCCGAAGTTCTCGGAGTGCCTGAGCACCTCCACGTGGAAAGGGAGAGCCTTTTCGGCAGTGTCATCAACCGAACCGTCATCAATGACGACTATCCTATAGTCACCCTCCATCTGGCACACAGTATTCAATACAACCTCAATCCTCGGAGCCTCGTTGTATGCGGGTATAAGAATTACGGCACTATTTCGCACGATCAACCTCCACTTCTAAAGTCTATGCCTAACTAACTTCTTCACCAAAGGCGAAGACTCCTCCGCAGCAGGACGACCCGCCCTGTCTACCCCAACACGACCCCTTTTGCTATAATGGGGCCTGTACCAGAGACAGATCGACCGGGATGGAGCGATACTTCGACATGGATCATCAATCTCCGAAGATGGCCGTCATCGGCCTGGGCTTTATCGGGCTCCCCCTGGCCCTGAGCTACGCCATGAAGGGATGCCAGGTCGTGGGGATCGACATCGATGAGGCGCTGGTCCGTGACATCAACCGAGGGGTCACGCCGCTGCAGGAGTCGCATCGCGGACAGGATATCGACCAGATCCTCCAGGAGCAGCTGGACCTGGGCACCTTCGGGGCGGTGACGGATTATGCGGGGCCTTCACAGGTAGACAACTACATCCTCACCGTGGGAATTCCCATCACCGGCGAAAAGCCCGATATGAGCCACCTGGAATCCGCCTGCCGCTCCCTGGCCGGGGTCCTGAAAAAAGGCGACCTCGTGCTGGTCCGCAGCACCGTGGTTCCCGGCACCACCGAAGATGTAATCCGTCCCCTCCTGGAATCGGGCGGCCTGCAGGCTGGCGAGGACTTCCACCTCGCTTACAGCTCCGAACGGATCGCCGAGGGTCGGGCCTTCGAGGAATTCATCCACATGCCCCTCGCGGTGGGAGGTATCGATGATGCGAGCCTGGAGCGCGGGATGCAGCTGCTCAGCGTCGTCACCGAGGCGGAGATCCACCCCACCGAAATCCGGGTCGTGGAGACAGCCAAGATCCTGGAGAACATGCAGCGTGACATCAACATCGCCGTAGTCCAGGAGCTCGCCCGGTTCGCCGAACAATCCGGAATCGACACCTACGAAATGATCCGCATCGCCAATACGCACCACCGCGTGAACCTCCTGACCCCAGGCCCCGGGGTGGGCGGCTACTGTCTCCCCAGTGCCCTCTACTACCTGGCACCGGCGGCAGAACAGGTGGGTGTCGACCTGTCCCTGTCCTTTTTAGCCCGTTCCATCAATGACCGGGTCCCCGTGAAACTCGCAGAGGTGCTCCAGGATCTTCTGGGAGAGCAGAATCGAGATATTGCCGGTGCCAAGGTGGCCGTTCTGGGGATGGCCATGAAGGACTACTCCAGCGATACGCGGCGGAGCCCCGCCCTGGAGCTGATCGCCGAACTGGCCGACCGGGGAGCTGACGTCCGGGTCTACGACCCCATCGCACCCGAACCCATAGCCCAGAGGGTCGATAGTCTCAACGAATGCGTGGCGGATGCCCATGCCCTGATCCTGGCTGCGCGCCAGCGACCCTTTGACAACCTGGACTGGAACCGGGTCGTGGTCCAGATGGCGCCAGGCCCCGTTGTCATGGACACCCGAAACGCCATACCCCGGAACCTCACTGGCGCCACCCTGTGGCGCATATGAAGGCGGCGACCTGATGATGGCCGGAAACAGGGATTCCAAGCCCAACCCCGAATCGCCCCCCTGCGCCCCTGCTGGCGAAGACGCAGGCAGTGTGCTGATCATCAGCTACCTCTTCCCCCCCACCGGCGGAGGAGGCGTACAGCGGGCGCTGAAAATGGTCCAGCACCTGCCCCGGTTCGGCTGGACCCCCCACGTGCTCACCGTCGAGCCGAAGGATCCTGCCCTGACCTCGGACCCCGGATTACTGCACGACCTGCCCGGGGAAGCACGGGTTCATCGTGCCCCCGAATCACCCTTTCTACAGAAGGCATTCTCCCGGGCCCGCTCGAGCACCCGCCCCGCCAGCAAGCTGGGCGACCCGGCCCCTTCCGGACTGCGAACCCATCTCCGGAAGGCGATGAAGACCCTTCGCGATGCCTACCTGGTCCCCGATGAACAGGTGATCTGGCTCAAACGAGCCACGGCAGAGGGAATGCGCATCATTCGGGAGCACAACATCGACGCCCTCTTTTCGACCTCGGGACCCAATACCAACCACCTGGTCGGGCTGAATCTGAAGAAAAAGACCGGAATTCCGTGGGTTGCAGATTTCCGCGACCCCTGGGTGGGAAACATGCATTTTTCCGACCTCCCGGAGCGACGGCGCCTGCGCGAGAAGCGCATGGAACAAAGGGTGGTAACCTCCGCCGATCACCTGACCTGTGTGACCCGGGCCTTCTGCGAGGCTTTCGCAAGTAGATATCTCTCCGAGAGCCCTCCCGTAAGCCTGATCTACAACGGCTTCGATGCCTCCGATTACGAGGACTTGAGTAAGGCAGAACCCGACGACACCTTCACCTTAGCCTACGCGGGCATACTCTATCCCGGCCGCAGCCCGGAGAGCCTTCTGCGGGCGACAAGCCAGCTGATCGACGAAGGTAGGATCCCTCGTCGGGAGGTACGCCTGATCTTCGCCGGCATCTTCGACTACCCAGACAACTACCACAACCAGCAGCTGGTGGAGGATCTCAACCTCAAGGACGTGGTCAGCACACCCGGACACTTGCCCCACACCGATGCCCTGTCACTGATGGCCAGCGCCAGCGCGCTCATGCTGGTGGGTGACTCCGCCCCGGGGGCGGGAGACTACATCCCCGGGAAAATCTACGAGTACCTGGCCCTGGGAAAACCAATAATAGGGACCCAGCACCGTGGCGAGGCACAGGAGATCCTCGAATCCACCGGGAGAGCCTACCTGGCAGCTCCCGGAGACGTGGCGACCGTCCGCACTCACCTGCTGCAGCTGTACGAAGATCACAAGAAGGGATCCCTACACCTCTCTCCTACTGAGATCCCGGACAGATACCACCGCGGGTACCAGGCGGGACAGCTGGCTCACCTGTTGAATCTCCTATCTGCCCAAGACGATCTCTGAGATTCCCCGGCAAACCCGCTTGAAAGAGAAAATACTGCACCGGCGAATACGGCGCGCCCCCCTTCTCGCGGACAAGGAGCAACCCATTGTTGGTATAGATACGTAGATCTGAGCGTGACAGAGTATTCGGCAGTGGCAACGACTCAATACATCCTCCACGGAAAGGACGAGGTCCCTTGTGTTTCATTGGATCAGGCTACCTCGGGTACTGCGGAATGCAAATGCTGTGCGAGATTGTTTTGGAACACTAGATCACCGGAGAGCAGGGCAAGGATGTGGCCACACGTACCTATCCACCTCAGAGGACATCGATCGAGAAGGGAACCATCCATGATCCCCAGAGCCTCGCCGTGAAGCACCTGAGTGTGACCCGCCTCCCACCTAAGGATCCATTTCCCGCAGGGCCTGATCCTCCAGGTACTGCTCGATCTTGTCCAGGTCCAGGGGCTCCATGCCCGGATCCCCGTGACGATAGAAGCGGAAAAAAATCTCCTGGCGAGCCTGTCCCACCCCTCCGAGAAGAAAACTCAGGTTCACCTGGTACTGCATCAGGTGGCCGGTATCCACCGCTATCCACAGCCGGAAGTCCTCGACGCCATCGAGATCGAGGTGTCCCTCGTAGATATGGCTTGGAAGCCCCAGGACTCCCTCCTGGCCGACCAACCGAACATCCGAAGCCCCGTCAAATAGCCCGGGGAAATCGCCGAAGGGATCGTAATCGGGATCATCCCGTGCTTCAGGGATCCGCCGCCACCTCGTCCTCTCCTCGATGAACAGCTGGCCCTCCCAGCGGAAGACCCGCAGCGGGTTGCCTGCAATCCTGACATTGGCCACGTAGCCCTCTGGGATATGAACGGTCCCATCGTACATGCTGTTGATCTGTTGCTTCCCCACGAAACTGGCCACCCAGCCCGTGTACCAGAATCTGCCCTCTTCACGACCACGCGCGGAAGCATCCTCAACAAGGTCGAGAAACTCGGCGGCCGAGATCGGAGTCCCTCCCGGCTGTTCCTCCGGGACATATCCAAGTTCCCCCGGGGGCACAGCCGAAGGATACACATACCCGCATCCCCCTGCGATAAGCAGGGTCAACAGCACAACCAGCAGGCGAGTCGGGGATCTCACAGCGACACCTCCCGCCGCCTGCGCCAGACCAGTAGGACAACGCCCGCGCCAGCCAGGACCCACAGGATCCCGTTGACGGGCAGGGGGTGATTTCTGAGGACCCAGAACCGATGAAGCCCATAACGCCCGCCCACGATCTCAAGATCGCCGTCACCGGTGACATCAACCATGCTGACGTCCACCAGCGTCGTCATCGTACGCATGGCAGACGTCAGTCCCTCATCCGTCAGGTGATAGCCCGAAAGATACCTCAGGGGATGATCCCTAACCCGGCTGGGATCCAGGGCGATGATCAGGGGGGGATCCCCGGGCACCACCGTCTCGAAACGGAAGCTGCCGTCCCCGGGGCGAGCCGACCACAGGAGCTGCCAGGTTCCCTCTGCCGCCGGCTGGAGTATCTGGGCCGGTCCGTGACGAGATGAGAGCAGGATCTCGTCGGCGCCATCGCCGGTAGCATCTGCAATGAGCAGTTCGGACAACCCCACGTGGGGCACCTGTTCCGGCGATAACCGGTGACTCAGGGTCAAACCCTCCGGCGCGACCCGCACCAGCTCTAAAGATGACCCCAGGACGGCCAGGGCCATCCCCCCGTCCAGGGCCACAGGGCCCAGAATGTAGGATGCATCGGTGGGAAAGCTGAGGGTCTGACCACCCAGATCCAGTTCCAACTGCGCACCTGAGAGCAGAACGTGATCCAGGCCAACCTCGGGGAAAGCGTCCTGATCGACGGCCCCACCGTACTGTTCGGCCCGTCCCTCGATCACTTCACGATTCAGCTCCATCACCGTCCCAGTGACCGCCCCAAAATTCAGGGCCGACTCCACCAGTTCATCGGAGGAGATCGTGGGGATCAAGAACCCTTCCCGGGTCAACCGGTAGTACGGGAAGCCCGGGTAGTGATCACGAACCAGGTCATGGGCCCGCTCCAGCTGGTCCGTCGTCAGGTCCTCCGGTTGGAGCCGGGCAAAACCCCGGCCCTCCCGGGCAAACACATACAGGTGGACCTCCTCGGGCTGAAGGACCTCGACCGGCCCCCGCTCATCACCTGTGACAAACTCCTCGACATTGCCCCAAGTCACGATCTCCGCCCTGCCATCCCCCGTGATATCTCCCGTCCCGAGGGGGAAGTAGGGGAACACATCCCCTCGATACAGGCGGGGACTCTCCCACACCAGCCAGTGATTGCTCCACAGCCGCATTTCGTCCACCGTGGCCAGGGAAACGACCAGGATGGCCGCAAGGGCGCAGGCGGCGAGCTGCGACACCCTCAGCCTTCCATAGAACCTCGCAACCACTGAGATCACCATCAGGACCAGGACTGAACCGGCAACCCGACCGGCGATGGGCCACAAATAAAGGCTGTTCAACGCCTCCACCAGCAGGAGGGCCGCAAGGGCAAAGGTGACCTCGTTGCGACGCCGAGATGCCGGGAGCAGGTACACAACCCCTGCGCCCGAAATGAAGCCCAGAAGCGCGTAGTGAGAGTAATCCTGGAGGCCGGGGACAACGATGAGATGGTAGAACAGGATCACGAACAGGCCCAGCAGAAACCAGAGCCCTGTCCGGGCCAGCCGAAGAGGCTCGAGGGGCAGCAATCCGGGTGGGGGCTCCATGACCTCTTCGTCTGCGTCCGTGGAGGCCTCCCCCAGGCTGGGATAAACCGCGAGGATACCGCCCAGGAACCAGAAGTAGGCGTTCATGTAAGGTACCTCGAAGATGTTCTCCACACCGTTGTGCAGGGCAACCGCCAGCAGGCCGCAGAACAACCCTCCCAGAAGGTATCCGTCCGGGGAGTTCGCGAGCTTCTGCCAGCTGGCGTATGCCCGGCCCAATACAGCACCTAGCCACACCAGGAAGGTTCCCAGGCCGACCAGGCCCAGCTCTGCGGCCGTTTTGACGTAGTAGTTGTCAACATAGGACACGCCAAAGGCCCGGGCGGCAACTGCGCCGCCGTAGTTGCCGGGACCAAGGCCGAACAGCGGTCGGTTGCGAAGATGATCGTAGGCCCTCAGCCAGCGGCCCAGCCTGCCGTCAAGCATGCTCTTTCCCAGGTAGTCCTCCGAGAACATCACGAACACCCGGGTCCGAATCTCCGGGATGCCGACCCCGAGCGCAAGGCCGGCGACCAGTAGGACCAGGAAGATCCGCCGATTCATGATGAAGGTCACGAT
>PXCI01000304.1 GCA_003566675.1 Clostridia bacterium
GCCGCACCAGATTCTGCTCTTGGAAAGGTGTCAGGAACCTGTTGTGAACATCGTCGCTAGATCGTCCAATTCGCTTCCGAAGCATGTGCACGGATACACGCGCATCCTTGACGAACATCCCCAAAATATCCAGTTGTAGTGAAGTTGTATTGCACAAAGACAAGCACAAAGAGCGATCCATCTTCAGTTCCTCTAGTTGAACAGGGTCAACACCAGCAATGACCATATCCACAACATGGCTGTTGAACGGTACTTCAAAAGCGTAGAGTAAGGCACCGTCCCCTTCACAGGCCCAGCAATCGGCAACAACAGGCTCCATATGCTTCTCATACCTAAACGCCATAAGCATCACCTATTCACCACCGTGATCGATTCCCTTACATATTTCTCCACCCAACTCGCTTTCCCTGTCTCGATCTCAATCCAATCTGTTTCAGAGTGCCTGTCCTTCTCATTTCAACTCTTCATCCAGCATCCACAAAGCAGATCATCACGGTGTTTGGTACACTGGGCAGGCTGTTCCAAGTCCTACTGATAGCAGTTCTGTTACAAACATGGGAAGTCGCTAGGAAATTGAAAACTATTAGACGAATCCCACAACCTCTAGCCCAAACAAGATGGTAACGCAAACGGTAACTGCCCATCTGCTCGCTCTGGCAGATGGGCAGCACTGCAGTGGAGATCGCGCAAAGTTGCTAAGGAGCTGTTCACGAGACAGGAAACGCTCCCTTGACGAGAAGTGTTGCCGTTTGCTGTCGGGTGGACGGCCACACGGTAGATCCCTGCAACCCATTTTCTGGACTCTCAGGCCTGCTTGGTGCTGTATTGCACACCATAACCTCTAATAGGCCTGTGGGTCCCGGTCCCAACTACGCTACCGGGCCTCGAATTCCTCGATGGCCGCCCTGAGAAGTGCGGGGTCGGTGAGACAATCCAGGGCTGTCATCGCCAGGGCCGCAGCTGCCAGCTCCATTCCCCTGCGCCCCTCCTCGCTGGCCGAGGCCTCCAGGAACTCGGTACTGTGCCCCGCCACCCCGGAAGGGGCAATGGCCACGTAGGGATGGATCGAGGGAACCACCTGGCTCACGTTGCCCATGTCCGTCGATCCACCACCGGCTCTGGGTCTGTTGTCGATCTTCTCTCCCAGGAGCTCAAAATTATCCACGTAAGCGTCGGCCAGGGCCCCATTGCTCACCAGATTGGCGTAACGGTTGGCCGTGGTGCGGAACTCAACCTGGCAACCGGTTCCGAGGGCCGCACCCCTCGCGCAGTCCTTTACCCTCTCCACCACCTCGTCGAGATAGTCCACATCGGATGCCCGAACATACATCCGAATCTGGGTAAAGTCCGGCACGATATTGGGCGCCTTGCCCCCCTCGGTGATCACACCATGAATGCGAACGTCATCGGTCAGATGCTGCCGCAGGGCATTCCAGGCGTTGAAGGTGAGCATGGCCGCCTCCAGGGCGTTTCTGCCCTTGTCCGGGGAACCCGCAGCATGGGAGGCCTTGCCGTGATAGGTGATCTCCATCGCCTCCCGCGCCAGGCTGGTTGACCGCGAACCGTTGGCGGTCGAGGGATGGATCATCATGGCGCAGTCGACGTCATCGAACAGCCCCTCCTCGACCATGAGCACCTTACCCCCAGCGTCATCAACAGCACCCTCCTCGGCAGGGGTCCCGAGGACCAGTATCGTTCCCTGGAGTCCACTCTCTGAAGCTTCAAGCGCCCGTTTCAGGGCAACCCCGGCCCCAATGCCAGCAGTACCGATGATGTTGTGTCCGCATGCGTGCCCCATGCCCGGCAGGGCATCATACTCGGCCAGGATGGCAATCGTCGGGCCCTCTCCCCCACCCCAGCTGGCGCGGAAACTGGTCTGCATTCCGGCCACGCCGCGCTCCACGGCAAAACCATTGTCGCAGAGAAAGTCGGCCAGCTGTTCTGCAGCCTTGTGCTCCTGGTGCCCGATCTCCGGGTCGCGGTGCATCTCGAGGGCCATGTCCCACAATCCGTCGGACAGGCAAGTCACTTCATCGCGAATTCTCTCCTTGACTCGATCATCCGCCATGCTTTCTCTCCTCTCTCTGTGTGTATGCCTGATTCATCATTCCTCGATAAAGACAGCTTATCCTCCCACAAAACTGAGAAATAGCGGCCACGGGCGCAGGAAGAGCCCTGATTCCATTCATGGCTACGGGGTTCGTGAACCGACAGCACGGTTTCAACGGACATCTGCCGTACAGCGGGGTCATTCAAGCGCCTCGAATGTCTCCAGGAACGTTAGCCATAGGGACCGTTAGAGTTCATGATCCAACAGGGGTCCAGCAGGCCCTACCGGTCATACACCTTCATCAGGGTATGGGCTCGCACCGGAAAAATCTCTTCCAGCTGTATGTAGGCTTTTCGGCACAGTCAGCGGAGGCTTTCTCCACACTGGCTACAGTACCGGGCTTCCCCCTCGTTCCACCTGCCACAACCCCGGCACAGGAGATTTTCTTCCCTGTTTGCCGGCCCAGGGCCTGTGCGGGACAGATCAGCCTGGCACGAACTGCAGTATCGAGCGTTCCAGGCGATTTCGGCATGACACTCTGGACAGTTCTTCGTCGAACTGATGTCCTGCCTGGAAGCCCTGGAGGGCTCGTAAGGTGCTGTCTCATCGATTCTCCTCGGAGGCCGAACGAGCAGATAGGCAATAAAGGCAATGGGCCCCAGCGCCAGCACCACCAGTGCCCACAGGCAGCCGATGCTTGACTCGTACTCGTATCGCTCGCTGGCGTCTGAGTAAACCCAGAACACCGCAATCCATGACAGCACCCACAACGCCAATACGATGATAGCACCCAGTTGAATCTCCTCCCAGAAGCTGCTCGTTCTGCATATATTCTAGTTCTTGTTTCTAACGGATGCAAAGAAGGCCGATCCGGTTTCATCGCGTACCTGGACCCGGCGCGAGTCGAAACTCAGCCCCCTGGCAGGGAGCTGAACTGGGTCCTCCCTGGTGAGGCCAGGGCAATGCTGAGGAAGGCACGGGCAAGACCGACGGGAAGAAGATCCCTTCGCGGTTGGATTTTGCGACCTATTACCTTACGCTTAGAACTGTGAATCCATACGCACAGGGGGCAGGTCTCCTGCTGCCGGGTGCGAGACGTATCGGAGGTGGAGCAATATGACAGAAAGCAATGCCAACAGGGAAGGTGCTCAACTCGTGGGGTATTCACCAAAGATCCAATCACCGGCTTTTGATAGCTACTCAAAGAATATGAAGAGGGGATCCTCGATCTTCACCCTGATCCTGGCCGCGATTGCGATTGTTGGCTTTCCCATCTACGGTGCGATCAGCGGGGACATTGATATGCCCGATTCCCTTTACTACGGTATGGGCATCGGGGGCATGTTCGTCGTGATTTTCCTCTTTCAGAGCGTAAAGAAAGGCAGGGACACCACCTGGGATGGTACGGTCGCAGACAAGAAGCGTCATCAACGCACAAAGCATGAGCATGAAGACGACCCTGGCACACCCTACACAGAATATGAAATGCGGGTCAGGCGGGACAGCGGCAAGATTCATAAGCACACCTTCAGCAATGAGACGGGCGCCTACGCATACTACAACATCGGGGACAGGGTGCGACACCACAAGGGTTTCGACCTCTACGAGAAATACGATAAATCGCAAGACCACCAGATTCTCTGTATTGCGTGTTCAACCATGAACAACATGGAAGGAGATGAGTGTTCCCGCTGCAGGTGTCCTCTTCTCAAGTGACTGGGATAGGAACCAGTATTTGCTGGTTTCCTGCGGTCGCTGCCTGCGAGTGCAGGGTTGGAGTTTGCGAGCACACAGATCCATGGAGCACTGAGATTCCCTTTGCAATCAGAGGTCTGCAGTTAAAAGCATTCAGCAGGAGCAGGCCCGACGGGACGCTGACCGGTTCGACCTGCTGCCTGCTGTGAAGCGGAAGATGATTTGAACGCACTGGCCCCGGCAAGGATCCCCGGGGCCAGCACAACCGTCAGCTGGGCACATTGCTATCGCCTTCAGCGCTCCTCCAGGTACCTCGATAAAAACGCAGCTGCCTCTGCCCTCGTCGTCTCCCGGTGCGGGGCAAATAGGTTCCCTGGCATGCCCATGACGATATCCAGATCGCACAGCGCAGCGACATGTCCAGCTGCCCAGTCGGGGATCTGGCCTACATCGACAAACTGGGGGCCACCACCCAGGGGGGCCAGCCCCAGCGCCCTTGAGATCATCACTGCGCCCTCGGCCCTGGTCACGGCAGCATGGGGTCTGAAGGAGGCGTTCCCATCTCCTGAGACCAACCCATCCAATACAGCCGCCTCGACATGAGACCTCGCCCA
>PXCI01000150.1 GCA_003566675.1 Clostridia bacterium
CAGGCCGGCCACGATCGGAGCGAGGCCGCCGACCTGAGGTGCTGTTGCGAAGATGCTCAGGTGGCTCAGCCATGAAAGGGAGTAATAGGCGGTGAGAAGGCAGGCAAACAGAAGCCAGAAAGTATAGAGGCGAAGGCGTCGGCGATTGCTCGGTTCTCTCATCGTGTCCTCTGCATGCTGATGGTCGAGTGTGCCGGAGTGAGCAAGCCGCCAGCAGCCGCCCATAAGAATCGCAGTGAGTAGGTATGCGGATTCTGGGGAGAGATGGGCAGCGGCAAGGATCACCGAATGGATCAGTGAGGCAAACAGAAGCATTGCGGCGACGTATCGTCCCCTTTTGTCAGGGGGCCTCTCCGAGACCGTGGTCGCCCACAACAAGGTGAGGGCAGCTGAGAAAATCCCCATCATGAGGGCCAAGACCGGTGCCAGGGGCAGGGCGGTGGGTCCCACTCTGCTGTATAAGAGAAGAAGGATCATGAGAACTGCGTTGATCAATGGGCTGACGACTGCCAGCGTTGCCTGCTTGTCCTGGGCAAAAATGGCGGCGTATGCGCAGTAGCCCAGCACGTTTCCCACAAGAAAATAGAAACTGAAAACTGAGGCGGTCTCAGGCGTAAAATAGAGCGGCGCTTGCAGCACACCAAAAAGAGGCAACCCCCACATCCATGCCGTAGCGATAGCCATGGCGAAAGAGAGATGCCGGTGCCGTTTTCCGAACACGTGTGGCCCCCGTTCTCCCCGGTTCGAGGTGTTCGCTTCTATGAGCGTATTCGCGATCGTCGAGGTGCAGTCCTGCCCTTTGGCATCAGGAAATACATTCGCCATTGATCCCTTCTGACGGAGGCCTCTCAGCGCTGCCCCCGAAGGCTGGGTGGTCAAACAGAACAGACACCAATACCAGGTGCAGAGGCAGATGGACTGCGATGACGCATAGGAGAGGGGCAATCTCGAACTATGGCAGCAGATGAACACAGGCCTCACGGTACACTGCCTTGAGATAACTACGGACGGGGTAGGAGCTAAAGGACATTCGTTTGATTGCGAGAAATACCACTAGTACGAAGGGGGCTTGATCCCATTGAAGAGGACGGTTAAGGCGGAGCTGTTGACCGAGGAGCGATTCGCGCCTTTCGGGGATGTTCTGGAGAAGGGTACGTGGAAGCCCGAGCAGGATTATCCAATCTACCAGTACTGGGACAAGATTGCGAAACTCGAGTTCTCAGGTGACCCCATGGAACTGGCCTACCTGAGAGTGTACCGACGTGCATTCGTTGTGGAGGAAATGGAACGGCACATGAAGGCCAGCCAGACCTTCATACCTTTGACGAATCAGACCTGCATCTTTGCCCTTGCACCTCCCAATCAGGGTGACAGGCCGGATCCCGAGAGCATCAGGGCATTCATACTTGATGGAACCCGAGGTGTGAACCTCCACACAGGAACGTGGCACTGGAGTATTTTCCCGGTAGCTGAGAGCGCGGATTACATCATGGTTGTTCGCAGAGATACGATCGTTGATGACCTGAACATTGCCGAACTGGACATTCCGGTGCAGATTCAGTTGTAACTTCGACGGAGTAGAACCGCCTGCGGGACTCAACGTGGCTGGATCGACGTTGAATCTTGTTAACTGCGGAACCCAGCCAGATTGTAGTCGGTGTACTGGGAGGTCCCATTGCCATCTTGGGCGCGCCACGGGCAGGGATCCCCTGCTCGTGTTGTGTCCTGGAGCCACTAGAATGGATATCCGTAGCACGTGTATTCCCATGCCTTTTCCAGACCTACACTCCCGGCTGTTGCTGCCGAAGCGCGGTTGTCTGCAGAACAGTCCCAATAGGGCCGCTTTGCCTTTGCCAAGACCTCTTGCACGGTTGCCGCACCGACGGCTCTGCCGAGCCCTTTCTGTCGGTGTTGTTTCAACGTCCCAATACCGAGTGCATAGACGTCATGAGTTCGGAAGGAGACGAAACACACGCTCGCAATCTCATCTTCATGGAGGGCGCAGTATCCGGCCCCGTGCTGTGAAAATGCTGCTTGAGACGTCCAGTAACGCTGTATTGCGGATGCCAGGAGACTGTCCTGTGACCCTTTATCCGTGTTGAGCACCTTGTCAGCTGTGGCCAGCCTGAACCCGGCTGGAAGGGTGGGATACCCTGGCTTCGATTGTGTCCCGGGATACAGATAGACCGACTGCTGCCAGCTGGATAGGCGTTGGTCAGCGAAGACCGTTTCGATAACGGGGTTCCAACTGGGGTTTCCACCACTGATCTCGCACCATTGGTAACCGATCCCCATGGCCTCCGGGGCGATGGTGGTGTCGAAGAACCTGGACAGGGACCTGTTGAAATCCCGGTTGCTCGGATTGCCCAGCAGGTAGAATCCCTCTATCCCCTGGGACCACACCAGTGCTGTTGTCGGTCTTTCGGTATTGTCCACAAAGGCCCGCCCCGGGTTGCGTCGCTGGATGATGGCCCAGGGCTCAATACTCAGGCAGCGGTTCTCATCATAGAGGGGCAGAACGTGCTCAAATTCTCTTTGAGGCAGCTCGCTGATCATTAGACGTTGAGCTCCTCCCTTCACGCAGAACGTGGCGCAATACTGGCAGGTGGTCCCCCTGCCTCTTATACCGAGGGCAGTGTTGTCAACCGGCTCTCCTTTAACAGATCCTCGAAAAACCGAATCTGTCGATCGAGTTGACACGCGAATATCTCGTTGCCGGTCCGGGTCTGCAGCATATCGCCTCGTTCCCGGTATCGATAGAGTTCTTCAGTTGGGGCCGTGGTCTGCAGGTGAAGGTACGCAAAGTCTGCTACCTGGCGAAGCCTGTAATGTGCACCCTCGCCCATGATCACCGTCCTTCGCACCTGCTCTCACCCAAAGGTCAGCCAAGATCGTCCCGGCTGAGTTCGCCTGCCGGGGGATGTCTCAGCGTTACAGGGGGCTGTCTCAGTACCAGCGATGGGGGAGCAGGTCCTTCAGCAGGACCACTTCATCTTCGGCCAGAAGCACGCGTGTCTGAAGGTTGCTCTCATTCACCTGGGCCAGCAACTCCCTACATCTACCGCACGGCGGTATGATCCCCTCTGGTGAGACAGCCACGACGGCCTCGATTTCTGTCTCTCTGTGTTTGAGCATCTCGGCAACGGCAGAGTGTTCGGCACAGAAGCCGATGCCGCAAGCCAGTTCAATGCATATTCCCGTATATACGTTTCCCGACTTCGTCTTGAGGGCAGCTGCCACTGCGCCCGCACTGAAATCCTCGCTCAGACTGAATGAGCCCTGGACTTCTCTGGCTGCCCGGATCAGGTCCTTCACTTCACACCTCCCCTGTGCTGTTGTTGCCCTCGATTCTTTCTTCGGCCGGCTCATCTGGTGAGCCAGGGCAGCAAACTCTTCGGCATCTTGCTTCAGAACTCCTGCACACCTATCTCCAGAGTAGCCTGGCAGCGGGTTTGCATTGGGGGGTGGCCCCATGTGCCGTTCTGAGGACGTGTTTCAGACGATGTTTGCTCCAGGAATCGATGCCTACAAGTGCCCTCTTCTACCAGCTGCCCTCCAGAAACGGTAGAATGACAGGGAGCGGCAGACTGCAGCCCCGGGCACTGCCCGGAGTTGAACAGTGAGGAGGATTTGCATGCGTCCTGTTGATCTGATACTGAAAAAAAGAGACGGTGGTGAACTCACTGCCGAGGAGATCCGATATCTCCTATCCCAATATACCGGCGCAGGGGTCCCGGACTACCAGATGGCGGCCTTTGCCATGGCGGTATTCTTTCGGGGGATGACTCGGCACGAGATCCTGAACTTCACGCTGGCGATGGCAGAGTCGGGTGACCTTCTCAAACTCTCCGAGAGAACCCCCGGGATCATCGTGGACAAACACAGCACAGGAGGAGTCGGCGACAAGACGACCCTGGTCCTGGCGCCCCTGGTCGCCGCAGCGGGCGTACCCGTGATCAAGATGTCCGGCAGGGGGCTTGGGCACACGGGCGGGACGGTCGACAAGCTGGAGGCCATTCCTGGCTTCCAATCCCGGATGTCCTTGGGGCATCTGATCGATGCGGTGACCGGGGTGGGTGTGGCCGTGGTGGCGCAGATGGACAACCTGGTTCCGGCCGATGAGAAACTCTATGCCCTAAGAGATGTCACCGGTACGGTTGACAGCCTGCCCCTCATCGCCAGCAGCATTATGAGCAAGAAACTGGCAGCAGGTGCCGATGCCATCATCCTTGATGTCAAGGTGGGCGGTGGGGCACTGCTGGAAACTCATGACGAGGCTCGCGAGTTGGCTTCTCTGATGGTTGATATCGGAAAGGGAGCTGGGAAACAGGTTGTTTCTGTCGTGACGGATATGA
>PXCI01000305.1 GCA_003566675.1 Clostridia bacterium
ACTACGGGCTTGTCTGCCACCCAGCATCACGTACCCCTTCACTCGTGTCTCCACTTGATCAGGCTTACCCAATGTCTCGGGATGATACTGGGCTTCCCCAGGTAAGTCTGCTTGCCTGAACTCGAACCCGTCCGTCCTAACTGCACAGGGCTTCCAGCTTTCCGGCTTTCCCCTATTTGGCAAGGTTACCGACCTGCACAGCCAACCTCGGTTCGCTCACGCTACGTTCCGAGTTCCCCCTACGGCTTCCTTCAGACCCCACCGTTACCAGTGACGCCCTTGCCTTCAGGTTATCTTCCCGCTGGTTAGGCGATAGGGCTTCTTGCAGCCCATCGGCTCAGCAAACATGCTGGGCACACCAAAATGCCGAGCGGATGAAAGCTCCGCTCGGCACGAGGAATTCATTTTTACCCCACCGATTAGCCCAGCAAAGACCACAGAACGCCGGCAGCAACCGCTGAACCAATCACACCAGCGACATTCGGTCCCATGGCGTGCATCAACAGGTAGTTGTTGGGGTCTGCCTCTCTACCGAGCTGTTGTGCAACCCGGGCCGCCTGGGGAACGGCGGAGACACCAGCCGCACCGATGAGGGGATTGATCTTCCCACCGTTGAACAGGTTTGCCACCTTGGCGAGCAGCACACCGGCAGCCGTACTGACAGCAAAGGCAGCCAAACCAAGGCCGAGAATTGAGAGAAACTCCACGGTGAAGAAGCGTTCCGCCGAGGCGCTGGCGCCGACGGTCAGGGCAAGGAAAATGGTCACAATATTGATTAGCTCATTGGCAGCTGCTTTCGCAAGTCTGTCCACGACTCCGGATTCTTTCAGCAGGTTCCCCAGCATCAGCATTCCGACCAAGGGGACCGCCTGGGGTATGATCAGGCCAACAAGAATAGTGATGACGATGGGGAACATGATCCTCTCGGTCTTGGGAATCGGGCGCAGTTTTGGCATAATGATAGAACGTTCCCTCTTTGTTGTCAGCAATCTCGCGATAGGAGGCTGGATTACCGGCACCAGGGCCATATAGGAGTGGGCCGCCACCGCAATGGGTCCGAGGAGTTCAGGTGCGAGAAAAGTGCTGAGAAACACGGCAGTAGGTCCGTCCGCTCCACCGATAATTCCAATGGCTCCTGCCTGCGGGGGAGTAAACCCAAGATACATCGCTCCAGCGAAGCTGGTGAAGATACCTGCCTGGGCTGCAGCTCCAAGGAGCACCGTGAAAGGATTGGCCATCAGGGGTGAGAAGTCGGTCATTGCTCCTATGCCGAGAAAAATCAGCGGAGGAAATATGGCCAGGTCAACACCCTGATAAAGATACCACATCAGCCCTCCCCTGACCCCTTCCGCCGGAGCCTGCATCAGATCAGCCAGCGGCAAGTTCCCCAGGATCATGCCGAATCCAATAGGGAGCAGCAGTAATGGCTCAAACTTCTTGGTAATCGCCAGATAGATCAAGATGAGCCCAATCAGAAGCATGCCACCCTGGCCTGCCGTGATATGTACGACACCTATGTCGCCTAATACCTCAAAGATTTGGGAAAGCAAAGCACCCCTCCTTCCTCACAATTCCCTCGTATTATAACACCTCCGGTAGGTACTGTGAACTGATTAGACGTGTTCGAGTCTCCCTATCTTCGGCTGCTGTGAAACTCTGAATAAGGCCGGGGATACGCAACTGATGCCTGCGTACTGCCTAGAACATCCGCCAACCCTAATCTCATGATCAGTGCGGGTCAGAAATAGGCGAAAGGGGAGGGCCACCGCCAACAGGATGCCTACATCCGGTGATGTCTCAGTGGCAGGTTAGTATGGGGATCTTGATCGATCAATCTAGATCTAACGGTACGACGTGAAATGCTGCTACCCGAGTAGGCGCTTCATATAGCCTTGCCCACGGTAACGTGGAGCATTGGTTGACGTTTGCCCATCAAAGAGCTATAGCCTTAGGCATTGAGCGGATCCAGTGGCCAGTGCATGTACCCACCATCCTGCGAAGTGAATGTACACAGAACCCACCAGGTTGACCTTGTGTGCATATCGTAAGAAATGGTACGAAACGTACCGTCAGGGTCTCTCACCGACTACGGATCGTCGATACCTGGACTTTCTTCGCGTGCACATCATCCCGCACCTTGGCCACATGACCCTGCAGAAGATCACCGTCAGCCAATGGGGTTCGTCAACTTCATGCTTTGAGATGGTCACAAAGGACATGGTTCGAAACGACCCCTCTCCCCCAAGTCGGTCAGAGACTGCATTGGCCTGCTCGGACAGGCGCTGAATCAGGCCATCGAGTGGGACATTATCACTCATAACCCCGCCATGAAGATGAAACTCCCCAAACCCGTTAGAAAGGAGGCGCAGATCGTGACCGAGGACCAGTTCGCCGCACTGCTTGGTAAATTCGAGTCCACCTGTGCGCACATGCTGGCTCTCATCTCCTACGACACTGGGATGCGTCTGGGAGAGGTGTTACCCCTATCATGGGAGGATGTGGACCTGGCGGAGCACACGCTCGAGGTTCGCCCATCGTACAGTCTCATGGATGAGAACGGCAACCCCATATTCAAGAAACCCAAGACTCGAGCAGGGAAGAGAACCGTGGAGATAGGGGCTAGCCTTAGCGGAGCCCTGCAAAAGCACCGGGCGCATCAGGCTGAGAGGAAGCTGGGGCGGAGAGCTCGTGGCAAAATCACCATGATCTCGTGTGCACGAAGGGCGACGGAAGCGCACTGGTCTCCAAGACCGTTGGCACCCAGTTCACCCGGAAGGCGAAGGCACTGAACCTGAAAGTGACCTTTCACGGACTGCGACACACCCATGTATCCATGCTCATCAAGGCTGCTTCTGACGACAGACGACACTGGAATACAATCAGCAACCGCCTTCACTAAGGCAAACAAAAAGGATGAATGTCAATAGGTGGTAGACTCTTCGGGATCGATGTTTTCCGAATGGGGAAAGCGAAGCAACCGCGACAATGGCGCCATCCGAAAGCCATGATCGTGCAGCTCCTCGATAATCCTGGGGAGGGCATCCACAGTGCGCTGTCGACTGGCCCCCTCGCCTCGAATGAGGCTGCCGCTGTCGTGAAACAGAATAATGTCTCCGGGTTTCACCCGGCTCAACAGCCGGTCTATCATTTGCTCCGGCGACACCGCTCCCCGCCAGTCCTGACTTGAGAGGCTCCACAATACCGTCTGCATGCCCATCAGCTCCACCAAACGCCGAAAACGGGCATCGTACATCCCCCTGGGGGGCCTCACGTACATGGGATGCTCTCCAGTCACCTTCATGACTTCGATATTTGTCGCCACCAGCTGTGACGACAATATGGGTGCCGCAGTGGTGGGAACATTGATGTGATCATATGTGTGATTGCCGATATCGTGTCCCTCATTGTACATGCGGGAAACGATCTCCGGGTATTTCCTGACGTGTTCCCCCACCACAAAAAAGGATGCCTGGACATCATACGCCTTGAGAATATCCAAGATCTTTGGGGTGAATTCGGAGCTCGGACCATCGTCAAATGTAAGAGCGACCAGGAGATCCTTAGTTATTACCCTACGTATAATATCACCCTGATAGCCAAATCCATGATTGACATACATACTAAAGGCGGCGAAAATCAAGGCCAGCGAGAACACCACTCCCGAAACCACTATAATCAGGGGTTTTATCTCCATTTCGGGAATGACTCGCCCCAAAACCAGTGCCCCGCCTACTCCGGTTGCAATCAAGACGATGATAGTGGATAAGACGACCAACGCATTGCGAAGAAAAACCATATTGCCCCCCCTAAACTGGAACCCCATTGGCACTGGCAAGAACAGAAAGCAGAGACCCTCCATTGCTGTCGCCGTAGACCAAAACCACCTGTCCCAGCAGACCTTTCACCTCCACATGCAGAGCAGCGTATTCGTCCCGGCAAATGCGCTGGGCGCAGGAGCAGTGTTGTAGTACTGGTGCCATCAAAGGTCCTGATATAGGTACCAGCCACTTCACGAGTTCCTCATTACCTACAAGATTTGAGGCGTCGGTTGCGTTGAGAAGGCCAGGAAGTCTTCTGCAACAATATGCGGTCGGGGGTGCGCGGTCAGCACCTTCCTCTCGCCTTTGGAGACCAGCAACAGCTCTGTTCCCCGCCCGAATCGGGCTCATTGACATACACCAAAGAGGTCATCTTGAACTCTATTCCCACAACCATCATACCATCCCCCACCTCGATATCAGTTACCTCAAAGAACTCGGACTCATCCACTGACGTCGGAATCTCGAGAATGGAGCTCGCCCGGTTCTGACTGTCGAGCAGGAGAATGCAGTCGTCCCCGACAATGAAGTCTCCCCCGGCCAGTGGAGCCAGGTGGGAGTACTTGACACCCTCTAAACGAATGAAGCCCCCAGTGGCGTCGGTCCCCTTGCCGGTAGCCTCGCCCACCACTGTGTTTTCAGAAATTGTTGACACCCAGATAGCGCGTGCCGTCGCCTGTTTCATTGGGATCTGAACTGTGGCAACGGCCGGGTCTATTCCCCAGTCATCGATGAAACCCCAACCGCATCTTTCAACGCCGCCAGCGTCATCGACTCACCGTCCAGGAGGATGTCTGTGTCACCGTCCACATCCAGGGTGTCGCAGTCCACCGTGATGGTACCGAGATGCCCCGCGTCCTCGATGACAACACTTCGCACCATAACAACCCGACCTCTCAGCCGATCCCACCGGCCTTTACATGACCAGATGCCACATCCTAAAGGAGGTAGCTTCCGTTTAGTTTCTCCTTGAACACCCGTTGGGCCCACAGGCTTGCATGATCGGCTACCAAGACTTGATACGGTCTAATAATCGATCTCTTTGCATCATTGGCCACAAATGCGGTATAAAGCTTAAAGAGGATGCTTTATTCAATCGTCGAGTATCATGGATAAGATAAGCCCAAGGAGGGGTTTGATATGGTCGAACACATGAGCAACAACATCAATCCTCCTTACGAGATGAAACATCTCGATTCGGAGAATGTCACCATCATCCAAGCGGAGACCGTTGAGTTAGTGGAACAGAAGCGCCTCGGTACGAGCACCATTGAGATTGACATAAAGGATATCATTGGCGTGGAAAAGCTCCCTAGCGACGAGGGTGATATGTTGATCCTTCGTCGAAAGCGGGGTAACCCCATGCGAATAGGACCTCTAAACAGTGTAGTAGCAACCAATGGAAGTAACCTGCTCAAGCAACTCATCGGCAACTGATCACCGTGATGGGCACTCGTATCGTACGAGTGTCCATTCTTCTCCCTGACACCCCGAACTCCATTAACCACGCCTGCCTCCCATCGATTCTCTTCCGACGAAATCACGGGAATGAAGCTGACCTCAAGAAAACGCTCCAAGCAGACTACTTTCCGAGGACCATCTCTCGTGTGCGGACACGACAGAAAGCGGAGTTCGAGTGCAAAGTCACCGATAAGGGCAGTGCCAAAAACAGTATAATATCACCCTGATAGCCAAACCCATGGTTGACATACATACTAAAGGCGGCGAAAATCAAGGCCAGCGAGAACACCACTTCCGAAACCACTATAATCAGGGGTTTTATCTCCATTTCGGGAATGACTCGCCCCAGAACCAGTGTCCCGCCTACTCCGGCTGCAATCAAGACGATGATAGTGGATAAGACGACCAACGCATTGCGAAGAAAAACTATATCGCTCCCCCCTAAACTGGACCCCCATTGGCACTGGCAAGAACAGAAAGCAGAGACCCTCCATTGCTGTCGCCGTAGACCAAAACCACCTGTCCCAGCAGACCTTTCACCTCCACATGCAGAGCAGCGTCTTCGTCCCGGCAAATGCGCTGGGCGCAGGAGCAGTGTTGTTGTGCTGGTGCCATTAAAGGTCCTGATTAGGTACCAGCCACTGCCAGAGTTCCTCATTACCTACAAGATTTGAAGCGTCGCTTGCGTTGAGAAGGCCAGTGAAGTCTTCTGCAACAATATGAGGTCGGAGGTGCCCGGTCAGCACCTTCCTTCCTCTCGCCTTTGGCGACCTGCACAGCTATGTTCCCCGCCCGAATCGGGCTCATTGAAATACACCAAAGAGGTCATCTCGGGCTCTATTCCCACAACCATCATACCATCGCTCACCTCGATAGCAGTAATCTCCACCATGTGATGACCATCTTCGCCAGAGCCACGGCTTGCAGATGGATCAGGATTCAAACGGAGGATTCAATCGGAGACCTCTACAGACCACATGCTCACCTCGCGCGCCGGGAGGGTAGTGGCAAATCCGTGACAAACTGCTGGTCCCTCCGGACACAGAAAAAAAGCCGCCGACTCATGCGGCCCATGGCTTCTCCGATCCTTCTTCTTGTGCGGAAGGCGGAACTTGAATCCTCGTCTCCTGGAATATGGAACGTAACGCAACATACCTAACCATCACGAAGACCCATGCCCCGCCTGAATCGGCGACCTGCACCACCGCCCCGTATGAGTAATAATCCGTTTTGGTGCGACTCGTTCCGTGGTGCTACATCCGTGACAAAATTCGTGACGATCTCTCTCCATCACCTAGGGCGCCCCCACACCAGCCTCGTCCGCGTGAAACTCCTGCAGAATGTACTCAGTGGCATCACCAACGGGCAGTTCGGTGCTGGATGGTTCCGATCGTACGTAGAACCTCTGTTGATTCTCGTATGTCACCACTGGTATGGGGCTCGGCTGGCCATCAACCCGCTATGCCTCCACCTCCACACCATTCACTTGCTCAACGGAAAGCTCCACGAACCGTGGATACTGTGCTCCGAATCGCTGCCGCATTAAGTTGACGAGATGCAGCTGCTGCTTGTCCCGATTGGGCAGACCCTCTAGGCCTAGTCCCACGGCTTGACCATCGTCGCTCACTCCAATGAGAAGAGTTCCCCCATCGGAATTGAGGAACGCTACAATCGTCTTGAGAACGCCATTCTCCATCTTCTTGTCGACTTGCTGCGTCCTATTGTTCCATCGGATGCCAGACTTAAACTCAATGCGCTCATTCTCTCCGGGTCCAGCAGAATTTGTATGTTCATATTGCCTACCTTTCGCAATCACTCTCCTCCAAACACCCGCGATGTCCCACGTGCATATCCATGGGCAATTCCGCGCATTCCCGCGATCCAAGGCAGCGGTCAAACCGACACCGATACAGTTCCAACGGCATCCCGCCAAGCACCGTCGCATGGACTCGAACACGATTGATGGGAAACGGGAAAGGGTATATTCTTAAGATATGGAAGAAGCACTCCGAACATGCCGAACCGAGGAAGGGATATCTACCATGTGGAAACGAACGACATCTCGCCTGATCCTCACGGCGGCCTTGCTCCTGGCGCTCGCGCTACCCCTCGCCACTGCGACGGCTCAGCCGATGATGGGCGGCCGCAGGCACAGCATGACGGTCATCGATAGCGAATACGCCTTCCTCGTCCACATGATCCCCCACCACGCTGAAGCCATTGCGACTGCCTCGGATCTCAGGGATCGCACGGATCGACAAGAGATGCGAACATTCGCCGAATCCATCATTCGGAGCCAAACTGCAGAGTTGGAGCAAATGTCGACGTGGCTGACCGACTGGTACCCACAGCAACCACATGAAGTCGACTATCATCGAATGATGAGAAATCTCGACGGGCTGACCGGAGATGCCTTGGATCGAGCCTTCCTCGAAGACATGATCCCCCATCACATGGAGGCTGTCATGATGTCACAACAGCTCCTGGCCCGAGGGCTCGCAGAACGCGAAGAAGTGGCACATCTTGCAAGTAGCATTCGAACCACGCAACGCGACGAGATTCATCAGATGAACCGCTGGCTATCTGAGTGGTTTGGGGGCGCCCAATCCATGCACTGGAGAGATGTGACGGATATGATGTGGCACCGCTGGGCGAACTGGTTGGTCCCAGGTTTGGTTCTTGGTCTCATCGGGTTACTCACCTTAGTCGTCTTGGTAATATGGATCGTCAGTGCGACGGTGTCGAAGTCCACGGCTCCTCGGGGCGATCCAAGCACCGTGCCTCCAAGGGAGGTCTTGGACACGCGTTATGCTAGGGGTGAAATCTCCCGAGAAGAATACCTGGCGGCGAGAAAAGACCTGGAAATCTGAGCCGATCACCCCGCGGTGAAGTGAAATCGCTAGCAACGAAGGAGGCGAGTCCGACGGCGGATTCCGCATGCCACCGGCCCCCTATCCATAGTTAGAAACTCAAGTAATTAGTGTACGACGCTTTGACCCCTCAGGCATGCCCTTCTGCGATCAATTCCAAGTCGGTCAATCCCTTCGGGTGTGTAAAAACCCTCGCGCATGTTCAGTTCGCCGCCCTGCCCCCGGATGTCCTCTCGGGTTTACGGGACTCCCCGTAGTCGGTCATGTCGAAGTACTTCCTGCCTCTGATCCAGTCCTCGTCTCGTTCCATCAGATAGGCACCGAGTAGCCAGAAGGCCGACTCCATATTGGGGAAGATTCCGATGACCCGCTCCCGTCTCCTGATCTCACGGATCAGTCGCTCCACCATGTTGATGCTCCGTAATCGGCGGCGATATTTCTCCAGTAACTCCATTACCTGGGTGGCATCCTCAAAGCCGTTCTCCAGACATTCCATGGCGCGAGGGAAAGGATCCGAGTACCTCGCCAAGACTCCGTCCAGGAGGTGACGGGCGGTGGCGCTGTCCGGCGCATCAAAGATGGCCTTCAAAGGCCCCGATAACTGGTGACAAATTCGTGCCAAAGTTTCGCTCACCCAGGATACAGAAAAGCCACGGACCCATGCGGCCTATGGCTTCCTTGACTCTCTGTCTTGTGCGGAAGGCGGGACTTGAACCCGCACGACCTTACGGTCACATGGCCCTCAACCATGCCTGTCTGCCAATTCCAGCACTTCCGCACGTCACAATTAACACTGGTATTATAGCACGATGCCGACACATGAGGTCAAGAGTCATAGAGCCTCTGACCGATAAACACGGCCATGAAACAGGAAACAAGTCATGGGAACAAAAGGATGCTCAGCCCGCGCATTTCCTCATGTTCTCCTTCTCCTCGTTTCCTTGCCTCATTTTGGATCGGAAAAGCAGAATACCTACAATCCCTTCAATCCCCCGATGCCTAAACCAAACGTAATACTAGGCACCACTGCCCATATCTCATCCCAGGCAAACCGCCCACTGCTGCTCCAATTACGACTCCTATGATGTAGTATGAGTTGTTGTCATGCTTGATCAAACAAGACCTCCCCATTTTGACCATAACTCGATGTTCCATGATTCAGCGTGTAACTCGGTGCCACCCATCGAGTGCCAATCTTTTCGCCATCAGATTTCTTGCTCACCAGGCAATTCGCTGATGATTACCGCAGAAGAAATCATTCATTTGGGAAATGTACACCCTCAGGCACTCCGCCCCCCCAGGCTCTCTTTCCATTTGGAAGCCGCCTCCAGAAGCTGCCGGGCATGCTCCGTCGCCGCCTCGCCAGCCGTCTCTCCCAACATCCTGGCGATCTCACCGATGCGTTCCGGTCCGGTGACGGGAAACAGGTTGCTAATGGTGCGCCCTCCCCGCGTCTCCTTCCTGAGGTGCAAGTGCTGGTCCGCCATCGCTGCAATCTGGGGTAGGTGGGTAACACAAAGGACCTGGTGTGAACGGGCCAGGGCTGCGAGTTTCCGGGCGACCGCCGCTCCAGCCTCTCCCCCGATGCCCGCATCAATCTCATCGAAGATCAATACCGGGGTCGCATCCGCTCCTGCGAGGATGTTCTTGAGGGCGAGCATGATGCGCGCCAACTCCCCGCCGGACGCGGTCTGGCGCAGGGGGCGGAGAGGCTCTCCCGGATTGGGAGAAATTACAAAATCGACCAAGTCAACGCCCCGGTCTGAGCAGCGAACCCACTCCCCTGCCACCTGGACCCCATCCTCATCGGGCTCTCTGGCAAAAGCAATATCAAACTCGGTGTCCTCCATGGACAGATCAGCCAGTTCTTCCTCCACCTGTACCCTGATCTGGGATGCGATCTCTCGGCGCAGGTCACTCAGCTCACCCGCAAGTGCCCCCAACTCGCCGAGGAGGGCCCGCTCCTTTTCAAGAAGGGCTTCCACCCGTTCCTCCGAATTCTCAATATCCAGGATCTTGTCAGCAACCCGGTCACGATATTCGAGCACTTCCTTCACCGAGGTACCATACTTCTGCCTGAGCCTGTGAATCAGATCCAGCCGCTGTTCGACAAGATGCAGCGCCCGAGGGTCAAAGTCGAGCCCCTCGGCGTAACGCCGGAGGGTTCGGGCCACCTCCTCTATCTCGAACTGCGCAGCCTGCAGGGTCTCCAGGGGCTCACTGAGATTCCCATCAATATCAGCCATCCGACCGAGCGATGCCGCCCGATCACCCAGTTCATCGAGCACGGAACGGCGCCCTGGGGTTCCCTCCATCACCAGACCCACAAACTCCGCGACCCCGGTCTGCAAAAGATCCAGATTACCCAGGATATTGCGCTTCTTCTGCAGCTGCTCCTGTTCGTCGGGCTGCAGGTCCGCCTCGTCAATCTCCTGCAACTGGTACTGCAACAGGTCAAGCTGCCTCGCCCGTTCCTTTGGATCCCCCAGGTTGCTCCGGATTTCTTCTCGGACCCGCTCCAACTCGCGGTGCATCCGGGCCACCTGTTCCCTGAGCCGATGCACCCCTTCGCCAGCCAGAGAGTCCAGCATCTCCAGCTGCTCACGGGTGCTGAGCAGGCCGTGCTGCTCATGTTGACCGTGCAGATCAACAATAGCCGAGGCCAAGTTCCGGATCGTCGTCACACTGGCCAACCGTCCGTTAATCCGGGCACGGTTGTTTCCGTCGCGACGGAGCTGCCGCTCGACCAGCACCTGGCCGTCCTCCTCTCCGATACCCAGATCCTCGAGAAGTCCTCTCCGGAAACCCGGGTCCGGGATGAGAAACAGGGCCTGAATCACCGATTCCGAGGACCCAGTGCGCACATACTCAGAAGAACCCCTACGTCCCAGGGATATCTGTACCGCATCAACAAAAAGGGACTTGCCGGCCCCGGTCTCTCCCGTGATGATGTTCAGACCGGGCTTCAATTCCACTTCCACATCCTCGATCAGGGCGAAGTTTTTCACCGCCAGATGTCCAAGAATCACAGATCTTCTGGCTCGCATTGCACACCCTCACTCTGGGCAAGTTTGCTCTGAAGAACCTCGTAGAAGTTCCAATCCTCGTGCCGCATGAGCGTCACCTTGCTGTCAGACAGGCGGGCCTCAACGTGCTCCCCAGGTTCCAGGCTCCGACCCTCATTGCCGTCAACGGTAACGGTGGGGGCCCCCCGATGACGGGTATCCACCCGGACGCTGACAAGCTGCTGACGGCTCACCACCACCGGGCGTGCATAGAAGGTGTGGGGGCAGATAGGCGTGACCAGCATCACCTCCAGCTCTGGATGAATCACCGGCCCCCCCGCGGAAAGCGAATAGGCCGTTGACCCCGTGGCCGTACTGAGAATCAACCCGTCAGCTGGGAAATTGGCCATCAAGGCACCATCCACCCAGGTCCGGATGTTGACCATGCGGGAGAAAACCCCCTTGCCAATGACCACGTCATTGAGAGCCAGGTACTCGCTCACCACCTCATCACCGCGGCGAATAGAGGCCTCCATGAAATGCCTGCAATCTCTGCTGTAGTTCCCGTCAAGAAACATGGGGAGCTCGTCATAAAGGTTCGAAATCTCCACCTCGGTCAGAAAGCCCAGGTGCCCCAAGTTAATGCCCAGCATGGGTAGGCAGAGCCGGGCTAGGTCCCTCGCAGCTCGAAGCAGGGTTCCATCTCCGCCGAGAACGAGCACAAACTGGACCCCCATCTCCGGCCATCTCGCGAGGGGGACGAACAGACGGCCCAGATCCTCGGCCAATTGCTCGTCGACATAGACCGCCACGCCACGCCCTTCAAGCCACTTGATGAGACGGCGAGTATGGGTTGCCTTTCTGTCCTTGGTCACATTCGCGATGATACCAAGACGCAATGTAAGCCTCCGTTCCCGGCGGGGTCCTCACAACTCCTGGAGCAAACGAGCCAACAGAGCGGTCCTCTCAAACATGGCACTGACACTGACCCACTCGTCCAGAGCATGCCCGCCTGCGCCCACAGCTCCCAGTCCATCGAGGGTGGGTACTCCAAGAGCTGCCGTGAAATTGCCATCGCTGCCGCCGCCCGTACCGGCCTCCGTTATGTTCAGTCCCAGTTCGTCCCCGAGTCCCCTGGCGATGCGAAACAGTTCAACGATGGCCTCGGTTCTCTCCATGGGGGGCCGTTCCACTCCACCGGACACCTGGATCTTGGCCTCCTCGAGGAAGGGTTCGAGACCCCTGATCACTTGCTCAATCCGGCGGCCCTCTTCCATGGAGGTGACCCGGACGTCGACCTCCGCAGAGCACTCGGCTGCAACCACGTTCGAACGACTTCCGCCCTGGACCACCCCGACATTCACGGTCGTCCCCCGTTCGTAGTCGGTCAGGCTGTGGAGATACTGGATCTGGCGCGCCATCTCCTCCACGGCACTGACACCAGCCTGATGGTCGGCACCGGCATGGGTTGCCCGCCCGGTAGCCTTGACATCGAAACCTCCCACTCCCTTGCGAAAGGTCTTCAGAGAGCCCTCGGGAGGCACGGAGGGTTCCAGGACAAGGACAGCCCGGGACTGAAGAGCCAGGGATTCGATGGCCTCTCGAGAGGTCCGGCTCCCAATCTCCTCATCGGTATTGCAAAGCAACGTGATGGGTCTCGACGGGGGCTCACCGTCAACCAGGACCTCCTCCAGGGCATAGATGACCTGGGCAACGCCACCCTTCATGTCATGGACCCCGGGTCCGGTGGCGCGATCCCCCTCCACCCGGAAAGGCCGCTGATCCGTCTCACCCGCGGGCCACACCGTGTCCAGATGGCACAGGATGAGCAAACCCTCGGTCTCATCACCATCCCTACGCCATACGGCCTTCATGTGATCGCCTGCTCCACTCTGGGAGATGTACTCGACCTCGGCTCCCAGATCCTCACACCGATCTCCAACAATGTGACTGACAACAGACGACAGTTCCGGCTCGGTACTGGGGGAATCCGTGTTGACCAGGATCTCGAGGAACTCCAACATCTGATCCCGGCGCGCGTTCACTCTCTCAATCAAAGGATGCACATTGCACCTCCCTCATGGTTTGGAAGATCCGCTGCGCTGAGGATTCCCTCGATCGCGGCGCGTCCCGCCTCACTTCGGGCAATACCGAAGGACTGGGGTCGCCACCACAACTCAGGTAACCCCATGCCGCCAGGCCCGCAGCGTTATGGCGGCCGATCGAGGGCCACCCTTCGCGCATATCAGGGGGAGGAACAATCAGAGCATCGTTTGCCTGCCGATTTGAGCGTCGATCAACGTTCACTCCCCTGACCCATACATGAACCTCTATGAGCACGTTCTACACATCGGGCCAAGTACCCTGCCTGATCGCTGGTCATAATTTCTCGATCTCTTTTTTCCAGGGGTGCAACTGTGAGGAGCAGCAAAAATTCCAGATTCCCTCCCGCAACGGGCGAGGGTTCAAGACCACAGGGCACAAATCCCAGGCGTCTTGCTTCATCCATTACCCAGATCAACACCTGCCTGTGCACCACGGGATCCCGGACAATCCCACCTCTGCCCACATTTTCAGGCCCCGCCTCAAACTGGGGTTTGACCAGTGCAATCACCTGGGCTCCCGGCCGCAGAAGGTCAATAAGTGCCGGCAGAATCTGGGTCACCGAGATGAACGAAACATCCAGGGTGGCCATGTCAAAAGGAGACTGGGGCAGGTCGGCGCTCGTGACATGGCGCAAATTCATCCCCTCAAAAACGGAGACTCGGGGATCGTCTCGGAGCGATTCTGCCATCTGGTCGTGACCGACATCGACCGCACAGACCGACCGCGCTCCGCTTTGCAGGAGGCAATCGGTGAATCCACCGGTAGATGCCCCTCCGTCGATAACATTGAGCCCTCTGACGTCCAGATCAAAGGCCTCGATGGCCCTCTGCAGCTTCTCCCCCCCTCGACTCACAAACCGATGGGTGTCCAGGAGGCGAATCGATGCCTCAGGAGAGACCCGAACTCCCGGCTTTCTGATCACAACACCGTCTGCGGACACGTAGCCCGCCTGGATCGCTCTCTGGGCCCGGTTGCGCGAGGGAAAGAGGCCCCGGCTCACCATCAACAGGTCCAGCCTGATCCCTTTAGCCGTCACCGGGTCCCCCCTCATCCCACATGCAGGGACCGATCATTGAGGAGGATCCGTATTTTCGCCGCGATGCCTTCTCCATCCAATCCATATTGGACGCGCTGGGCCCCCTGGTCTCCGTGGGGGATGAACCGATCCGGAAGGCCCATCATGTGAAACCTCGGCATCTCCGATGAACCCATCTCGCCGGCAAGCCGTTCCAGTACCGCGCTGCCGAATCCGCCCTGAACCGTCCCCTCCTCCACGGTGATCATCAGCCGGGTTCTTCTGGCCAGCTGCAGGATCATCCTCGCGTCCAGGGGCTTGGCATACCTGGCATCCATCACGGCTGCCTCCACTCCCGCCTCACGGAGGATGTCGCGGGCGCTCAACGCATCATGCACCGGGTGCCCAAGAGCGACAATCGCAACATCGCCTCCATCGGCCAGGAGTTCTCCCTTGCCCAGTGGAAGCGTCTTCAGTTCTGGATCAAGGGAAACGTCCCGGCCCGCCCCCCTGGGGTATCGGACCGCAACGGGACCCCCTTCATAGGCTATGGAAGTGGCTAGCATGTGACGCAGCTCATTCTCATCACGGGGTGCCATGATCACCATGTTCGGGACATGACGCAAAAAGGCTATATCGAAGGCTCCCTGGTGGGTTTCGCCATCAGCTCCCACGATGCCGGCGCGGTCTAGGGCCAATACCACTGGCAGCTTCTGGTGGGCCACATCGTGAACCACCTGGTCGTAGGCGCGCTGAAGGAAGGTCGAATACACGGCGACCACAGGGCGCAGTCCTCCCGCGGCCAATCCCGCCGCGATGGTGACAGCCGATTGCTCGGCAATTCCGACATCGAAGAAGCGCTCGGGAAATCTTTCGGCAAACTGGCCGAGCCCGGTTCCCTCGGGCATGGCAGCCGTGATCGCCACCACACGCTCGTCCCTTTCAGCAAGTCGGACCATCGTATCTGCAAACACCTTGGTATATGTAACGGAGGATGATTTCTTACCATTGCCGGTGCTCACATCGAAGGAGCCCACACCGTGAAATCTCTCCGGTCTCCGTTCCGCCGGCTCATAGCCCTTACCCTTCACCGTCACCGCGTGAACCATGACGGGTCCCTTGATCTGCCGGGCCTTCTCCAGGATGTCGATGACCGCCTCGATATCGTGTCCGTCCACGGGGCCCAGGTAGGTGAAACCGAGTTCCTCGAAGAGAATCCCAGGAATCAGAAGGTACTTCAGGCCTCCCTTCACCCGCCTGATGCTGCCAGCCACGGATCTTCCAACACTGGGGAACCGGTCGAGAACGTATTGAATGTCATCCTTGATGCGGTGATAGGAAGGATCAGAGCGCAGCCGCGTCAGATAGCGGGCCATGCCCCCCACGTTGGCAGATATGGACATGCTGTTGTCGTTCAGAACCACCGTCAGATTAGCGCCCATGTCCCCGGCATTGTTGAGACCCTCGTAGGCCAGCCCCCCGGTCAGGGCACCATCACCGATTACCGCCACCACTTCCTGCTCATCGCCTCGGATCTCACCGGCGAGGGCAAAGCCCAGGGCCGCGGCAACCGACGTGCTGGAATGCCCAGTCTCGAAGACGTCATGGATGCTCTCGGCTCGTTTGGGGAAGCCGCTCATACCTCCCCCCTGCCTCAGGGTCATAAAATCATCCAGGCGGCCTGATATCATCTTGTGCGTGTAGCTCTGATGGCCCACATCCCAGACAACCTTGTCCTTAGGACTATCGAAGACATGATGGATTCCCAGGGTCAGCTCAACAACCCCCAGGTTCGGTGCCAGGTGGCCCCCGGTCTCCGATACCGTAGAGATGATACGCCTGCGGATCTCTCCCGCCAGCTGCTCCAACTTCGCCAGATCCAACAATTTGACGTCCGCAGGCGACTTAATGTGCGGGAGGAGCTCCTCCGCTTCGTGTCTCATGGGCGCTACCTCCTTCTCGCGTCCGTATCGCGTAATAATCTCAAGTGAAGATAGGTTTCCAACCACCAGAGTACTCGTCCCACAACGAGGAGTATCTTCGTGGGCTGTCTCAATGCATAAACCTTGGAAGCGGCCTTGCCCCCCACCGTCAAGCTAGCCACAGCCGCTACCATGATGCTGTCCATAACAACACGACTCCCGGTGAGACCGGAAGCGCCAATCATAAATCGCAGGACAATGGCAACACCCGCAGCACCGCTTACGGTTCCAGCTATGTCCCCAACCACATCAGCACATACAGCTGAAACCCGATCTGCGTGTCGGACCAGCCGCCGGGCGTGCCTGGCCCCGCGTACCCTTCGGGCCGCCATGGCATTCAGGGGTTCTTCTCGGCCAGCCGCAGCGGCGACGCCAACCATGTCAAAAAAGACCCCCGTGGCAATCACAACAAACAGCGCGGCGATCGCAGCGAGCACACTCAGCTGTTCGGTTGCTTCACGGGAGGGGAAACTGACCAGGAGTGCGAGCACGAAGCCCAGGGCCCCGAATGTCAATCCGCGCCTGAGGGGACTAGTGTACCTGCGGTTGGAATTGCGAGCCACTCATTCTCACTCCGTACGCAGTTATTTTGCCCCTGGGCAGGGGAAGCATGCCGGGTAAATGCTGCGGCATAGGTCCAGTAGGGTTTCCCAGTCGAGCACTTCCCGTCACCAGGAAGCGGTTTCCCTTCAAGCCCTCCTCCGGTTCGTCACCGAGACCGACACTGGATCACCACTCAGCGCGCACTTCAATCCCCAACATGCCCGAGGTCGACAACCTAGGAGTTTTCCTCAACGGTTCGCAAACGTCCTATTCCTTTTTGCAGCAGAGGTTTCAGCAAGCAGTACTCACAAGCACGAAGGCCTTCGCCTTGCGAGTAGACCTCACCTCACCCTCCCCCACTCAGGACGGGCTACGCTGCACACAGTCGTCCCGCATGCAGGTTAACCCCAACCCGTGACTGGAGTACGAGGACTCTTCACCACGCAGTTGGGCCTCCACACAGACTAGGGACACGACCCGCATGCCATTGCGGAGCCCCCCACCCTGCTCTCCTCCAGCACCGACCCCTGACTGGGCGTCAGCGGCCGGCACCACAGGCTTCATCGATGTGCCCTGAGCGGCTTTTTAGGCCCGCTTTTAGACGCCGCGACACCGACTAGGATACTGCTCCCCTGCCCAAAAATGCCTCGTTCGGTGCCCATCTCATACGTTGACATAATCCAACGACTGAAGCCGTTGGATTCCCGGGTTCAAGCAGAGACAACAGACACGATATGCCGTCTTACGTCTCCTAACCGCGCAGCCGATGCCCCAGCTGCATCACTTGGAAGTGATACATGGAGTGTATCACATGCGGGCACATTCATCCACTGCCCGGAGGCATTGGCTTTCTGCGTCTTTCGCAATGAGGACTCTCCCATGTCCCGTCTCACACAGCTCCGGACCTAAACACGACCGGCACCA
>PXCI01000240.1 GCA_003566675.1 Clostridia bacterium
GGCGATCTCTCCAGGGATACTGGCGTGGTCTAAGAAAACAGATGCTTCAATAACTCTTTGAGCCCCGCCCCGTCGTGCTTCCGGGGCATTTTTTGCGCCCCGATAGGGGGGGTAAGATAGGCTAACTTGTGTAAAAATGCAGGATTTTTGCCCGAGTATGTTGAATATGAAGTAGTGCGTGAGAGGGGCTTGTGCAGGCAAAATAACCCTGCCTGCAAAAACCAGAAGTCCCACACAATGGGGGGCGAAACAATGACATCGAGAAGACGAGCGGCATGGACAAAGCTGGTCTTAGTTGCCGTCGTTGCAACGATGGTCGTCATGGTGGGCTGTGGCCGCGTCGCTGATGATGATATCGATCCAGATGGACCAATCGTTACCGACATACCCGAGTTAGTTATTGCCGTTCCCAGTGAGATCCAGGGTACCGACCCGCAACAGGTGACCACAACTTTTGCGTTTGTCCATGACCTCATCAACACTCCACCGATCAGCCTGGGGTTGGAAAATGATCAGATTATGCCCCGCGGGGCAAAGGAAGTAGAGGTATCCGAGGACGGGCTCGAGATCAGACTAACGTTTGATCCTAACCGCACTTTCCACAACGGTGAGGCCATGACTGCCGAGGCTTTCAAGCGCTCGGTCGACAGATACCTGGAACTCAGCCCCTACGCCTTTGACTTTGATCCCGTCGAAGAGATCGTGATCGAAGGGGATACCGCTATTCTCCAGTTGGTCGAGCCAGGCCCCGGCATGTTTGTTGTCCTGGGTAGCTCCTATGCGGGCTCAGTCGAGGTCGGAGCCGCAGAAGAGATGGGCGAAGATGAGTTCCATCGCAATACCATCGGTTGCGGCCCCTACAGGGTGGAGGAATGGGTCGACGGTTCGCACATCACGTTGGTGCGTAACGACGACTATTACGATTACCTGCCGTTTGTGGAAAACCGCGAGGCATTTGCTTTTGAACGCATCACAGTTCGTTTCATCCCGGAGGGCTTCACCCGGGTCAGCGAGCTGCGCGCGGGCAACATTGATCTGATGAGTGGAGTTCCCAGTGAGTCGCTGAACATGCTCAGAGAAGATCCCAACATTGACATACATGAGTACATGAACTCCAACGTTCGCTATGCGAGACTGAACACCGAGCGTTTCCCGCTCGATGATCACGCGGTGCGGCTAGCCGTGGCACTTGCGGTGGACCGCGATGAGATCATGCAGGGTGTTGACGGTGTAATCCAACCCACGTACAGTCTCGTCGGTCCGGCCATGATCCGGCACCATCCTGGGACTGAGGAGCGCATGAAGCAGGAATTCTCTCACAACCTGGATCGGGCCAGGCAGCTGCTGGAGGATGCCGGTTGGGAAGAGGGTTCCGATGGATTCCTCCACAAAGATGGAGAGAAGCTGACCTTCGAGTTTGCCTTCAGTGGGGACAATCCCATCGACACCAGGGCGGCACCCGTCATACAGTCACAGATGGAGAGGGTAGGTATTGATCTGCAGCTGCGCGAGTATGAGGGCCGCTACCTCAGGGAACTTGCCGAGGAGAACAACTTCGACATACTGCTTGCCAACTGGTCCTGGCTTGATCCCGGTGGAGTTTGGCCGGCAAGTCTGCGCACCGGCGGTAGGTTGACGACCTGGTCGCATCCCGACGTCGATGCGATGCTTGATGAAGTCGTTGTTGAACCCGACGAAGATGAAGGAGCCCGCATGTGGGGCGAAATCACTGAGCGCGTTTGGGAAGACGTCGCACTGTTCCCCCTGTGGAGTGACAGGCTTTTCCTCGCCTCGAGGGACAATGTCGTCGGTCTGCATATGAGTGTAAGTGGCGCCACCTATCTCAATGATCTCACCATACTGCAGGACTGATGGACTTGGAAAACAATCGGCCAGTTGGGGCGCTACAGTCGAAGGTAGATGACATAGTCGCAGAATACATCTCTTCCAATGGTCCGGGGATGGCACTAATTCTGGCCCGCGACGGTGAGGTGCTTGTAGAACACGGTTATGGACTGGCCGATGTCAGCGAGCGGGTACCGATTACTCCCGGTACCCGCTTCGTGATCGCATCGGCTACCAAACAGTTCACATGTGCTGCGATGATGCTTCTCAAGATGGATCAGAAACTGGACTACGATGAGACAATAGACCGCTTCTTCCCCGGTTTTCCCGAGTGGACGCATTGCATAACGATCCGGCAGCTCATGAATCATACTTCGGGTATACCTGAGTACCTGACCGAGGCATTCTGGCAGGAGGCAAAGGAGAAAGAGGTTGACCTCAGCGACGTTCTTGACCGTATAGGACATTTCACGGACCTGGAGTTTGAGCCCGGTGAGAACCATCGCTATTCCAACTCAGGCTACGTATTGCTGGGTGAGATCGTTGAGAGGGTTTCGGGTACCACGTTTGCCTCGTTTCTCAAGCACAGGGTGTTTGAACCCCTGGGAATGAACGATACTCTGGTCGGAACCGAACCGGGAAGATATGAACGCCAGGCAGTCGGATATCTGTATAGGGGTCCGGATGACTTCGAGCAAGCACCCTACGGCATGTCGGTTGTCGGGTGGGCCGATGGAAATATCATCTCAACGGTCGAAGACCTATACCGGTGGGACCAGGCGCTTTACAGCGAAGCCCTGTTGCCCCGGTCCTACTTGCGTGAGGCGTTTACCCCTGTGACAATCGAAGACGAGGTAGTTTCCCGCTACGGTTTCGGATGGCTCATTAATAAGCGCCGTGGCCTGGATGAGATCTGGCATGCGGGAGGTACAGTAGGGTATAGTTCCCGGTTGATGCGATTCGCAGACCAGAATGCCACGATCGTATTCTTAACGAATGCATCTGGTGTCGACCCTCACGGTGACCTGGTCGGGGCCCTTGCAGAGGCGCTTCTCAGGGATTGCATGGATCCCGTCCCGGAGAGGATTGCTCTTCCGGCGAGGGTTCTCGAGGGTATGTCGGGTGACTATGTTGACGCCCTGGTGAGTAAAAGAGATCGCGGGAGGGTCTGTCTTAAGCGTTGTGGCAATTCACTATTGATCTCGCAGGACTCAAGCTTTGCTGGAGGCCTGCGACTGGTACCTGTTGATGACGACGTGTTCAGGGTCGACAATCGTGCCGATGACTACGTTAGGTTCTTGCGCCGTGACTGCTGTGGTGCCGTGACTGGCCTGCGCTACCTTGCCAATGGAGCCATTTACCCCATGCGAAAGCTGTAGGTGGAACGATAATGTTCAACTACGCGGCGAGAAAATTGGGGCTAGGGGTGCTCACAGTCGTTTGTGTTACTGTGATACTGTTTCTCCTCATGCACTCGATGCCTGGAGATCCCATACGCATGATAGCCGATCCCCGCATGCCCACCGAGCAGATAGAGATATTGCGAGCCAGGTGGGGCCTGGATCAACCCATCTATGTACAGTACTTGGTTTGGCTATCCAGGGTAGTTCGTGGGGACATGGGCACGTCGATTTCGACCCGGCAGCCCGTTGCGCGCCTGATAGCCACGCGTTTGCCCTACACGCTCGTTCTCGCCTTCAGTGCATTGATCCTGAGGTACCTGATTGGCGTCACCGTGGGACTGACGGTGGCCGTCATGCGCGGTTCGTGGGCAGACCGCCTCCTCATTGTGGGTTCCACGGTGTTGAGGTCGGTGCCCGCATTCTGGCTGGGAATATTGCTCATTCTCTTGCTCAGCGTGCACTGGAGAGTGTTCCCCATTTCTGGCTACAGGGGCCCCATATCGATCGTTCTGCCCCTTCTGAGTTTAATGCTTCCACCGATTGCCGACACGATGCGCCTGACCAGGTCGGAAGTCCTGGAGGTTATGCGTGAACAGTACGTCGTCACTGCCCATTCCAAGGGACTGCCGAGGCGCATGGTATTTTTCAAGCACGTGCTCCGAAATGCCCTGATACCTGTTACCGTGACGTTCTTCCTGTCGCTACCGTGGTTGATTGGTGGCTCGGTGGTGGTGGAGAGCGTTTTCGCGTGGCCGGGGATGGGTAGACTCCTGTGGCGATCGATACTGAGCCAGGATCTGCCCGTTGTACAGGGGGTTATTCTAATCATTGCTGTACTTACAGTTATATCCAACACGCTCGGCGACATTATGACGGCACTCCTTGATCCGCGGATCCGTGAAGAATTCGAGGCGAACTGATGATGGGGGATATTATATGAATCCGCTATATGCAGGACTCAGACGGGCGATAAAGCATCCCATGTTTACCGTGGGACTCATCATCTTCTTGAGTGTCCTGGCGGCTGCGATTTTCGCAGATGTGATAGCCCTGCATTCGTATCGAGAAATAGACCTGGCGAATTCCCTGAGATCACCGAGTTCCGAGTACCCCTTTGGAACAGACCAGTACGGCCGGTGCCTTTTCAGCCGGGTCATCCATGGTTCGAGGATTGCACTTAGAGTGGGGTTAGTCGTTGTGATCATCCAGGGCCTGATTGGGGTGACCCTGGGGCTGTTGGCGGGTTACTTCGGCGGGAAAGTGGATAAGATCATCTCCTTTTCAACGGACGTGACCTGGTCTTTGCCCCCGCTGGTATTTGCCATGGCCATCGTCATGGCATTGGGCCCCAGCCTGAATAATGTGATTATTGCCATGGCAGTTGTGAGCTGGGCCCAGCTGGCCCGGGTTGTGAGATCCAAAACTCAATCGGTAAAAAACTCTCCTTACGTCGAGGCAGCCCGGGCCCTGGGAAGAACGGATGCGGGAATCATTACGAAGCACATCCTGCCGAATATCCTTTCTCCCATCATCGTTCTCACAACCCTGGCCCTGCCTGCTGCCATTCTTTCGACAACGGCCCTGAGTTTTTTGGGGCTGGGCTCCCAACCGCCCGCGCCCGACTGGGGAGTCATATTGAATGAGGGTATCAACTTCATAGAAATCGCACCCTGGATATCGGTGTTTCCAGGCGTGGCCATCGTGTGGACCGTCCTGGGCTTCAACCTTCTGGGTGTAGGGCTCAGGGATGTCCTTGATCCGAGACTGAGGGGTTAGCACCTGTCACGACTCCGGTTACTTGCAGCCTCTGGATTGAAGACGGGGCGGGACGATCCCGCCCCGTCAACGTTTCATGGCAAGTATTCACCCATCATTGGAGATGTAAATAGGCCATCGAGCCTGGGGTAACTTGGACACCCCTATACCTTACAGCGGGGCTCCAGCGACATCGCCATAATATAACAGCGACCTTAGGGCAGGGATAACTTTATGGGCCCACAACGCGAATCATCTCCGGGTGATAGAGCAGGGGGCCCGGGAGCCACTCCAGGTCTTGCACTGGGTCAGAGATGAGCACTCGGGTCTGAGGGTAATAGAGCCAGGCGGCGGGCACATCCTGTGCGAGTATGCCCATTATTTCCCTGGCGGCTTCTTCCCTGCCTCCGGGTGGCGCTGCGACCAGGGAGTGCAGCAGGAGATCCACCGTGGGGTTCTGATACCGGGCATCGTTGTAGCCGGTGCCAATGGCGCTGCTCGACAGCAGATGGCTCAGATCGGGATCCGGGCCTGTTCGGACCTGGACCAGGGCTGCCTCGAAGTCCCCACCGGCGAGTCGTTTCTCCACATCGATCAGGGAGGTGGTCTCAATGATTGCAGAAATTCCGATCTCTTGCAGGCACGTCGCAATCCAGTTGGCCAGCTGGGGAAGGTCTTCCCAGATCGGGACCATCAGGGTGAACTCGGCCCGCTGATCGCCAGACATTCGCACCCCGTCGTCATCCCGCTCGGTCCAGCCTATGTCATCGAGGAGCGTGTTGGGATCCTCATCGATGAGCATCTCTTCCTCGGGGCGGTGCAGGGGGGACGGAGGAGGCCAGGGGCCAGTGGCCGGGATGCCGGGTGATGTCTTCATCTCGCGTAGGCCCTGTCCCAGCGCGACGTCAATGGCCCGGCGTGCGGCGCGGTAGACGAGGAAGGGGCCGACCGACGGCATTGCCAGGTACACGACATCCCTTGGGGGAAGAAGCCGGACGCCCTTTGCAGAAGAATCGGGATCGAGGGCGCAGTGGGCGAAACCGCTCAACACCGAACGGGTTCTCAACTCGGGATCGTTGAAGGGTACGATCTCAATGGCATCGAGTGCCGGGGCTGCTCTCCAGTAATCGCCGTGGGCGGTGAAGACGGTCGCCGTGTGGGGAGACCACCGCTTCAGGGTGAAGGGCCCCGTCCCCAGGGTGTACTTGTTATAGGCCCACGTACCCTGCCCCTGCACCCAGTGCTGGGCAACCAGGGGAATGGTGATCAGCGCGGGAGGTGTGCCCTCGGGTCTCCTCAGTTTCAGCCTTACCAGGTGATCGTGGACCTGGGTGACTTCAATGAGGTTTTCGAACGGTTGTGTGAGGGGAAAAGGTAGCTCCTCGCCCTTTTTCCCCAGCATGTAAGTGAAGACCACGTCTGCCGCTGTGAACGGGGTCCCATCATGCCAGCTAACGTTCGGCTGAAGGTGAACGGTCCAGGTGTGCCCGCCGTCGTCGGTGTGCCAGCTCTGGGCCAACACGGGCTCGAGGTTGCCCCTGGCGTCATAGGTGGCCAGGGGCTCGTGTATGAGGTGGGTTGCAAGGCGAGTCACAGGATCCACTGCGGACAGGGGAAAGAGGTCCCGGATCTCCACGGGCACGGCCATGACCAGCGTCTCCGGTGGGTCCTCATCCGGCTCCCGCACCAGGACGCGGCTGTTCATTGCAAAGGCGGCAATCACCAGGCACACAATCGTGCCCATGACAACGTAAAGACGCATGAATCGATCTTCCTTCCGGTCATCTATATGCAGGTGCGCTCTGACTCATTAATCCCAGCCGGCAGGGTTGCCCTTGTTCGGCGGCGAACGTCTTATCCTAGTGGAACGGAGAGGATCGGCGATGAGAGGAAGAAGGTTGAATTCTGACGATGTCCGTGCAGCTGTCATGGGGGGAGCGCTTCTCGGTGGGGGTGGGGGAGGCAGTGTGAACCTGGGCACCGAGCTTGCGGAGATGGCCCTTTCAGCGGGAGACCTGCTCCTGTTGTCGCCCGAGGATGTCCTCCCAGCTATGACCCTGATCACCTGCTCCCTGGTGGGTGCGCCCGCTGCAGCTGGAGCCCAAGTGCTGCCTGAGGACTTCTTGTGTGCTGTGCGGCTACTCATTGAGAGAGCGGGTCTTTCGCCAGGGCAGGTGGGGTTGATCAGCAACGAAAACGGACCGGCTGCCACCGTCAATGGTTGGTTCCAGGCTGCTGCCCTCGGGCTTGCCCTCGTCGATATTCCCTGCAACGGCAGGGCCCATCCCCTGGGGATCATGGGTGCCATGGGCCTTGAGAAATGCCATCAATACGATTCGCTACAGGTAGCCGTGGGGGGGGATCGCGGAGCTGCTGCCCATCTCGAGATGTCAGTATCTGCGGATGTAGGCACTGCCTCTGCCCTCGTCAGGGCGGCGGCGGAGAGGGCAGGTGGCCTGGTGGCCGTGGCGCGCAACCCGGTGAGCGCTGGGTATGCCCTCCAGCACGGTGCCCCGGGGGCTATCACGCAGGCCCTTGAGGTAGGAGAGGCGTGGCTGAAGGCCACACCTGGGGCGTCGTCCAGGATTTCGGCGGTTCTGGGGGTTCTGGGTGGGTTTCACGTTGGCTCCGGCCTGCTGCGATCAGTAGACCTTGAAAGCCGGGGTGGGTTTGACTCGGGACGGGCGGTGGTGATGACGGCTGATGGGGAACTGCAGATCCCTATTCTGAATGAGTACATGGCGCTCTGGGGGCCATCTCACCGGTTCGCGGTTTTCCCCGATCTCGTTCACCTCCTTGATGGATGCGGCAATCCTCTGTTGTCGGCAGATTTGAAGGCCCGGCAGGGAGAAGAAGTTCACGTTGTCTGGGTTCCAGGGGAGAACCTGTCCCTCGGCAGTGGGGTCACAGCGGGTTCTCACCTGGATGAGTGCGAGAAGATCTTGGGGGTGACACTGAGATGACCGAAACTATGGGCGTGATTACCATAGGGCAGTCCCCTCGCCCGGACCTGGTGTTGCCCATGAGCAGAATCTGGGGCGAGGGCCTGACCGTGCGTGAGAGGGGGGCATTGGATTCTCTATCGCGCCGGGAGATTGCGGCCCTCGAGCCGTCGGACGGCGATGAGGCCCTTGTGACCCGGCTTCTTGACGGTTCGGAAGTTATTGTTGGTCACCGGGAAGCCGAGGGCCTGGTCGCAGAGGCTGCCAGTGACCTGGCCGCCCAGGGATGCGATCCCATCCTGGTGTTGTGTACGGGTTCCTTTGCCGTGCAGGCTCCCGGGGTGAGGCTCATTTTTCCCCGGCAGATCCTCAACAGCCTGGTTCGGGCACTGCCGTTCAGGGGGCCCCTGGGAGTGATAGTTCCCCATCCTAGCCAGGAGGAAACCATCGGGGGATTGTGGAAACAGGAAGGGTTTGAGGTGATCACCGCGGCGGTCTCGCCTTACCGTTTCGAGCGAGATCCGAAGGGCTTTTTGAGAGCAGCCGAACATCTTCGGATATCGGGCGCTGATATGATCGTCATGGACTGCATGGGCTATTCCCTTTGCATGCGGGAAGCGGTCCGCCGGGCGGCTGGAGTTCCAGTTCTGTTGGCCAGTTCCGCAGTAGCCCATGTAATCGCCAGTGCTTTTCAGTAAAATGAAAACGAAGGAGGGGTTTTGTGCTGGGTCTTTCTAGAGATCAGAGAATGAAAATGTTGGAGGAAATCACGCAGGTTCCCGGTGTGCCAGGATACGAACACGAGGTGGCTGATCTTATTTCCGGGTGGATGGATGGCATTGCCCAGCCTACCTACGATGGGTTGGGAAGTGTCATCTTCTCCCGCGAGGGCACCTCTGCTGCGCCCCGCATCATGCTTGCCGGGCACATGGATGAGATCGGCTTCATGGTGCGGCATATCACCGAGGATGGGTTTATCAAGTTCTTGCCCCTCGGGGGGTGGTGGGACCAGGTTCTCCTGGGGCAGCGAGTGGTGATCAAGACGTCTTGCGGGGATGTGACCGGGGTCATCGGATCCAAGCCGCCCCACATTCTGCCGCGGGAGAAGCGAGACAAAATCGTGAAACAGAAGGACATGTTCATTGATGTTGGTGCCCGGGACCGAGAGGATGCCGGGGAACTCGGCCTGCAAGTTGGCGATCCCATCATACCCTTCAGTCCCTTTGGCAGCATGGGTCATGGTGATCTCCTGCTGAGCAAGGCCTGGGACGACCGGGTCGGGTGCGCCCTGTTCATTGATCTTTTCCATCGGCTGGCGGGCGAGGAACACCCCAATTCCGTCTACGGTGTGGGAACGGTGCAGGAGGAGATCGGCCTGCGGGGTGCGACCACCAGTGTGGATATGGTCAGGCCGGACGTCGGCATTGCGCTGGAGGTCAGCATTGCTGGCGATGTGCCGGGGGTCAAGCCCGATGAGGCGACGGATGAGCTGGGAGGAGGACCCTCCCTTTTGTTTTATGACGCCAGCATGATCCCCAATCTGAAGCTGCGGGACCTGGTCATTGAGGTCGCCGAGTCCGAGGAGATTCCTCTGCAGATCTCGATTATGTCGGGCGGAGGAACCGACGCCGGCAGGATACACACCTACCGATCGGGAGTGCCCAGCGTAGTTCTGGGTGTTCCAACCCGCTACATCCACGCCCATGCGGGAATCCTGTCCATCTCCGACTATGAACAGACGGTCGATCTTCTGACGGCCCTGATGAAGGTATTGGACGAAGATACGGTCCGCTCACTTCGCAGATTCTGAGGAGGGATGAAGTATGGAAGGCAGAATGAAGGCCCTTGTGAAGATGGAGCGAGCTCCAGGCCTGGAGCTGCAGGAAGTGCAAATACCCTCCACGGGCGATGAGGACGCCCTGATCCGGGTATTGGCGACGTCCATATGCGGCACAGACTATCACATCTACGCCTGGAACGAATGGGCCCAGGGCAGGATTAAACCGCCCATGATCGCCGGTCACGAGTTTGTTGGCGAGGTGGTCGAGATCGGTAAGAACGTCGCCGATGTTCAGGTGGGTGACCTAGTGACTGCCGAGACCCATGTGGTATGTGACCGGTGTCTGCAGTGCCGCATGGATCAGAGGCACGTCTGTGCCGAGACGGAGATCATCGGCGTTGACAGAGATGGGTGCTTTGCCGAATACATCGCCCTTCCGGCGGCGAATCTCTGGCCCACGGATCCCGACCTGGACCTCGGGGTCGCCTCGGCCCAGGAGCCCCTTGGGAATGCCGTGCACACGGCACTGGCGGGACCGGTGGCGGGTGCGCGCATTGCTGTCACAGGCTGCGGACCCATCGGACTGATGAGCATTGCCGTATTGAAGCACTGTGGTGCGCGGCAGGTCATCGCCACCGAGGTGAATCCTTTCCGGATGGAACTGGCAGAGACCATGGGAGCCGATGCGGTGATTGATGTAAACGATGGGGACGTGGTCTCCAGGGTCCTGGAGCTGACCGAAGGGGTCGGTGTTGATGGGGTGTTGGAGATGTCGGGCAACCCTGCCGCCATAGACCAGGCGCTCAAGATGGTCCGTCCCGGTGGGCGAGTGAGCTTGCTGGGCGTACCCTCAAAGGCGGTCCCCCTTGATATTGCCAATGATATTGTGTTCAAGGGAGTGCATGTGCAGGGGATCGCAGGGCGCAAAATGTGGGAGAGCTGGCATCAGCTTAAGAACCTCCTGGCATCTGGCCTGGATCTTCGTGATGTGATCACCCACCGTCTTCCCCTTGAAGACTACCGCGAAGGGATGGAATTGATGGCTTCAGGCGATTGTGGAAAAGTGGTGTTGATTCCGTAGCGGGGGTCTTGCGCCGACGTTGTCCGTGCTGTAATATTATGGCAATCAGCTACCTGGAGGTAATTGATGATTCAATTCAAAGGATCGACCCGTGGCATACGTCTGATCATCAATGAGGGGTCGATTCAGATGGATGCCGACGATCTGTACAAGGAACTGGTCGACCGTGTAACAGCAATCAGTGATTTTCTTTCCGGAGCGAAAATCAGCGTGGAAGTGGCGGCGGATCGATTGACCCGGCAGGTGACGGAGCTCATTACGGCAGCCCTGTACGAAAATTCCGACATGATCCTGTTGGGAATCACCTGCACGACGGACCGAAAGGATCCGGACCTGCACCTGCCGCTCGAGATCGAGGGTGAAGAGCCGGCGCAGAGGGGATCCGCAAACGGTCCAGTGGACTGGGTGGACTTCCATTATGGGACCGTCCGGGGAGGACAGGGACTCCAGTCTCCCCGTTCACTGGTGGTGTTGGGGAGTGTCAATCCCGGTGGAAGTGTCACGGCCCTGGGAAACATCTATGTGATGGGTACTCTGCAGGGTGTCGCCCACGCGGGCGCCAACGGGGCCGAGGACGCCTGGATCTACGCGGGGGTCATGAAACCTCTGCAACTGAGAATTTCCGACTGTCTCGCTCGTAATGCCCAGGGGGTTGCTGCCGGGGAACCCGAGTGCGCTGTGGTGGACGGGGGGCAGATCTGTGTCTATCCTGCATCCCGGCTGGTTGAGATGGCCTCTGTACGCGTGAAACTGCATGCAAAGATAGCGGATGGTTGACGCGAACTCATTTATGGTCCCGGGGTTCCAGGGGTGTCCTGCATCAACAGGATCAAGTCACGGAATCTCGGGTAATTCATTCAGGAAGAGTAGGTCTTCCCAACGGGCAATGGGTGGTGAGACCAGGATCGCCGCGTATCCCACCACCCGGCCCCCAGCCTGTTCGATCAAGGTCTCTGCTCCCCGCAAGGTGGCCTCAGAGGTGATCGCGTCGGCGATCAGAATCACTCGTTGATCCTTAGCATGTTCCGCCGTCCTGCCGTCAAGGAACCAGAAGAGGTCGTTCGCCCCCGCCGCGGTCAGGGGGCTATTCATGGAGGGAGGGGCATTTCGATACAGGGCCAGGTAGTGTTCTCGGCCCAGAAATGTGGAGAGAACCTGCAGCAACGGCAGGCACTCAGGGGCGGGTCCCGCGAGCAGGTCCCAGCCCAGGCGCGCCAGCTTGGTGGCCAGGGCTCCTGCTGAGACATTGGTCAGGGCGACATCGCCCTCGAGCCTAAGGGACAGCCGCTTCCTACCACAGCCCGTGTCCGTGATCGCCAGTGTCCGGTGCAAGCCACAGATCTGGACCGACAGTTTTTTCTCTTTCTGCATGATGTCCCTCCGAGGTATATTCCACGGGAAGCTCCTTTTTGAGGGGCTCCCCGGGTCGTTCAACGGGTCATCTGTGAAACATCGGCCCGGCAGATGGCCAGGGCCAGGTCCACGCATGCGCGCACATCCCGGTAGTCCACCATTTCACTTGGTCCGTGCAGGTACCGGGTTGGTATCGATATGCACCCTGCGGGAACTCCGGACCGACTCAACTGGATTGCACCCGCGTCTGTCCCGCCAAATTCCAGGACTTCCATCTGATGCGGGATCTCATTTTCCTCGGCGAGGCCCACCATGAGGGCCCTGACGCCCGGGTGGACGATGAGGCTGCGGTCCATCACCTTGATGGCCGCCCCCTTCCCCAATGACACATCAAGGCGATAGGTCTTGGGGGTGTCACCCGATCCGGTGACGTCCAGGGCGATACCCAGGTCGGGCTCCACCTGGTAGGCCGCCGTGCGGGCACCCCGAAGTCCCACTTCCTCCTGTACGCTGAAGACGGCTGCAATTCGATTTTCCGTGTCTTCCAGCTCCTTGAGCACCTGGGCCAGGATGGCGCACCCTATACGGTCATCCATGGCCTTAGATACGAGCCGGTTCCCCAGGTCAACGAAGGGATGATGGAAGCTCGCCACATCCCCCACGGAGACGTGTTCCCGCGCCTCGGTGGCACTTGAACATCCAATATCGATGAACAGTTTCTCCATTTTCACGTCTTTGGGTCCATCAACCTTCTCCACACTGATACAGCCTATGCGCCCGTTGGCAAAAATAACCCGTTGATCTAGCAGGCGGGTGGGGGTCAAGCCTCCAACGTTGGCGAATCGAAGGAAACCGTTGTCATCTACGTGGGTCACGATCACACCGATCTCGTCCATGTGGGCAGAGAACATGATGGTGGGTCCCGGATTGCCAGCTCCCCGGATTGCGATGAGATTCCCCATGGTGTCCGTTGTCAACTCGTCGACGTGCTCCTCAACTTCCGACTTAATGACATCCCGGATGGGCTCCTCGCTGCCTGCCACCCCGAAGGCTTCAACGAAACTGCGGATCATCCCCTTCATGGTCGGAATCCTCCTTCTATGCTTTGCAAGAATGCGGTTACCAGCCGAACCCCGTTCTCATAATCCGAGCGTTTCAGGACAGAGACCGGGGAATGGATGTAGCGACACGGCGTTGAGATTGTGGCCGTGGGTATTCCCGAGCGGTTCAGATGGATGGGTCCCGCATCGTTGCCGCCCGCGGTGCTTCTGCGAAGCTGGTAAGGTATGTTCTCCTGTTCAGCGATGCGCATCAACTGGGCGAGCATACCTGGGTGAGCGATGGAAGATCGGTCCATCATTCCCAGGGCGGGCCCGGCACCCAGCGTTGTCGAGTGCAGCTGCTCGTCGGATCCCGGGGTGTCGGCGCAGGTGGTGCCCTCGAAGACCAGGGCCATGTCGGGCCTGACGTCCCAGGCGGCCACATAAGCACCGCGCAGTCCCACCTCTTCCTGGACCGTGAAAACGGCAGACAGGGGGACCTGGTGTTCTGCGCTGAGGATCTCAAGGAGCATGGCGCAACCGGCGCGGTCATCAAAGGCCCGTCCCTTGAGCCGATCGTCGCCGAAATCCTCGAAGTCGGTGCAGAACGTGACGTAGTCTCCCGGGCTAACCTCCTTCTCGGCCGTCTTCCTGTCGGCGGCTCCGATGTCAATGAACATCTCTTCGGAGCTGTTGACCGTGGAGCGCTGTTGCGGTGTCAGAGCTGGTTTGGTTGCGATCACACCCACGACACCCTCCTTGCCCACCTGGACAACGGTGGAGGGCAGGACCCGGTCATCGATGCCTCCCACCTTGAGGAACTTGAGAAGGCCATCCTTGCCTATGTGGGTGACCATCAGGCCCACTTCGTCCATGTGAGCGGCGATCATCAACCGGGGAAGGTCCGGGTCGCCGTCCCTGTGGGCCACCAGGTTGCCCAGGGCATCAATGCGTATTTCGTCCGCATGGCGGGCGGCCTCTTCCTTGATGATCTTCCGGACCTGTCCCTCGTCGCCGGCAACACCGCGGGCCTTACTGAGCTGGCGTAGTATCATCGTAGAATCCCTCCACGAACTGGCGGTCCATTCCCGCCGCGAAATATGCCAGGAGAGCGCCCGCGTTCTGGACGTCCGATCCGCTGAGCATCTCCACCGTCGTGTGCATGTAGCGAAGGGGGATCGATACCACTGCCGTGGGAACACCGCTCTGGGTGATCTGCATTGCCCACGCGTCGGTGCCGCTTCCGGCAGGGAGGATCTCCCTCTGGTGCGGAATCCGTTCCTCCCTGGCTACCTCCGTGAGTCGCCTGTACATGTGCGGATGTATGTTGGCCCCCTGGGCGATGGCGGGGCCTTTGCCCAGTTCAGCACGGATGTGTTCCGGCATCCCCGGGCTGCGGGCAAATCCCACGTCCACGGCGATCCCAACATCGGGCATGATGTCGTAGGTGCTGGTAATGGCACCCCGGAGCCCCACTTCTTCCTGTACCGTGGCCACGAAATACACGTCGGACTTCGAGCGCAGCGACTGCATTTTCACCGCTGCTTCGTAGAGGGCGGCGATGCCGGATCGGTCATCCATGGCCTTGCCGGCCATTCGATCTCCGATCAGCGAGTGAGTCGTGCGTCGGAACACTGCCGTGTCTCCGACCCGAATCCTCGCCTCCGCCTGTTCCTTGTCCAGGCCAACATCGATATACAGGTCCTCTAGCTTGAGCGGCTTCTTGCGTTCCTCGGGTGACGTGAGGTGGGGTGGTTTCACCCCGATCATGCCAGGTACGGGTTCGTTGGCGAGGATCAGCACTTCCTTCGCAGGCAAGTTCCTCGGGTCAATCCCTCCAATTTTCGTGAAACGGAGAAAACCACTCTCCTCGATGGCGGTTACCATGAGGCCGATTTCGTCCATGTGAGCGGCCAGCATCAAGGAAGGAGCATTCTTCACGGAACAGCCCTTGAACATGATCAGGTTGCCCAGGGCGTCCCTACGTACCTCGTCAACAAGGGGACGGAACCTCGTCTCAATGAGATCTCCGAGACGATCTTCGCCGCCGGAGGGTCCAGGGGTTTCACAGATCTCGCGGAGAAATTCCATGCATGGGGGATATTCTGTGATGTTGTCCATCGGTGAGCCTCCCTTCCTATGTAGGTATACTTCCAAACTAATTCTCCAGGTATGGGCGTGCTCCTGCCGAGATCCGCGATTGTGCATGTGGCTGTAGGCGGTTTGTTTCACGGCATAAACGCCCTGTTGCATCACCCAGAGACGTGCGGACACATGCCAATATCTACCTGGCCTGTTGCATAGCTCACTGCGAACAGCCCCTACGAGGCAACCATGGCGCCACAACACCTCGTTGGGCAGGTATGCCGCAGGCCACCGGTTGCTTATTGCTGTACATAAGAACTAACATGGGGAGGTGTTACCGCCATCTTTATGTACGTGAGAAGTGAGACCATGGGTGTGAGATCCTTTTCCAGGGGTGAATGGTGGGCCCTTCTTGCCGCCCTATCTTATCTAGGTCAGGGCCTGGCCCTTCGAGCCGCGGTGGAGCAGGTCGACGCGATCTTCTCCGCGATGATCACGGCTGTTCCCACTGCCATGTTTGCCTTGATTGTCGTCATGCGCTCCCGAGCCCGGAGGAAGCATTTTTCTGCAGGTTCGCCTTCTTTCATTGGTTGGAAAAACCTATGCCTTCTCGCCGGGGTCGCCGTTTTGAGTTATGGCGTGGGAAATACCCTGTGGGTCCTGGCTTTCGGTTACGGCGGTGTCACGCTGACGGTGCCAGCCACCCAGTCAACGGCGATCTGGGGTGCCCTGTTGGGATTGATCATTCTCAAAGAGCACCTAAACCGATCGATGATCTGGGGCCTGGCGATCTTCACTGCCGGACTGGTCATGTTAGCTGTGGGGCGCAGCCTGGTGGATGCACCTGGTGAGGGATGGGCCTGGGCCATCGTCCTGGGAGTTACAGCTGCCCTTTGCTGGACCGTTCTCGCAGCGGTCAGTCGATTCATCATGCTGCGGGGCGTGGACCGCTTCAGCGTCCTGCTATTTTCCGTTGTGATGGGGCAGGCATCTCTTCACATCTTGTTGCTGTTCCGCGGATATCCTGGGGCGGAAATCTTCAGATCCGCTGATTTCCTCTACCTGGTGCTGGCCGGTCTGTGCAATGTGAGTGCGCAGGTCTCTCTGACCACCGCCCTTTCCCTTACCGAGGTTGCCAGTGTCAATACCATCACGGCCTCGGGCTCAACCCTGGCGCCGCTCCTGGGTTTTGCCATTTTCCAGGACCCCCTCAACCTCATGATGATTTTTGCCGCTATCTGCGTGTTGATCGGGGCTGTTGCAGTACAGAGGGGCAGAACCCGGTACGTGGGCAAAATCCCGGCCCCGGGGTGAATTCTGCGTTCGAAGACGGTAGGAAATCGTGTCCTGTAGGAGAAGCTAGCTGCAGGAGGTGTTCATGTGAATTTCGAGGAACTGGTGAGACAGCGCAGGAGTGTACGGCGTTTCGAGGACCGATCATTGCCGCCAGAGATGGTCGACACCCTCCTTGAGGCGGCCCAGTGGGCCCCCAGTGGAGGGAACCTCCAGCCCTGGCATTTCTACGTGGTCGAAGAGGCTTCGGTGCGTGAGCAGATGGTTGACGTGGCAAAGGGGCAGACCTTTGTGGCAGAGGCACCGATGATCATCGTGGTATGTGCCGACCCTGATCGGTCGGCGGAGCGATACCACGAACGCGGTCGAACCCTATTTTGCCTGCAGGACACAGCTGCTGCGGTTCAGAACGTTCTCCTTGCGGCAGTGCATCTTGGGTTGGGGGCGTGCTGGATCGGGCTGTTCGATGAAGAGGAATGCTCGCAGGTTCTTTCGCTGCCCCCTCATCTGCGGCCCGTCGCCATGATCCCGGTCGGTTTCCCGGCACAGCAACCCCGGGTCCGGCCCCGAAGACCCATAGAGGAAATTGTCACGCGCGTGTGATCGTCAACCCCTGAGTCATGAATGGCGGCTGATGAATGTCCCGGCGGCGGGGAGATTCGCCCTGTTGCATCTTCCTGCCGGTCGATCGTCTGACTCCTCGCCCACAGCCCGCAATAGATGAGCAGATCCTCGATTGCGAAACCGTTATGCCTGGAAAGGAAGGGGATGCTGTGCAGTTGCAGGTGGTGACCCTATCCGTGAAGTCCCCCGAGATTTCCCGATCCTTCTACGAGGAGATCCTTGGGTTTGAGCCGGACATGTACTATGAGCCGACGCAATGGCAATCGTACAGGATTGACGGAAGCGGTGGTTTTGGCATTGCCGAGACCCCGGACCTGGTCCGTTCCAGGAACTCGGATATCATCAATTTCTTCGTGGACGATGTGAAGGCCATGTGGTGCCGCGTCAAAGATCGAGTAGAGATTGAAGCGGATCTTGCCAGGGCTCCATGGGGGACGTATAAGTTCGTCATTCGGGACCCGGATGGCTTCTGCCTTGGATTCGTCGGAACGCCGTCGCAGTAGCAATGGAC
>PXCI01000165.1 GCA_003566675.1 Clostridia bacterium
AGTACCTGGTTGATGAGTATCTCGATCTGATTCAAAGATATCTCAAGGATGTCGAGCACATGCGTCGCTACCTCAAACAGAGAGGAGTGACTATCAATATATCATATAGCGGTTGACGCGGAAGGAGAGTGTGGCACTTTTACAATCAGCGGTGCACGGTTGAGAACCGGATTGATGAACTCAAAGACGGCTTTGCCATGGATCAGCAGAGCCAGCGCACCCTGTTTCAAAACCGGGCCTATGCCCTGATCAAGGTCATCGCCTATAAGCTGCTCAACTGAAGACGGCGATCATGCCCGGGGAAGTGAAAACCTACAGGGCGCGGACACTTCGCAGAAAGATCTTCTGCATCCCTGGCAACGTGGTGGTTTCCGGAAAATACATCCGGCTGGCGGCTAACCGGTGGCTGGAGTCGGTGATTCTGCGCATCAAACACAAGTTTGATGCCTTCCTGTACATCATCGCGGCCCACTTATGGCCGCACAGAGCCTGATATTCCGCAAAAAATCGCATCAAGATTACATCCTCCTGGGCCTTCTATGCTCAAAAAAACCCCCCGCATGCCCATATCCTTGAAAGTCCAGCACCCCTCAGGCGATGGGAGGCGCACATCTACCCTTGACGATCTGGGACGGTGCCAAAAACACTCCGAAAATCAGCACACACCACGATTCTCGCACTACTTGCCGAATGCATGTTCAAGGTACCGCACGCTGGCTTTGATCATGTCGATCGGGTGGAGTTGTGAATCAAAGTGTTGTAGGAGTCTGAGGCCGATGGATGTGGCCAGGGGAGAGGAGTTTGGCAGGCGGAAATCGGATTCCAGGGCATTACCAAACCCACCATCAGCGTTCTGGTAGCTCTTCAGTGCAGCCAGGATCCGTTCCGGACAGGGCTGGGTGAAATGGTGGCAGCATAGGGCTTGCTCCAGTTCCCTGCCCGTGTCCTGTATGAAGCGGTATGAACGGGTGTATCCGTCCTTGCTTAGCCTTTTCATGCGGTCTCCTCCTCGGTTCACGGCTGAAGGAACACAACCGGAGGATCGGGGGACTTTCCAGGCGAGGTTCTAGCTCTGGTCACCTTCGATCTCTCGCGACGCACGAAGTGCATCAGCCATATTCTCCAGGAGCCGTTGAGCTCTTGTTGGGTTGAAGATGCCGCAAATGCACTGTCGGGCCAATTCGCGCGCTGCCGACTCGGGGCTGATACGGCCATGAGCAATGCGGTCAGCTAGATGGGCCACCAGCTTCGCAGAGACCAGCGCATGTCCGCACATCGTGGTGATCTCCAGGACCCCTGGTTCCGGCAGCAGCTCCTGTCTGCCCCAACGGCCAAGGGAGTGGTTTGCCGTGTGGGGTTGTAACCCGGCCTTCTCTGTGAGGGCGTATACTTCCTCGCACAGGCCCTGCACAACGACAGACATTCCAAGGTCTTCTTCTTTCAGTTGGGTCAGAACGGCCAGCACATCCTCTTTGCGGGCGAAAACGGCATGGACGATTCCGCCGTCGCGAACGTTGCCGATGATGCTTTCCTCGCTTGCCACGTAGAGGTTGCCGGTGTCAATATCACCGATGTTAACCGCGTTGTTCCTTGCTGCGATCTTCAGGAACCGCCGCATCTTGCGTCCCGAGCCTTTAACGTTGATCCCCCTGGCGGGCATACACAGGATCGTGAAGTCGTCGGAGAGATTCTGTTGAGTGCCTGCGCGATGTAGCGTATGGGTCACTCTACCCATCTCCTCTCAATTCGGAGTATCCACCTGTGCTACCTCTACGAGCTGGGATCTGTCTTACCCAACCCCACGTTCATTTTCAACGAGGGACCGGCGGCGAAACCCATCTCCACAGCTTTTCTGAGGTTGGGTGTCTCAACGTCATCGGTGAGACGGTCGATCAAGGCGACACTGAAGACGGTGTCGACCTCCTCAGCAGCCTCTTCAATGGCTCTCAGGGCAAGGGGTAACCTGTCATGGTCTGTCAGGAACTCCACGATGGCTGAAAGGACTTTTTCGTCCTTTACGTCTTCCCGGATGGCTCCCGTGTTCTGGTCAGTCATCAGCTCCGTCAGGGGATTATCCGGTTCGAAATGGACGCCTATTTCGGCCAGACGGCGTGTGAGCTTCTCAGCCTCCTTCAAGCGAGTCCCGATTCCGGGCCGGCCCAATTCGACTCCTATGCCCACCATCCCAACACGGTACCGATTGGTAATCTCGTTCGTTTTCATCTCTTCGGTTCCCCTGCCCGCAATGCCTGTTCCTGTATGTACGGCCCTGGGGTCACTGAACACGTAACGCAACACGCGGGGCCAGGCCAGCTCATCCCGGGCAAATGCGTCGACAGGGCATACGCCGGAGCGCTCGCATACCGAGCACTCGACGCATTCTCCGTGGTCGATTGAGACGTCACTGTCTGCATCGGTGATGATAGCACCTACCGGGCAGTAAGGCAGGCACTTTGCGCAGTTAATGCAATGCTCCTTTTGAATCTGCAAGAGCATCACCAGCCTCTCTGTGGACAATCTTGTGTTTGGATCCTGGGTTGGTCCTGGGCACTACGTGCGCTACATGTTCTCATTGGTCCCAGGAGTAACCGAGAAACTCCAGCATCAAGAGGGCGTACACTTTGACGGTATCCACGATGTCCTGAATGGGAATCCGCTCGTCGATGGCGTGGTGAAAGTTCACGGACCCGAATCCGAATAGGACGGTCGGATAGGGTTGGTTTGTCAGCAGGCGCGCTATGCCGGTGGGTGTGGGCATGGTGGCGACGTTGGCCTCTATACCGCGTACGGTCCGCACCGCATTGACCGTGGCTTCCACGATGGGGTGACCGTCAGGGGTGGCGTAGGGTGTCCAGTCCATATCCTTTTTCACTTCGACCCGAATGTGGTCACGACCGACGACTCGATCTGCAGCCCAACGTCTGAAATTCTGCCATTGCTTTTCGGGATCTTCCTTAGGCGAGATGGTCCTGCTGATGATCAGATCCACATAGGGTTTCCTGGCTCGGTCGCGCTCGGGGGCGGTCATGTGCTCGAGGCGCATCCACGGTTTTCCCGTTCCGAAGTCGACGTTCAGTCTGCGATTGACCTGGTCCATATGGTCTTGCAGTTCGGGAAGGATTCTGGCCACGTTCTCGGCTGCATTCCAGCCCGTTTTGGGTGTCAGCGTGTGATAGGTGTGTCCGTATACGCGCATCCGGTAGACTTGTCGTCCACTAATTGCGGTAAAGACATTGACACCCCGCATTCCAGAAAAATACTGTTGGCCCAGCGAGGTTATGTCCGTTGTGCACGCGTAGACGACGGCGTCCACGTCGAAGTTGATGTTTTGCGCCATGTGTAGAAGGCCCTTGGCGCTACCGGTTTCCTCTCCGGAATCATTCACAAAGACCAGGTCGCCGTGAAGGTTGACCCCCAGTTCCTTGAGGATTCGAACGGCTTCGAGCATCTGCACAATCTCCGTCTTATGGTCGCAGGTTCCCCGACCGTAAAGGTAACCGTCCTTGATGACGGCTTCAAAGGGATCAACACTCCATTCTGTGAGTAGCTGGCCGGTCTCCGCGTCAAGCCACTCTGGTTCTTCGTAGGGTCGGACCGTATCCATGTGGGCGTTGAATAACAGGCGAGGTCCCTCTTCCGTTCCTGGAAGTGTAGAAAGGAGATTTGGCCTACCTTCCTCTACATAGATTTCCTCCACATCGAACCCAAGGTCTAACAGTCGCTGTTTGAAAATGGCTGCGACGGTGACCTCCCCGGGTGATTCGGGGTCAAGGTCCGGGTTGACGCTCACTGTTCTGACGATGTTCCTGGCGAAATCGATGATCATGTCGCGTTCTTTCTCAACCCGGTTCGTGATAGCTGTGGCCAACTCAGGTGACACCTTTCTCATGGGAATCCCTCCGAACTTTGTATATAGTTGATGCGTGTCTTCTGTTTGACCGAAAACTACAACTACATAGACGACACTAACGTAGTTTTTCGGCAATAATAGGGAGTAATCCTTCCCTCGCTCTGTCTCCCAATCATCGGAAACATCGGTCAAAAGCAGTTGCTGGATCATACAATGTTACCTGAGACGGTCGCAAAAATCCGTCCGGGCTGACCGGCTTGTGGGCCCACCATATGTCTTTGGACCGATGCAGAATGACAGGAAGACAATGCCGGGACGCGGAGCAGATCTCCGAGTGTATAATACGAGATGTCATTCAGCAAGCTCTTACCGGAGGCGATTCGCATGCAAGTTCAACTTACTCAGGAAGAGCGTAAAGTCCTGGAAGATCAGAAGAAACATGAA
>PXCI01000285.1 GCA_003566675.1 Clostridia bacterium
GGGGAACTCGATCGGTTGCAGGAGGCCCAATCGGAGCGGGATCGGAGCTTTGAGCCGGTGCGGGGCCGCCTCGATTTTGGAGCCGAGGAGATTCCCGGGGTGCTGAGAGCGGGGGAGGAGAGCCCGGCGTGGAAGGAATACGGGGACAAGTGCCTGGGCTGCGGGCGCTGCAACCTGGTCTGTCCAACCTGTTTCTGCTTCGATGTGCAGGATGACGTTGCTTTAGACCTCGGTGAAGGAGAGCGGAAGCGGCGCTGGGATGCGTGTACGCTGCAGGACTTCTCCCTGGTCGCCGGTGGCGAGAACTTCCGCAAGGATCGCAGTGATCGCCTACGCCACATGTACTACCACAAGGGCCAGTACGCCCATGAACGGTACGGCGAACTGTACTGCACAGGCTGCGGCCGATGTGCTCGCACCTGCCTGGTCAACATCGACCCGCCCACCGTCTATAACGAGGTCCGCCAGCGCCCGTCCGGTGAGACCAAGTGAACCTGCCCGCTCACAGACAGTCCTCCCTGTACCTTCCGGAGATGGCAAAGATCGTCAGGACCCGCCCAATGACGGAGATGGAGACCTGGTATCACCTGCGTTTCAAGTCCGGACGGGAGCTGGGGCACGATCCAGGCCAGTTCGTGCAGGTTTCCGTTTTTGGTGTGGGCGAAGCCCCCATCTCCATCACATCCGCCCCTTCCATGATCGATGGCTTTGAATTGTGCATTCGCCATGTGGGAAATGTGACCGGAGCCATCCGGAAGATGACGTCCGGAGACACCCTCGGCATTCGCGGCCCCTTCGGCCGGGGGTTTGACGCCGAGGCGGTGCAGGGCATGGACATCCTGTTTGTAGCCGGGGGCCTGGGATTGGTTCCCCTGCGGTCTCTGATCAATACGGTCCTGGACAACCGGGAAGATTACGGTCGGGTGATCATCTTCTACGGTGCGCGATCGCCCGATACCCTGCTATATCCCGAGGAACTGGCCAAGTGGGACTCCGATCCCTCGGTCGAATACCACGGTACCGTCGATATGACGGACGATACGTGGAAGGGAAGCGTCGGGGTGGTCACCACGCTGTTCAAGAGGGTGTCCCTCGACCCGGGCAGAACCGCCGCCTTCATCTGTGGCCCGGACATCATGTTCCGTTTCGTGGTGCAGGAGACGGAGCGGATCGGAATCCCCGACGAGATGACCTTTCTGTCGCTGGAGAGGCGGATGAAGTGCGGTGTCGGCAAGTGCGGGCACTGCCAGGAGGGCTCGGCCTTTGTCTGTCGCGAGGGACCGTGCTTTTCCTACGCGGAGATCAAGGCCCTGTAGAAAGGAGGCATGCCAGGTGAAAGACAAGCCCCGAGTTGCAGTTTTCAGTTTCACCAGCTGTGAAGGATGCCAGCTTCAGATTGTTAACATGGAGGACGAACTGCTGGAGGTGGCCGACGCGATTGAACTGGTCAGTTTTCGCGAGGCGATGGATCCCACGGGAAGGGATTATGACATTGCCTTTGTTGAGGGAGCCATCACCCGGGAATCGGAGGTCCCCGTCCTGAAGGAGATTCGGAGAAAGGCAGACACGGTCGTGGCCATGGGGGCCTGCGCCAGTACGGCGGGCGTCAACGCCATGAAGAACCGGTTCACACCAGAGGAAAACCTGCGCGAGGTCTACGGTGACGCGGCCGAGTACTACGATACCAGCGAGGCACGCCCCCTGGACGAGGTGATCGACGTCGATTACTACATACGCAGCTGCCCCATGGATCGGTCCGAATTCGTCCAGGTTGTCACCTCATTGCTTCTGGGGCGAAAACCCTACGATCCGAATTATGCCGTGTGCGTTGAGTGCCGCATGAAGGAAAACGAATGCGTCTACGACCTCGACACCAACGAGATTTGCCTGGGCCCGGTGACCCGGGCTGGATGTGGTGCCCTGTGCCCGGACTTCGGCTCGGCCTGTATCGGCTGTCGTGGCCTCATTGATCAGGCTAACATCGAATCCATGATGGATGTGATGGGCAAGCACGGGCTCGATGATGAGGAGGCAGAAAGGCGCCTCAGGATGTTTAACTCGAGGAAAAGGGTGAAATGATGGACACAAAGAACCTCAACATCAATGTTCACCACGTCACCCGGGTCGAGGGGCACGGGAACATCGTGGTTGACGTGAAAAATGGAGTGATGCAGCGGGTCGAGTTCGAGATCGTGGAGTCACCCCGATTCTTTGAATCCATGCTGCGGGGACGCAAGTGGCACGAAGCCCCATACATCACCTCTCGCATCTGCGGTATCTGCGCCGTGGGGCACGCACAGGCCTCGATCAACGCCCTCGAGGATGCCCTGGATGTCACCGCGTCCGAACAGACACTGACACTCAGGAGACTGTTGTTCAATGCAGAGACGATGCAGAGTCACTGGCTGCACGTATTCTTTCTGGCTGCACCAGACTTCTTCGGAGCCGGAAGCGCCCTGGCTCTCGCGGGGGATCACCCGGATGTGGTGAAGATGGCCCTGCGCCTCAAGAAAGTGGCCAATGACCTGGCTGACATGATCTGTGGTCGCAAGGTTCATCCCATCGCAATGAAGGTCAATGGCTTCTCCAGTTTACCGACCGAGGAGCAGTTCAGAAGCATTCATGAGCGGCTCGTGATGGCCCGGGAGGATGTAGCCGCAACGGTTGCGCTGCTCAAGACCGTTGAGATTCCAGACTTTGACAATGAGACCGAGTATGTCGCCCTGCACCTGCCCGACGAATACGCGTGGGTCAGCGGCTGCATTCGCACCAGTGACGGTTACGACTACGATGTGAAGGATTACTTGAAGGTGGCGCAGGAGACCTCGGTGCCACATTCCACCGCCAAGCACACCCGGCATGCCCGGGACTCCTACATGGTGGGAGCCCTGGCCAGGACGAAGATCAACTTCGAGTTTCTGCGACCCGAGGCGCAGGCCACAGCGAAGGAACTGGGGTTGAGTGCAGACACGGTAAACCCCTACATGAACAACGTTGCGCAGATTGTGGAGACGGTTCATTGCCTGGAAGACTCCATCGACCTGGTTGAGGGCTTCCTCAGAAACCCCCTCAAACGGGAGCCGAGGGACGTTCAGACGAAGGCCGGCAGGGGCATTGGAGCGGCGGAGGTGCCAAGGGGGCTCTTGTTCCACGAGTACGAACTTGATGAGGACGGTACGATCACAAAGGCCAACTGCATCATCCCGACGGGGCAGAACCTGGCCAACCTGGAAAACGACATGAAGGCCCTCGTTCCCCAGATCATGGACCGATCCAGGGATGACATCACGCTGGCCCTTGAGATGCTGGTCAGGGCCTATGACCCGTGCATTTCGTGTTCGACGCATTTCCTGGATGTGACCTTTGTTCCCTGAGGGGGACATCCGGTTTTACGCATCGAATTTCCGTTGCCCGTGTCATGACACCCGGCCCGAAATCGCGGTATGATGGGGGTGCGGGGACGCATTGCCCCTTCCTCACTGGATCGTTGCTGGATCTCGTCGGCAGGAGCCATGACGAGGTCGCTTTCGCCGGATGGGCGGAGGCCGCACAGCACCTGGCAGTCGAGAGGGTTCGGCAGCGAGGGGCACAGTTGCCGGCGGGCTGGAGTGTTCAAATTGGCCGACTGGATAAAAATCGTGGGAGGATCGAATACCTCCCCCTACACCCAGGCAACCCACGACGGTTGGGATCGACGGTATGTATGGTTTCCCGGAAAGGGCACCAGTGTGGCCGCGGGCGATCGGCTGTTTCTGTATACCGGCCACCCGCTTCGGAGGCTGTTCTGCATCTGCCGGGTTCTGGAGGATCCCTCGGTGAGCCTCAACGCCCAGGAAGGTCTTCATCTGCGCTGCCGGGTACAGCCGTTGTTAACCCTTTCGGACCTGAGGACATATGGAGTGGACGCTGGGTCTGTGTTTCCACTGCCGGGCGGGGCCAGGCTCGTGTCCTTGCGACAGAAATCGCACCTGCAGATTGAGGACGACGATGCGGTCCGACTTATCACCCATCTCGTCGCTGCCCTGGCCCGGGAGCTGCTCGCATCCGAACCACCCATTCAGAGTACCCTGTTCCCCAAGAGCAAAAGATGAGGGTTTGCCCCTGGGGAAGGTTCGCCGCCCTACAGGCATGACATGGCCTGTTCCAGGTCATCGACCAGGTCCCCCAGATCCTCGAGCCCGACGCTATCCGCACCAGCCCCGGGCTGATCCTGGCGAATTCCAGCTCCACCTCGTCGAGGATGGAGTGAGTCATGGAGGCCGGGTGCTCAATCAGGGTGTCCGTCGTGCCAAGGCTGACGGCCAGGGTCAGGAGTTGGACGTTGTCCATCAGGATCTGTCCCGCCTCAAAGCCGTCCCGCAGTTCAAAGGCCACAATCCCGTCGAATCCGTTTTCACTCTGTCTCGCGGCCAGGTCATGCCGGGGGTGCGAGTCCAGTCCGGGGTAGTAGACCCGGGCCACCTGGGGGTGCTCCTGCAGCCATCGGGCCAGGTGCGCGGCGCTGTCGCTGTGGCGTTTCATGCGGAGCGGAAGCGTCCGGATCCCTCTCTGAACGAGCCAGGCATCGAAGGGTCCCAGGATTGCCCCCACATCTTCATGGCGTCCGCCCTGAGCTCTGCAAGGAACGCCTCGCCTGCTGCAACGGCCCCGGCGACGATATCGCCGTGGCCCGACAGGTACTTGGTCGCGCTGTGCACGACGATATCGATCCCCCGGTCGAGGGGTCGCTGGAGATACGGGGTATGAAAGTGTTGTCCACCACCGTGGCAATGCCTGCACGCTGGCCTAATTCCCCCAGGGCGTCCAGGTCGACCAGGTCCATCGTTGGATTCGAGGGGTCTCGGAGTAGATCACCCGGGTGTTGGGCTGGAGGGCTTCCCGGATCTTGTTGATGCTCCTGGAATCGACGAAGGTCACCTCCACGCCCATCCGCCTCATGAGCCCCTTCAAGAGGCTGTGGGTGCAGCCGTATACGGTGCGGCCTGATACAATGTGATCTCCTGAGCTGACCAGATGCAATACGGTGGCACTGATCGTACCCATGCCCGACCCAAAGGCCGCGCCGTCCTCTGCATTTTCCAGGTCGGCGATGGTGCGCTCAAAGGCCCTCACCGTTGGATTACCCAGGCGGGTGTAGATGTAGCCGGATTCTTCCCCCGAATCGCTGCGCCCCCTGTTTCACCGTGTCGAAGACAAAGGTCGAGGTCTGGTACATGGGGGGGACGTGAGATTTGGGGTCGGGTCCGATCGGATGGCCAATCCGAGCGCCACGGGTGTTGAAGCCGAACCTATTATCAGCCAAGGAACTCGTCCTCTCTAAGTGCCCCGCAAACGTGGTGACTTCGGGCCTCATCTTGTATACTGTTTCATCCGGCCGGAGATGATGTCTTTGATCCGGGGAGGTAAAGGGATGTGGGGAATCGAAGAACCACTCGGTAACGTATACCCGGTGGACGAGAGGAGATGGCGTGTGAATATCTATATATCTGTTGATATGGAGGGCGTAGCCGGGGTGGCCAACTGGGATGAAACGGGTCACTCGGGCCCAGATTACGGGCGTTTTCGCGAGTTGATGACCCTGGAAGCGAACTGCGCTGCAGTGGCAGCCCTGGACGAGGGAGCAGACACGGTCGTGATCAACGACAGTCACGGCGGGATGCGAAACATGGTGATCGAGAAGCTGGATCCCCGGGTTGAACTCATATCGGGAAGTCCCAAGCCCATGGGAATGATGGAGGGCCTTGACGACAGTTTCGACGCCGTGATGTTCGTCGGGTACCATTCCATGGCGGGAACTCCGGGCGTACTGAATCATACCTACACCGGGACCGTCCTGGAATACCAGATCAACGGGCAGCGCCTGGGCGAGATCGGGATGAACGCGGCCCTGGCCGGTCACTACGATGTTCCCGTGATCTTCCTCAGCGGTGATGACTGCGCCGTGGTCGAGGCCGCCGACCTGATTCCGGGTGTACACACAGCCTGCGTGAAGCAATATGTGAGCCGGTACGCCAGCCGGTCGCTTCACCCGGAGAGGGCCCGCGACCTCATCCGTGCTGGCGTGAAGAGGGCGTTGGCAGAAAAGGCGCCGGATCCTTTCAAGGTGCAGACACCCGTCATCCTGACGCTCAAGTTCGTCGACACCGCCCTCGCTGATGGGTGCCACCTGCTTCCCGGCGCCGAACGGGTTGACCCGCTCACGGTGCAGTACACTGCGCCCGATTATCCCACGGCTCTGAGGGCGGGACGGGCCCTGATGAGCCTGGGAAGGTAAATGGGAACGCGAGGATTATGATGAGAGAGGCGAAAATCATAGCGACGCTGGGGCCTGCCTCCGATACCCCCGGCGTGATCGGTGATCTGTATGAGGCCGGGATGGATGTTGCGAGGATCAACCTGTCCCACGGTGATCGCAGCGATCATCGTCGGGCGGCAGACCTGGTGCGGGGCGTCCAGGGGTCCGCAAGGCAAGTGACCGGACGCCCCCTGGCCCTGATGCTCGATACCCAGGGCCCCGAGATCCGGGTGACCGGACCCGGGGAGTCCCTGGACGTTTCCAGGGGCGCACTCCTGCAGGTCCGGGGCCCAGGCGGGGCGAGCGAGGGGCAGAACTCAGACTGGATCGGAGTGAGCGTTCCTGGCCTGCATAAAAGGGTTATGCCGGGTGCGCGGATTTCGATTCGTGACGGCCAGATCGGGTTGGAAGTTGAGGATGTCGGCCGTGATTACATGCGGGCCCGGGTCTTGAATCCTGGAACGATTGCACGAAACGACAAAGTTGCCTTTCCTGGCATCCACCTGGATCTCCCTTTTCTCTCTGACAAGGACCGAGCGGATCTGCAGTTCGCCGTCGACATGGACGCAGACTGGGTGGCCCTGTCCCTTGTGCAGGATGCAGCTGATGTCCTCGAGACCCGGGACTTCCTGTGTGATCTGGGTGGTGAGGATCTCGCCCTGGTCGCCAAGATCGAGACCCTGGGAGGGTATCAGAACTTGGAGAGCATCCTCCTCGTCGCCGATGCTGTGATGATCGCGCGGGGCGATCTGGTGGTGGATTTTGCACCGGAGGAGATTCCTCTGATGCAAAAGGACATCATCCTCCGCTGCAACCGGGTCGGGATCCCGGTGATTACCGCAACCCAGATGCTGGAGTCGATGATCACAAGCCCCGTGCCCACGCGGGCTGAGGCCAGCGATGTGGCCAATGCGATCATGGACGGCACCGATGCGGTGATGCTGTCCGGTGAGACGGCGATAGGGCAGTATCCCGTTGAAGCCCTCGGGGTGATGGCCCGGATTGTGCAGAAGACGGAGATGCAATGGACGAGGTCCGGGCCCCGGCGTGTTCGCTCTGGGCCGCACAGGCCCCACAGCGTCACCGATGCGGTGGCCGGAGCAGCGGTTCGAATCGCCGGTGAACTGGCGGCGGAGGCAATTCTTACCCCAACGCAGAGCGGCTACACTGCCCGCAAGGTTGCCCGGTATAGGCCCGGTGCGCCCATCATCGCGACGACCACCTCTGAGAAGCTCTCGCGGCAGCTCGCCCTGGTGTGGGGCGTGTACCCCCTGACCGGCCCCTCATCCGGTGATCCGGCCGGGGGTGCGACACGGGAGGCCCTGGCTGCCGGGCTCCTGCATCCGGGGGACCTTGTGGTCGTGACCAGTGGTGCTCCGGGGGGCCTGCCCGGAACGACGGACACCGTGCACGTCAGAACGCTGGGAACTGTTCTTCTCCAGGGATCGGGCATTGGTCGCGGGAGCGTCGTGGGAAGGGCCTGCGTGGAGGTGGATGATGCAGAGCAGCTTCAACCCCCTCCGTCCGAGGGTGACATCGTCGTGCTGAAGACATGGAAATCGAGATTTGCCGGCTCTGCCCGCCAGGCAGCGGCCATCATCTGCGAGGAGGCGGGACTGAGTTCGCCCGCAGCGTTGATCGGGCTGGACCTGCAGATTCCCGTGGTGGTGGGCGCCCTGGGAGCTACCCAGCGGATCAACCCTGGCGAGATCATCACGGTGGACGCCGGAAGGGGTGTTGTCTACACCGGGAGGGCTTCTCTGGGCGGGCGAACAAACCCGTAGATCTTCCCTGTAAGCGCCGAAAGACGATCGACTGGCGTCACTAATAGATATCCTCTCCGGTGGAACCATAAGGGCGACAAGAATCATGCAAGGAGGGGACTCAGTTGGCCAAATGTCCGGTATGCAACGGATTGGAGCGGCTCGAGTGCGAGTGTGAGGGCTGCCGTGAACCCGTCGCCATGGATGATCTTGGGCCCGTGGATAACTACTACGGCCCCTACAGCCCGTACGAGGAGTTCAGCGACGAATTGACTTCGAAGCGAGAAAACGAACCCTGCATGCATCTTTGCAGGTGTCCGGAATGCGGTGCGGAGCAGACCGTCACCGTTCAGGGTTCGGACTGATATCGCCGGGGGCTCACCAGCAGGTGAGCCCTCGTCTTTCTGACGACTCCCTCCAGGGGCCACCGGAACTCATGCGTGCCATCGCCGCCCAGCCATCAGCCAAGAGATGGAACCCCGGGAATCTGACTGCGCAGGCAGGACAACAGCTTGCATAAAACGAATAAATACAATGTCAGCGATCGATACTTTCGGCAGTTGGAGGGGGTCCTTTGAAATCCAGACGTCAGATGAGAATCCTTTCGTTATTGAAGGACAGCGACATCGGGACCCAGAATGATCTTGTTGAAGCCCTGACAGCAGAGGGCATCAAGGTCACTCAGGCCACGGTGTCTCGGGATATCAAGGAACTGGGGCTGGTGAAGGTTTCCACGGAGGCGGACGGGTATCGATATGTGGAGCCCTCATCTGTGAAAAAGCAAGAGGTAAGCGACCAGTTGCTGCTGACTCTCAGTAGTTCCGTCACAGACATAAAAAGTAGTGACTGCATGCTTGTGATCGACACCCTGCCTGCGACTGCACAAATTGTTGCCGAGGCCATTGATGCCCTCCGCTGGGAGCAGGTGCTGGGCACCCTGGCTGGAGAGAGAACGGTATTTGCCGTGGTCCGATCGAAAGAAGAGGTGCCCGAGGTGGTAGGGCATCTGATGGAGCTTTGCAGCAAGCACAGGTGAATAATCTGAGCTGCCATGATGCACAGGGAGGGCGGAGGCCCACCGCCGGTTCGTGACGAGCGAGCCCGCGTGTGCCTCCGATCGGAGACCCCGAGCTTGCCCCAAAAATGGGTTCCTGCACAGCCCGGGTGATCGCCGCGGGGGACGTGAACCTGATTCGAGATGTCCCGGCAACCCGTTCCGCAGGTATCCCCCTGTATCCCGTCCGCCCTGCCTGTGATTCAACACAACCCGGTCACACCGAGAGGAGAGGCAACAGTGCATAACCCATCTGAAGGTCAAAGTGCAACGATGACGTTGACCGGTGACTCCCTGATCACTCGAAGGTTGAAGCCGTACCGGGAGCCAAACTACCTCAGTATGCTTTCCATCATCAGAGACTCCGACATCAGTTTCACCAATCTCGAGGGCCTTTTGACCGACTACGAGGGCTATCCCGCGGCAGCAAGCGGCGGTACATACGTTGTGGGCAAACCCGAAATCGCCGATGATCTGAAATGGGCAGGTTTCAATCTCTTTGCCCGCGCGAACAATCACTCCATGGACTGGCTCTCTGGGGGGCTTCTATCCACGAGTGAGCATCTGGATGCCAGGGACATGGTCCACGCAGGGGTTGGACCGAACCTCGGCGTTGCCCGGTCACCGGCCTACCTGGATACCCCAGCCGGTCGAGCGGCCCTGATCTCGGCTTCATCGACCTTTCCCCCCGGTGCCCAGGCGGGCATACAGCGTCCGGACCTTCCCGGTCGTCCGGGCCTGAACCCCCTTCGCCACTCCCGGTGGTTCGAGGTGCCGAGCAAAGATCTCGACAGCCTGCGAAGGATCAGCGAGGGACTGGGATTCGAGGATCTGAAGCGACGTTTCAAGGGGATGATGGGCTCAGAGAAGGAGGAGTTCTTCAAGCTGGGGGACCTGCAATTCCAGGCATCCGACTGTTACCGCATGCGCACACGGCCCGATCCGTCCGATCTGGAGGGCAATCTGAAGGCCATCGCGGGCGCTGCCCGCCAGGCCGACTGGGTCCTGTTCAGCCTGCACAGTCATGAATCAGAACTGAAGTCAAACCGCACTCCTGCCGAGTTTACCCGGCAGTTTGCCCGCGAGGCCATTGAGGCGGGAGCCGATGTGGTCGCGGGGCACGGCCCCCATCATCTCCGGGGTATCGAGATCCACCAGGGACGGCCCATCTTCTACAGTCTCGGCAACTTCATCTTCCAGAACGAGACAATCGATCGGCTGCCCCAGGACATCTACGACAGGTACGGCCTATCCCTGGAGTCACGCCCGGATGAACTGTATGACTGCCGCACGGACAACGACGCACGCGGTTTCCCCGCTGACGAGATGTACTGGCGTTCCGTGATTGCTGAGCTCACCTTTGAACAGAGGCGGCTGACGCGGGCGGTTTTGCATCCGGTTACTCTGGGTTGGAAATTGGGCCGCACGCGGAGGGGACGACCGGTCCTGGCCCTGGGCGACGAAGCAAGGGATATCATCGACGAAATCGCAGAGTTGTCCCGCCCCTTTGGCGTGGAAATGGCCTGGAATGAGGAATTGGGCGGTGCAGAACTGGTCCTGGATTGAAGGAAGGACCCCGGGGGAGGTCCCCGGGGTTCTCCCCGGAGAGTTTTATCGTCGGGATGCCATTTCAGTGGCCAGGGATCTTCTGGGTCACGGGTTGCTGAGCTTTTGCGGCGGAGGGGTCACCGGGGGGACGATCGTCGAGACCGAGGCATACTGCGGGGTTCTCGACCGAGCCAGTCACGCATTCCACTATCGGCGTACGGAGCGCACTGAACCCATGTACGGCCAGCCCGGGACCGTTTACGTGTACAGGATCTACGGTCTCCATGACTGCCTGAACGTCGCATGCCTACGGGAGGGCGAGCCCCATGCCGTGTTGATCCGGGCGGTCATCCCGGAGGTGGGAGTCCAGCGCATGGTAAGGAGGCGGGGTGGGGGAGCCGAACCGGTGTCCACCCGTTTCCTCAGCGACGGCCCGGGGAAACTCTGCCAGGCCCTGGGGATCGATCGCGGCCTCAACGGGGCCTCCTTTGCCTGTGGCCCCGTGATCGCAGTTGAACCGAGGCGTTGCGGGCAGACCCAGGCCATGCCGCGAGTGGGTCTGGGCAAGGTTGGGGAGTTTTCCCGGATGCCCTGGCGCTTCACACTGGAGGGGTGACTCCCAAATGGATGAGCATCTCGTTGTTGGTATTGACGGGGGAGGATCAAAGACCCGGGGGGTCCTGGCCAGGATCCGCACGGACGATCCGCTGAAGATTCTGAAGGAGTGGACCGGTCCCCCGGCCAACTGGCTCGGTGTCCCAGACGCCAATAGGTTGACCAGGGAATCAATCCGTGAGGTCTGCTGCAATCTGCTCGAGGGGGCCGATGGGAGGCGCATCGGAGGGGCGGTTGCGGGGATCGCCGGGATGAGCCTGCCGGAGCGACGGCAGACCGTATTGAGCTGTCTTCGCGAGTGTTTCCCCGCTGCTCGCTGCGAGGTGATCGGCGACGCGCAGGCCGCCTACTACGGTGCCACGGCCCGCGATGATGGGATCGTCCTCATCAGCGGCACCGGATCCATCGCGATCACCCGCCAGGATGGTCGTTGGATGACGGCCGGTGGAGGAGGGATCATCTTGGGGGATGAAGGCAGTGGATTTCGGATCGGACAGCTGGGACTCCGTGCTGCAATCGGGGCCCAGGAGCAAAGGAGTGGGGCGACGGGGCTCAGGGAACGGGCCCTGAACCATTATGGGGTCTCGAGCCTGAACGAGCTCCCAGCCCGGGTACACAACCAGCACGGGATCGATGTCTCAAAGGTGGCCGGCTTCTGCCGCGAGGTCTTCTCGGCTGCCCGGGGGGGTGACGCGGTTGCCCGCTGCATCCTGGAGGAAGCAGGGGAAGAGCTGGCAGGGTTGGCTGGCAGCCTTCTGACCCGATGCGGAAGCGCCAGGGGGATTTCTGTCCACCTGGTGGGGGGTGTCTGGCGTGGAGACCCACCCGTGATTGAACCCTTCGCGCGCAAGCTGTGGGCCGAATGGGGGCCGATCCCCATCCTCGCTCCGCTGAATCAGCCGGCCGAGGGCGCAGCGCTACGTGCCAGAGAGATCTTCGCCGATCGATGTTGATGTGGAGGTTTACATGAATCCCCAACACGGTACTCGCAGGTTCAGACCCTTGCTTCTAATCTTGATTCTCATGGTTTCTTTCCTCGGTGGGGGTGCAGCGACTGCTGCAGAGGGAGGGGAAATATGGTTCACCATTCTGCACACAAATGATGAGCACTCTGCCCTGATCCCCCATTCATCTGCTGTTGATTACGACCCCGATGGCCCGGACCCCACCGTCGGGGGCTTTGCCCGACTGGCGACCGCAATAAATGAGATCCGGTCGAAGGCGGGGGAGGACCCGGTGCTGCTTTTTTCCGCGGGCGACTTCATCAGCGGCTCACCCTTCGCCTGGCTGGCCCTAGAGGGAAGGGCGACGGAGCTGACCCTGATGCGCGCCATGGGTTACGATGCGGTGATCCTGGGAAACCATGAAATTGACTACGGGGCCGACCTCCTGGCCGAGTACCTGGCGGCAGCCGGTTATCCCGAGGCCTCGGCGGACCTGGTGGTGCTATCGGGCAACGCGGAAATACCCAGCGGGCATGCGCTGGACCAGGTCGGACTTGCCTCAACCCACGTGTTTACGCTGCCGGGATCCGGGCTGCGAGTGGGTGTATTCAGCCTGTTGGGCGAGCACGCCCAGTCGGTCACAACGGCCGCGGGCCCGGTCCGATTCATCAAACCCCTCGATTTTGCGGAATCTGCGGTGCGAGATCTGAACGACATCGGTGTCGATGTGATCATCGCGATCACCCATTCCGGCGTCGAGGAGGATATGGAGCTTGCCCGGGAAGTCGCAGGCATCGATGTCATCGTGGGGGGGCACTGTCACACGGATCTCGCCGAGCCTGTGATTGAGGGGAATACCCCCATCGTCCAGGCGGGATCCACGGGCCGCTACCTCGGCTGCCTTGACCTTGCGTATGATCGGGCGACGGGAACGGTTCGGCTGCGGAACGAGGAGACCGGACGCCCCTACCTGGTGCCCATTGATGATTCCATTTCGCCGGATCCCATTGTGGGTGCCGAGGTCGAAGCGGCTGTCATCGAGCTGAACGCCCTCTTCGCCCGTTCCACGGGCGGTCAGTACGACGACATCTACGGGGTGGTTGCCCGGTCGGATTTCGTCGTCCCCCGCAAACCGTCCCTCAGCGAGTCCGCGTATGGAAACCTCATCAGCGACGCTTTCCGGTGGTCGGTGGAGCAGGTGACAGGCGAGGAGGTGGATTTTGCTTTTCAGGCAAACGGACAGATCCGTGGTTCACTTCGTCCCGGGGTTACCGCTGCGGCCGAGGGCCAGCTTTCCCTGTATGATATCGCGTCCACCGTCGGACTTGGATCGGGACCTGAGAACACGCCCGGGTATCCCGTGATTTCCTTTTACCTCACCGGCGATGAAGTCCGCAGGGTGCTGGAGATTGGTCCGCTGCTTACAGAGATCATGGGGGATGTGTCCTATTTTCAGTGGTCGGGACTGCGCTTCACCTATGATCCTGACCGGTCAATCCTGCTCTGGCTCCCTATTGTGGGTCTACCCGTTCCCACGTATCGCGCCGTTCTGAGCGCGGAACGCTACGCGGGGGACGATCTGTCCAGCGGAGACGGAGACCATACTCCCCTTGTGTGGGGTGATGAGCAGTTATACCATGTGGTCACTGATTTTCACCTGGCTTCCTTCCTTCCGATGGTCGGGGACACGCTGCCCCGACTGGAGGTACAGCCAAAAGACAGGGAGGGGAATCCCGTGGCCGACCACGCGGAACTGATCGTCTACCAGGGTGACAGGCCGCTGTCCGTCTGGGCAGCCGTCACGGACTACCTGGGCGCGATGCCCGAGGGCCCCGGGGGTTATCCCCTGGTCAGCAGCCGTTATGCGGAGCCCGCCGGCCGGCAGGAGCGGGTTGATACCTTTCCCCTGATCATCTGGCCTATTCTGGGACTGCTCATCTTGGGCCTCGTCACCTGCTACGCGGTGCTTCGGAGGCGAGGAAGCCGTTCGCCCAGCACCGATCGGGACGAACCGGTGGAGACGGTATCTTCCGGGGATTGATGGGATGGTTGCCCGGGGTGCGACTCCGAGCAGGGGGATATCGATCATCTGGGCTGATTCGAGGGGGCGCTTGGTTGTGCCAGATTGTGTATGCCACATTGACAGATTCCAGGCATCCCCCATAGACTAGGAATAACGTCAGGCGAGGGGGTGGGGTTTAATGACCGATCCGAACTGTAAAGAGGACAGGCGAAATTGTCGCTGTCACCATCCGGGACAGGGATCTATCCTCCAGGGATTTCTCCAGCCCACGCTCCTGTTGCTGTTGCTCGAGAAGCCCGCGCACGGGTACGAGCTCACGGGACGGTTGAACGATTTCGGCCTGGCGGATGCGGACCCCGGGGGTATTTACCGGAACCTACAGAGACTCGAAGCCGATGGTTTCATAGAGTCCAGCTGGGACACCACCGGCAGCGGGCCTGCACGCAAGGTGTATCGGGTTACCCTGGACGGGCGGGAATTTCTCGACACCTGGGTCGGGGCTCTTTCGCGCAATCGGGACCTGCTACAAGCCTTCATACTGCGATATCAGAGCATAGATCAGTTCACCTCAGAGTAGAATAGGACTTTTCCGTGCCCGCTCGCCTGTTGGCTGCGGGCTTTGTGTGTTGTCTACCGAAGGGAGAACCCATGAAGAAGAATGAAGGAACCCCCTGCGGACCATTGGGTCGCGGTGCGGTTCACATCTACACCGGCGAGGGCAAGGGGAAGACCACAGCAGCCCTGGGCCTGGCGATGAGAGCGGTGGGTCGGGGCCTGCGAGTCCTGATGATACAGTTCATGAAGCGATGGGGTTACGGCGAGCATCTCGCGGCCCGGAGGCTTCAGCCGGAACTCACCATCGTCCAGGTGGGCAAGCCCTACTTCGTTGCTCGGGAGGGCGAAATAGACCCCGAGACCCTGGCTTCCATGGGAGAGGACATCCGAGTCTTCCCGCCGGGTTCACCACCCAGGGAGCTGATCGATGGGGCGGGAGAAGGCCTGGCCCAGGCCGAGCGGGCCATGGAGCAGGGAACTGCGGATGTCATTATCCTCGACGAGATTAACGTTGCGCTGCACTTCGAGCTCGTCCCCCTGGAGCGGGTCATGGAACTGGTGAAAGGGCGACCCGACGGGGTGGAGCTGGTGTTGACCGGGAGGTATGCCCCAGAGGATCTCCTGGAGGCAGCGGACCTTGTCACCGAGATGCGCGAAGTGAAGCACTACTGGACCCAGGGGCTGGAGGCCCGAAAGGGAATCGAGGAATGAGGTATGCTGGGGCTGCGTTCGACTCCCCTTTTCCGTCCCACTGCAGGACAGGTGGGGCTCACCTGCCCTGCAGTGGCCGCGTGGCGGCCATGGATGAATGCTAAGAGTGCGAGTTTGCCGTGGCCAGTGTTCATCTTAGCGCACTCGTCTCCTTGTCGATTTCTCAGTCAACTGCATCAGGCTCGCTATCTTCTTAGAACCACAATCCGAATAGGTACGCGAAAAGAATGCTGCCCCCAAACAGGATTCCAAGATATGCGGCAACCATGCGGTTTCGAGCAATCACCAATACCGCTCCCAGTGCCGGTAGCGAAGTTCCCGGACCTGTCAAGATGAATGCCAGGGCCGCAGCCCTGCTCATGCCGAGTCCCATAAACGAAGCGGTTAGGGGTACCGCGCTTGCTGTGCCGGTGTACAGCGGCACACCCATGATGGCGGCAACGGGTACGCCCCATGCCCTTCCAGGGCCGAATAATCCAGTGATCCACTCGGTGGGCATTAGGGTTTCAATGACCCCTGCGACCAATACGAATAGGATAAATATCGGAATGAGACTCCGACCCGATTCCCATAGAATGCGGATGAAGGTGTTGAAACGATTCTCAGACGTTGCTGCGGTCTCTGAGTGGCCCGATGTCGTCGGGTCTTGTGGGGTTGAGTTAGAAGCTGACGCCGTGTCCTGGAAGCAGCACTCCATGGAATCCTCTGTGGGGCGGGTCCGGGGGACCCTTGATTGGTTGGCTAGGAAACCTGACATTTGAAGCTTATTGGCCAGAATGCCACCTCCTATTCCAAGGGTGAGACCCACGAGAATCTTAGCTATCGCCAAGTCCCAGCCCAAAATGCCTCCAACGAGTATGAATCCAGTGGGACTGATGATGGGGGATGCAATGAGCCAGGCGAAAATAGGTCCCCAGGGTACGCCTGCTGCAAGGAGAGGGATCATCAGGGAAATCGTGCCACAGGAGCATAGGGGGGTGGTCACCGCGGCTACTGAGGCGATTACGATAGGCCAGGCACCGCTGCGGGTCATCATCTGGTGCAGCTTGTGGGATGGCACAAGGCTCTGTAGGGCTGCGGTCAAAACCAATCCTAGCAAGAGATAACGTCCCATATTCAGGCCATTGGTTGCAGCGTAGTTGAGAATACTTGTTACGGTTGGAAGCAAGGATTCCATGAGCATGTCCTCCATCATCTGATCTATTGAACCGGGTTGCCGGGTTTCTTCATCTTCTTAGAGAGGTCACAGCATTGCGAGCCTTCCTCCTGTGTCTGCTCCTCGAAGCCGCAGCAGCCTCTGGCGTTCTGATATCGCTTTCGCAGTAAATCCATGAGACCTTTGAACATTTGATATTCCTCCTCACGACAGATGTCGCAGATAGCCAATCCCACCAATCCCTTTCGGGTCTTGGATCTAGGTGTTGGGACGTCAAACCCTCCTTCGCTTCCACCCAGCCTGGGTAGGGTTGCGCGGCATTAGACTTAAGACATCGTGGTTCTGTGCTTCAGCCGTCGTCGTCGAGCGTGTCTGCCTGTATGCTTCGTTTTGCGTCGAGCAGTGCCCGGGCAGTTTCCTCCCAGGCTTTCAGACCTGTGAGACAGGCTTGGATGCCCTTGTCTGTCAGGGTGTAAACCTTTCGGTTTCGGCCCCCGACAACCTCGCTGCGGCGGGTTACGTAATCTTCCCGTTCAAACTCATGAAGAGCTGGATAAAGGGCCCCTTCGGTAGGGGAACAGCAACCCTTGGTGATTTCCGCGATGCGCTTACTAAGCGCGTACCCGTGTAGCGGACCGTCATACAGGGTGCGAAGAATGAAGAGCCGCGACAGGCTCATTTTGATCATGCCGTTCCAGTAGGACTGATCCAAGAAGTCATTGACCATGACATGCGCCTCCTATGCATTGAGCCTCAATGTATCACTCAATAATATATGCGGCGGCGGTAAGGATGTCAACCGAGGCTATCACTGCATTTGCGCAGTTGACGCACTTATCGCCGATCGGGAGGTTCCGCTGGCTGTCGCGAAAAAGACGTTTCACA
>PXCI01000186.1 GCA_003566675.1 Clostridia bacterium
AAGACCTGATCATCAAGCCCCTGGGGGCTGAGGTAGAACAGGATGCACCCAGCGTGACCCGCAAGCAACCCCTGGATAGCGATGAGAACATCCCGGGAACCTTACCGCCCGACTCACCGGTTCTCGATCCCCTCAGGCAGGGGGGCACTTCTGAGCCAATGCCCGGTATGACCATACTCCTGGGGATTTCCGTCTTCAGGGGTGATCAGCTGAGGGGCTTTCTCGACGGTCTGGATGCCCGGGGCTATCTCTGGGCCACGGGGCGTCTTTCAGAGGGCCCGGTAGAGCTGTCTAGACCCCTGGAAGAAGAAGGTATCGTCGTCTTTCAGATTGTCCGGGTCAATTCCTCGATCAAACCCCATTTCGAGGGCGAGCAGATCACGATGAAGATTGTAATCAAGGCGGATTTCCAGGTGGAGGAAGTCACTGCCCACGATGTCTTTCTCGGCGATTCCGAGACAATAAGAGAACTCGCAGAAAACCTGAGCAGAATGATTGAGGAAGAGATCCGGCACAGCCTGGACATCGTACAGAAGGCCTTCCAATCTGACATCTACGGTTTCGGCCAGGCTCTGTATCGCAAGGCGCCAAAGTTATGGCATCAGATGGAAGAGGATTGGAACGAAGAGATCTTCCCCGACCTACCGGTGGAAATAGACGTAACGGTCCGGATCCGTGAACCAGGCCTGATCATGCGCGACCCCGGGCACTGAGTCACCCTTCAGCGGATGGCATTCGGGCAGCAGCACAGATTGCAGAGGAAAGGGTCCTTATCCGGAGGAGAGTCCGCGTGATGCGGCCTCCATGATGCCATAGTAACCGGCGCATGCCAGCAGCAGCTGGTCAATCTCGATGTACTCATCGACGATATGGGCCAGGGTCTCGGGTGAAGGCCCAAACCCTATGGTGGGTGTGCCAAGCTCCCCGGCATAGTGGCTGCCATTTGTGCAGAAGGAATACCTTGAAATCTCCGGGCACAGCCCGATCCCAGAAAGGGCCTTCCTTGCGAGTCCTACCAGCTCGTGATCCTCGTCTGTCACCCAGGCGGGGAAAAACCTTTTCGCGGAAAGGATCTCTCCTGTCCAGCACCGGGCAGAGTCCTCCCTGCAGCGGGCCCTGGCCTTGAGGTTCGCGACCCCTTCCTTCACCCGGTCCATGGCACCGCTGACTCCTGCGAGAACAGATTCCTCGGTCTCGCCCGGAAGAAGACGCCGATCGTAGGTGACGGTGCAGTGCTCGGGCACTACCGAGGCACCGGGGTGAGGATGTGAGATGATGTCTGTGAGTTCCATGATCCCGGACCCCAGGAAGGCGTGATCCTCCGGCTGGATCCCGCGCAGCTCACGGGCCAGGGTGAACATGTCATAGACTGCATTGTGCCCAACCTCCGGGCTGGAGGAGTGGGCACTTCTACCGAAGGTCTCGACCTGGATCTCTGCCCGCCCCCGCTGACCCCGGTTGATGTTCAGGTTCGAAGCCTCGCCGATGATCACCCAGTCCGGCTTCACTGCCCGGCTCACCTCGCGAGCCGCAACGCCCTCGAAGCACTCCTCGTGCACCGTGCAGGACACGTAAATCTCACCGGAAAACTCCCTCGCGCGGTCCTCGGCCAGGTAGGCAGCAGCCATGATCATAGCTGCCGCCGCCCCCTTCATGTCCGAGGATCCTCGCCCATAGATTCTGCCTGAGGAGATCTCGGCACAATAGGGATCGCGGGTCCACCTGGCCTGATCAGCAACACCAACGGTGTCCATGTGACCATCGAAAAGAATCCTCCTGCCCGGCCTGCTCCCGCGGATGCAGCCCCACACGTTGCCCAGCCTGTCCATGACCACCTCGTCGTATCCCAGGGCTTCCATGGTATCCCGCACAAACCGGATGGCCTCCTCCTCATCTCCGGACGGACTGGGAATACACACCAGGCGGCGGCAAAGGTCGATGACCTCGTCCCTTCTCGTTTGGCTGAGCAGCATGATGCAACCTCCTATTCGATGATCTCCCAGCCGGGAGAGTACTTCGCCAGCTCCCGTGTAGTGCGCTCATCCAGGGAATGATCCCTGTCCGGAATAGCCACCTCTTCTGTGACCCCAAAGAGCGGCGAGGTGTAGTATTTCTGCCCCGTGTCAAAGAGCATGGTGGCTACAGAGCCCGCGTCGGGATGCCTGCGCAGGATCTTCCTGGCCGCCGACACATTGCATCCGGTGGAGATCCCCACGACCAGGCCCTGCTTCAGACACAGGTCACGGGCCTCCTCCACGGCCTCCGCGGAACTAACGGTGACCACACCATCGATCAGGCTCAGATCAAGATTCCCGGGAACGAACCCATCCCCGATCCCCTGGATGTCATGACTGCCCCACTCACCCCTGGAGAGAGCCGGGCACTCCGACGGCTCAACCGCGTAGATCTTCACCCTGGGATTCTGCTCCCTGAGGTACCTTCCGATCCCCGTCAAGATGCCCCCGGAACCCACTGCTGCAACGAAGACATCAACCTCTCCGCCGCTCTGGCGCCACAGCTCGGGAGCCGTTCCCTCGTAGTGGGCCAGGGGGTTCTCGGGGTTATCAAACTGCGCCGGGTACCAGTAGTCGTCGGGATTCTGGGCAACTATCTCTTCAACCCGCTGTAGAGCCAGATCCTGATCACTCTCTGCGCCGGGAGTGAGGATCAACTCTGCCCCCAGGGCCCGTATCAACTTCTTCCTCTCCTCGGACATGCCCTCTGGCATGACCACCACAACAGGGTATCCCCTGAGACTCCCTACCATGGCGCAAGCGGCACCGGCATTGCCGGTGGAGCCCTCTATGATGGTCATGCCGGGACGCAGCTTGCCCTGTCTCTCAGCCTGTTCAATCATCCGAAGGTAGATCCGATCCTTGTGACTGCCTGTGGGGTTGACGTACTCCACCTTGGCGAGAATCTCGGATTCATCAACCTTCACCTTTACCAGGGGCGTATTGCCGATCAGCCCCAACGCATCATCTGCCAATCCTGTCTGCACTCAACGTCACCTCCTGTGGCGTTTATCACACATCCGTACCGGGTTCATCCCGTGCCGCCGGGTTCAAAACGGGAAGTTCCGAACCAGGACAATGGGAGTTCCGGCATCGGCCGAGCCCGCCGCAAGGTCTGCCAGCGTGCCGAGAATCGCGGTCACACTCCTGGGCGTTGTGCCCAGGCTCTCCTGGCTGACAACGTCATCGCCCCTTGCGAGGATCTCGCGAATCTCCTCCCGGGAGTGTCCACCCCTGAACAGGGTCTCCACCTGCAGTTTGAGCTTGGTCCCCCCCCGCAACGTGGCCTGGCGCAGGCCCAAACTACAGCCAATGGCCGGATGGGGATCCGCCAGTTCATAAATGCCCGTGTCAGGGTCCTTGTAAGCGCCATCGCCAAAGATCAATACCTCCACGGACTTGCCCGTCCCATCCAGAATCCTCTGCCTAATGTCATCAGCTGTCGCATCGGCATTGTCCGGGAGGAGCTTCAAAATGCCCTTCTCATTGTGAGAGACGTTAGAGCCAATCACACCCCAGGGTTCTGGGCCGATTTCCTGAAGCGTCACCATGGGAGTCTGGGTCCCAAAGGACTGAAACAGACCCTTCAGCTCGTTACGCACATGCACCGCCCCGATGACAATACCGTCCACAAATCCCCGGTCAAAGACCTTCAGTGGGTTATTGGTGAATAGGAGATCCGGTTCCGCCCCCTGGGCCATCACAATCTCCCGATAAAAGCGAGGATAGTCCATTCCGGTCGCTGGATGGGAAAAGCCCAGGTCGCTCAGCTCATCAAAATAGAGGCAGTCCGGATCGCGGTATACGTCCAGTTGATCCGTATAGTTCAGCTCGGCCACCGTCGCCTTCTCCAGGGATTCATCCTGGCACACGACGGCGTCCACAATGGTGATGGTGTGGCTCTGCAAATCCACCGCCACCGCGAAGGCTCCATCGGTCCCGGCATCCTGCATGATGCCAAGGGCCTTTTTTGCCCTGGCCTCGATGTCCCCGAAACCAACCTCCACCGAAATGGCTCGACCGTCGGGAGCGCGAACGGTGACATCTGCCATGCCCTGGCCGGTTATCTTGCGGATCCCAATCAGCTGGTAGTCGATCTCCTGCAGCTTGAGCGCGGCCAACACCTCGCGAATCAGCACGTTCATATGCGGGGTGTTGCCCCGTATCTCCTGTAAACCGTCAAAGATCCTTTTCAGCCGCAGCCGGGTCGTGGCGACATCCCTATCCAGCACCTGGTTACCCACCTCATCATTGGGTATTGCCAGCTGGATGATCACCCGCCCCCCATCCGTCGCCTGGGCAATTGCCCGGAGGATCAGGGCAAAGCGGTTCCGACTGACGATGGGGCTAATCACCGCCACGGTTGCTCCAGGACTCAGATCTAATTTCTGCGTGATGTCGCCGGCCAGCTTGTCACAGGACAGGTAGCGGTTCTGTGACCGGGCAACCACGGATTCCGTGATGCAGATGATGTCGCCGTCCTCCGCGAGATCTCGAACAGACGAGAGAGCAATCTCACCGATGTCATCGTCGGGCAAAATCAGGCCAGTTTTGATGCCAGCGGCCACAACTCCTATGTCTCCGGAAATTTCCAAGGTCATGTACTATCCCCCCCAGTTTGTTTGGCTATGTCGAAATCTTCTTGAAGGATCAGGTTCTGCAGGTGCTTCAGTCCCCTTCGAAATCCTTCCGGTGAACGGGGCCGATTCAACTCCAGGGTCCACTGTCCATCATAGCCGAGCTGGCACAACCGCAATACCGCGTCGTCGATATCCATATTCCCAGCCCGGGGCTGCAAACACGCCCCACCTTCTCCAGATCCCAGCCTACCATGGACATGCACATTCTTGACGCGCGGGAGCAGCTCGAGCAGCACATCGAAATTGTCATACATCGAACTCCAGGACAGATCCAGGGTAAAGCCCACGGAATCCGGCAGAAGCTCGGCCAGCAGGGCCATGGCCTCGGCCTGAGACCATCCGACAGCGCTGAGCGGTATGTTCTCGACTGTCAGGATTGCCTGGGAAAACCGAGAGGCCTCGATGATGGGAACCGCGTTGTGTACAAGGTCGACGGCACGGTCCCACCCATCCCAGGCATGCAGGACGATGATCCCAGCTCCCACTTCGCCGGCAATGGCAATGGTGTCCTCAAGGATCTCCGCCGCAATCCTCCGGTCCCTGGGGTCACGGCTACCCAAAAACACGCCCAGGTCCCGGTTGGCATGTATTGAACGGACCCGGACTCCAGTCCTAGCCATCCCGTCCCTCAACCTGGAAATGATCTCCGCTGGTGTCAATGTGATCGATGCCCCCGGCGGATCCGGTTGCTTTGATCTCGGGGGAGGTCCGGGTCGCCAGTCGGGATACAATACAACCTCGAGATCTTCAGCGGGTATCGTCTCAGCAGCCTCAAGGGCAGCATCAATCTCGTGATAACGCATACCGAGGGCCGATGGCATGGTCCCCGTTGAGCAAACTACGGTCTTAAGGCTCAATTCGAGCTCATCAGATTCTCTGCCAACCAAATCCATGTACCTCCTTGATTTATTGTATCACAGCCAACCCGGTCATTTCTGCAACCCTCCGGTTGCCGTCGGCTCCAAAGCAATACAGATAACAGTGCACGGGAGGTAACCCATCCCGGCGCCGGGACAAGGGAGGAATACAGGGCCAAACGTGCAAACCAATAAGTGCAGGTCGCTGCATCCAGACGCAGCAAAAGACAGCGCCGATAACTCGTGGGGCAACCTTCCCACCTCATGTCCGATGGGACAGATGCGGAGGAACCTGCAACTGGCCCGAAAGGAGTGCAATACCGTGGACCTAAAAAGCCAGCTAACGCCCATACTTGCGGTGACAGCCTGCGTCGGCATCGCCCTGTTAATCGTCTCCCTCTTCCGGGCTCCGGCGAATCACATGACATTGCCTCTGTTCGACGAAGTCGCTCCCGAGGGGGAAGCTAACGGCGGCAAGTCCCTTCTCGACGGGGTGGTGACGCTTCCCTCACCCGACCACGCCGGCAATCTGCCCGTCGAGGCTGCATTGGCGGCGAGACGGTCGGTCCGCGCCTACAGCGAGGGACCCCTTCACCTCGATGAAATATCCCAACTGCTCTGGTCGGCTGCTGGGATCAACTGCACAGAGACGGGCTATCGCACCGCCCCATCCGCCGGAGCCACCTTCCCCCTTGAACTGTATCTCGTCGTCGGTGACGTCGTCTCGCTTTCATCGGGCCTTTACCACTACGAAACAGAGGGTCACCGCTTGCGCAAGGTCTCTTCTGGGGAGCTACGAACGGACCTCTACGCCGCTGCCCTACAGCAGGCCCCCATAAGAGACGCCCCCGCCCTACTGATCCTGTCAGCCGTGTACGAGAGAACCACCCGCCGGTACGGACGGCGCGGCATCCAGTACGTTCACATGGAAGCTGGCCATGCCGCCCAGAATGTCTATCTGCAGGCAGTCTCCCTGGGGCTGGGGACCGTAGTGATCGGCGCTTTCGACGAGGAGCGGGTACTGAAGATCATGGGCACGTCGTCCGATGAAACCCCACTGTACATCATGCCGATTGGCAGGCTCTGAGGCGCGATGCTGGGGAAATGTCGGAGAAAGACCAGGGCGAAGGCAAGTCAAGAAGCAAGCGCAGCCATCTCTGGTGATGTGCTGACTCACATGCCGGAAGATTTGTCATGCACACGCCTCAGCGACGACCGGGGCCCGGGGGGCCGGCAATCTGTGAGGGCCTGACAAATATGGTGCTCTCTGCAATCTCGTTTCCCTGCATCTCGGGACGGGAACCACCCCACAGGTACAGGTTGCAACCGAGCCCGGCACGATTCTCCCTCGCAGTGTTTCGGATCAGAGTGGGACTGGAGCGGTAGATTGCAATGGCGCCCCCGCCACTCTTAATCTTACCCCCTGCCTCGTTACCCACAAAACTATTGCTGCTTATGCGGGGCCTGGAGTTGTTCATGATGCTGATCCCGGCACCGAATCCGTAGTCGGAACCCACCCGATTGTCGCAGAACTCACTGTCCCTAACCCTAGGAGAGGAATGATCCCAGATGGCCATTCCCCCGCCGTCCCACCGCGCCCGGTTCCCACAGAACACGTTCGCGGATAGCTCGGGCGAAACGCCGCGGCTGATGGATGCTCCTCCGCCGATTGCGGCCCTGTTGGCGATGAACCGGCAGTTGTGAACGGTGGCGATAAGGGACCCTTCTCCGTGAGAGGAGGCATCCTCCGACCGGGGAAAATCCCGGGCTACCCGCAGCCCTCCGCCCAAAACGGCAGAATTGCTACGGATTTCGTTGTCCTCGATGAGGGCAGCGGAGGTGGCGCAGACATAAATCCCTCCACCCAGATCGGCGACATTGCCCGAGATGATGTTGTTTCGCACTGTGGGGTTGGCTCCATTGCCGATGAATATTCCACCGCCGGCCCTGGCGGCATCGCCCAATACGTTCCACCTCACCGCCAGGCAGCCAATTCCCCCTGTGACGGTGAAGCCCTCCAAAGATGCCCGCCTCGTCTCCTGCTGGCCAAAAAACACGGCCGGCCCCTGTCTTGCGGCATCGATCACGGTACGTCTGACCGTCTCCGGATCGCCCGGGTCTTCGCTGATGATCCTGATGTCCTTGCCCGAAAAATCTATGATCTCGCTGTACATTCCGGGCCGAACCCGAACCGTGTCCCCACTGCTGGCAGCCCGAATGGCCTCACCCAGCGAATCGTATTCATCGGGAACAATCAGAACACGCACCTCAGCAACAGCATCCTCTCGCTCTTGGCCGAGCCAGCGAACCAGCAGAAGCAGAGCCACAACCACTACAGCCAGCAACAGAAGTAGGGGCATCAGGCTCCACCTTCAAAGATATTGCCCTCCAAATTGGCACGGTGTTTCTCCCACAGGAACACCGCATGGCATCTGCTGCTATCGAATTGATTGGCCCGAACGATCGGCGCGGAATTCTGTGATATCGACAAGCCCCGGTCGCGGCCCGATGTATTGTCAGAAAAACGGTTCCCGAGAAGCGCAGGGGCGGCACCCCACTCAACAATCATCCCCCCACCCTCTTCCGTTGCCTCGTTCGCGATGACGTGATTGCCGCTGACCACAGGGCGACTGTTGTCCCAGAAACAAAGGCCCCCGCCACGCCTGGCCCAATTTCCGCGAAAAACGTTACTTTCGATGAGGGGGGATTCATCGGACACGTGCAATCCTCCCCCGGAGAGGGCATCGTTGCCCACAATCGTATTGCTATCAAGCCTGGGACGCCGCCGTTTATCCTCTTCTTCGTCCTCAAGGCTCTCCCACTGTGTCATGAAATCCCTGAGGTCGTCCTCCGATTCTCCCTCACCCGTAGCGATGCCGAACCCCCCCGGTGAAGCCTTGTCCAGGTATCCCTCAAGGTTCTTCATGGCCAGGGGCTCGATCCTCGCCTCAACCTTCGCCGAATCCCAACCGATGTGAATCCCTCCACCACATCCCGCCGCTTCATTGTCGAGGATCTGGTTTCTCAAGATGATCGGCCACGAATCATCAACGCAGATCCCGCCCCCGTCCAGTTCGCTGCGATTTGCGACGATAACGTTGTTCTCGATGGTGGGGCCGGAATGATTGCGCACGGTCACCCCGCCTCCGGAGGGTGGCCCATACAGATCTCCCCGCCCCCCTGTCACGGTGAAACCGGCCAGTTTCGCTTCGTCACTTTCTCCATTGCAAAAGGACACGACGGTTCCGCGCTGTTCAGCATCGATGACCGTGTCGGCGACAGTCTGCCGGTCATTTGGAGACTCACTCTGCACGGTGATGTCTTTACCCCTAAAGTCGATGACCTCTCGATATCGCCCTGGCATCACGATCACCGTGGAACCGACCGGTGCAGCATCAATCGCGTCCTGTATGGTTGGATGCTGCTCGGGAACCGTCAGAATGCAGCGTTTCTCATCGGGAGACTGTTCTTGATCGCCTTCCCTGTTCTTTTTCCGCCGGAAGAACCACATCAAGCATCAACTCCCTGAATCCAGATCTGCAGTCTCATTGGTGAGGGACTCAAGCACGCGGCAGAGGACCTCCGGTTCTTCCATGTCTGACACATCAATAGTGAGGTCCGCTTTGCTTTTCGCATAGGACAGAAGCTGCCGTTCAATGCGAAGTCTCTCGGAGTGCAGATAACTACGTCTTGCCGCCACAATCTCGTCGCGGGCGTCCAGATGCACCAGGAGATCAGGGCTGTGCCTGGCCCAAAGATAGGGTATTTCTGAGTGCTCCTGGGCCACCTCCACGGCAGCGTATCCCCTGTGGCGCAGCTGCTGCACAAGGGTACTCTTGCCCACCGCACATATTCCGACGACCACGATCAATGGAGCGCGCCTCACACCTATTCCTCCTGTAAATAGCACGTGGCTTGTGATACCATTTCGGATGTAAAGGGCCTCTCCCCACCCTCACGACGGGAGTGAATTGCGTGAAAATCGTCATTACGGGTGATACCCACGTTCCTCAGCGAGCCACGCACATACCGCAATGCATTCTGGAAGCCGTCGCTGATGCAGACCTGGTCATTCACACCGGTGATTTCAACTCAAAAGCCGCCTATGAGATTTTCGCCAATCGGTCAAAAAAACTCTATGCGGTCAGGGGCAATCGTGATGAAGGTAGCGTCGAGGACCTGCTGCCCCAGAACCTGGCGTTTGAAATCGAAGGCCTCAGGACGACCCTTTTGCACGGCCACACCTATGGCCGACCAAGACCCTCTCGGCTGGTCCGGGAGTTGGGTTCCGAATCAGATCTGATTATCTACGGCCACATCCACCGTCCCGCCGTCGTGCATTTCCAGGGCTGCACCCTGATCAATCCAGGGTCGCCCACAGACCCGAGGGGTAGCGACCCCTCCTACATCAGCGCCTCTGTCAACAATGGCACAATCGATGCGAAGATCATCTGCTTTCCCATCAATTGACCTTCTCGTTAATTCGACTCGCCTCCTGCGAGCTCCTGCACAGGGGATGTTGTGACTATGTATCATCCCGCGCTGGGTGCCCCATCCGTCTATGCTCCCAGTTTGCCCTTTGCCCTCAAGTCCCGAGTTTCCGCGTTCATGTTCTTGACATTTATTCCTTTAATAGTGAAAATTGCAGTGGAACCTGTTTTTCGTTACTGCTGGGAAGTGGCATTTATTAGTAGAGGACTAGACGCTGTCACTATCCCTTATAATGCTTAATATGGGCGATATTATCTTGTATGTTTCTGGGATATATGGTATGATTGAGTTGTTGGTGTCGAGGTAAGATTAGCAGAGAGGAGACCGGGACCGTCATGAAGTCTACCGGGATCGTTAGAAAAGTTGATGAACTGGGACGCGTGGTCATTCCAATCGAGCTTCGTCGAACCCTGGATATCCAGAAAAAAGACTCTCTGGAGATCTATGTTGACGGAGAAAACATCATCCTTCGGAAATATGAACCGGGATGCATCTTCTGCGGCAACGCCTACAACACGCAGCAGTTTCGGGGCAAAACCGTGTGCAGAGGCTGCACCGAGGCGATGGACAACATCTCCGGTTCATAAATATCAAATCGAGGGCACCTGGCCAGAAAGCGCCGGGTGCCCTCGATGTCTTCCAGCCAGGAATGTCTCCTCCTACAAAAGCTGAAAGTGCTTCATGGAACCGTACAGGTCAACTAGTCTGCACAGGTCTTCCCCTGAAAAGAAAGAACACTTCTCCCGGGTGAACTGCTTCGCCACCTCAACGACAAATTGGGCCGCCGATGCGATATCGACTTCCCTACTCGCGCCTGTCGCTGACCCTGGAACGACGGCCTCACTCGTGATGGCCACCCCCACCACCGGACAGTCCGTGGCAGTAGAAGGCTGCATCAGGCTGTTGATGTGATCCAATCCGTTGCCATACGGAGTGATGTCCTGTTGAGACAGGGGCAGGACCGATGGAGGACGCCCCGATGTCCTTTGCATGATCTCCAGCAGGTAAGGCGAAGGCGGCAGGATGTAGCCGTCCTTCACGGTAGGTGTTATGGCAAAGCCGTTGTGGTTTATGATTCGGTTCCCCTTTGTCGTGTCTACACTGAGGACAGCATCCATATCGGGGTGGATTTCCCGCTCGTTCATGGTGCGCATGTCCACGGGAGCCCCCATGAAAGGGACCGGGTCGTGGGGGACAATGGGTGCATCCGGGCAGATGTGGGTGGCAATGATAACGTCGCCCGGTAGAAAGTCACCCTGGCGCTGCAGCGATAGGATCTTCAGTGCAGCGCTAAGGGCGCAGATTGCCCCATCGGCATCTGACACCAGGCCGATCTCGGAGGGGCGGGCCCCCAGACCACCGAGTCGACCGATGACGCCAAGGGTGGGGGCATCACCACCTCGCCCCCTGCCAGAAGAACCGTAAATCCTCAACTGGATGAATTCCGTTGCTCCCCTATCCCCGTTCACTTTCTCGACGGAGACCATTTTCAGACCCCGCTCCTCGAAGAAGCGTCGGACCAAATGGGCATCGACCCAGGCCCCATCCAATAGTTCAACTATTTCGAGAACCTGTCTCAGGACCACCCAGAATCAACCCCTTCTCAAGATCTTACCCGGCCGCACCTCTCGCTGGGTATTTTCAGCGACGACGATCTCACCGTTGACCAGCACATACTCAATCCCAAGCGGGAACCGATGCGGATCCGTGAAGGTCGCACCGTCCCGTACGGTCTCCGGATCAAAAACCACTACGTCCGCCCAGAAACCCGGACTCAACAGCCCGCGGTCCCAGAGTCCCAACCTGGCCGCCGGCCGGGAGGTCATCTTGGCCACGGCGAGTTCAAGGGGCATGATCCCCTCCTCGCGAGCGTAATTGCCCAGAACCCGCGGGAAGGTGCCGTAGCTGCGGGGATGGGGCTTGCCGCGCCCCAGTATGCCCCGGGGTGATAGGGCACTTCCGTCGGATCCCACCATCACCAGCGGATGCACCATGATTTCCCGAACGTCATCTTCAGAAAGCCCGAACCTCACCGATCCCACGTTCCCCTCCTCTTCGAGCAGAAGATTGAAGACGGCATCGCGGGGATCCAGACCCCGATGATCCGCGATGTCAGCGATGCTCATTCCCTCACATTCTTCGTTCGCCTCAGATGCAACCCGGGATACCATCAACCGATCCCATCCTCCATCGGGACCCGGCATATCCTCCTTCAGGGCCCGGCGCTGGTCTGCATCACGCAGTCGGCTGAGCATCGCCTCACGCCCACCGTCGTGGGCCCAGGCTGGCAGACTGGCCGTCAGACCCGTTGCAGTGGCGATGTAGGGGTACTGGTCTGCGGTGATGTCCAGACCCTCGCAGCGAGCACGCTCCAGCTGCTCCAGGGCACGGGTCGCCTGGCCCCAGTTGGACTCGCCCACGAGCTTGAGATGGGACACCTGCACCGGACACCCGCCGGCCTTGCCGATCTCTATGGCCTCCTCAAGGCTCTGCTCCTGGCGTTCGCCCTCATTGCGAATATGGGTAAAGTAGATGCCGCCACACTCGCCCAACACTTCAGCAAGCTCTGACAGCTCAGGCGTATCGCAGTACACGCCGGGCGGGTAGATGAGGCCACTGGACATCCCGGCAGCGCCCGCCTCCATGGATTCGCGGAGCATGTCACCCATCCGCTCCAACTCATCAGAGGTTGGCTGGCGATCCTCCTCGCCCACCACCATCCGCCTGATATTGCCGTGTCCCACCAGGGCCATGCAGTTGACTGCCGTACCCAGGCTCTCCAGCAGAGCAAGATAATCCTCCATGGAGGACCAGGTTAGATCCTGCACGTCACAGGAGTCGGCCAGCTGTTTCTTCATCTCTTCAATGCGCTCGGGAAGGGTGGGAGCGGCAGAGTTCCCACACTGACCAATCACCTCGGTTGTGACACCCTGGCGTATCTTGCTCTCAGCCCCCGGGTTGATCAGGAGGTTGGCATCCGAGTGCGAATGGATATCAATGAACCCGGGAGAGACCATCCGTCCCCTTGCATCGATGACCTGTCGGGCATCCCTGTCCTCAAGATGACCGACCGCCACGATCCTACCCCTGTCAATCCCTACGTCGGCCCGAAACCACGGTCCACCGGTACCGCTTATCACTTTGCCTCCGGTAATGATCAGATCAAACATGAGATCACTCCACCTTTCCTGTGCAAAGGCGAAAACACCCCAGCACCGTACTCGCCATAACTACATTCCTTCAACCTGCGCTCGGTTTATCCTGCAGGACTTCCAGGTGATGTGAGGGGGAAGAGAAATCATCCATCCACGCGCTGCCTGAGATAGGCACGATACAGGTCACTGCGAGGCAGCCGGTGCCCCCGAGCTACGATCTTCGCGGCATCGGCGACCCGGTGGCCCGCCTCTACGAGCAGGGTCATCTGGTCAATTGCCACGTCCGTAATCTCATGCTCATCATTCGGCGAAATCTGTCCCTTCCCATCCTCCTCCTCGATTGAATATCCAGGGGGTGCGATGATCAGGGTAAACTCACCTCTCAGAGAACCCGGGTTACGGCGGTAGTGGTCCGCAAGGGAAGAGGGGGTGCCCGTGACGGTCTCTTCGTAAATCTTGGTCATCTCTCGCGAGATACTGATCTCGCGTTCTCCCAGGACCCGCGAAATGGCCGACAGGGTCTTCAGTACCCGTCCTGGTGCCTGATACAGAATTATTGAGATGTCCAACAATGCCGCTTCACGCAAAAAAGGTTCAATTTCAGATCCCCGGGGCGGAAAACCCAGGAAGCAGAACCGATCTGTCGGCAGTCCGCTTATGCTCAAAGCTGCCACCACTGCAGACGGGCCAGGGACCGCCATCACTGGCACTCCCCGCCGCCGCGCTGCCCGTACAAGATAGAACCCGGGGTCAGAGATCCCCGGTGTCCCTGCTTCTGATATGAGAGCAAGATCCTGACCCTGATCCAGGTGGGTCATAAGCCGAGGCAGCATCTCTTCCTTGTTGTGATCGTGAAAACTCCGGGTGGGCGTGGCGATGTCGTAACGGCTGAACAGGATGGCGGCCTTGCGAGTGTCCTCGGCAGCTACCAAATCGACCTCTCGCAAAACCGCCACGGCCCTGCTGCTGATGTCCTCAAGATTCCCGATGGGTGTGGCAACAATGAAGAGGATCCCCGTTCCTCCCTGGTCAGAACGGGCTTCACCTCCAGCACGGGAACTCGTGTCGGTCATCGTCTACCCGTGCCGACTGTGATATCACTCAGGGGATAACCGACAATCTCTCCACTGGCAAACCTGATGTAGACCTTGTGTTCGAGGCTATCGCAGCGCACAACTCTTCCTCCACCGTCAGCCGTCTCCACCTCGGTCCCTGGGTTCGGCAAGATCTCATCTGCCTCCTCGTACACCCGATCTTCATACTGAAGACAGCACATTAATCGGCCGCACAGGCCGGAGATCTTGGAGGGATTCAGGGATAGATTCTGTCGTTTGGCCATCCGTATAGTTATGGGAGAGAAGTCGTCGAGAAAGCTGGTGCAGCAACATGCGCGTCCACAGGGGCCCATGCCACCGACCATTTTGGCCTCATCGCGAACACCAATCTGGCGAAGTTCAATGCGGGTGTGAAAGGTCCGCGCCAGCTCGCGAACGAGCTCCCTAAAGTCCACCCTTCCGTCCGCTGTGAAGTAAAAGATGAGCTGACTACCATCGAAAGCATACTCCGCGTCAATGACCTGCATCTTCAAGTCATGCTCATCGGCCTTACGCTGGCAGAGCTTCCGGGCTTTCTTCGCCTGCTGCTCGTTCTCACTCACCTTGTTGCGATCTTGTTCGGTCGCAAGTCTAACTACCTGCCTCAACGGGCTGACTACTTCGTCCTGTTCCACGTGGTGGGGGTTTAGGACGACCCATCCATACCCCAATCCCCGAGACGTCTCAACGATAACTTCGTCACCGCCGTCAATCTCGAGATCCCCGGGATCAAAGTAGTAGATCTTGCAGGCCCGTTTGAAGCGAACACCGATCACTTCTGGCACGGGCTCTTGCCTCCTTCGTCTACAAACGTAGCCTCATCAGACTCAATTATAGCGGGACTGTAGAAGCCTCTGCAACTTCATCAGGCCCACCTCAATGGCAAGCCTTCGATTGGCATAAGTCTCCACCGACTCAACGGTCCGGGCAATCACATCCACACACTCAGCAAACACATGTGCTCCATCGGGAAGCAAATGCCCCCTGAGTATGACCAGCATATGGGCCAGGTTCCCAATCGCTTCCTCCCGATCCTTCCCAAGCCCTTCCGCCCATGCGGTGATCTCAGCCGGAGCGACGGGCTTGCTCCCAATCAGCAACTGCGTCATCTCTTCCGTAGTCGCCCACCGCTCTTCTGTGGACTCGGAACCAGCCAGATCCTCAGCTAGTTCTACGTCACCGGCAGTCACAAGATAGAGCTCCCTGTGTCGGCCCTCCTCATGAAGACCCGCCCGTCTTAATCGATGACTGAAAGCTGTGAACGCAAGGTTCTTAAACGGAACCTTTACACAACGGGAACGAACCGTCTGCAGAAGGGGCTCAAGGCTCGACGAAACCAGCACCATAACCGAACTGCCCATAGGGTCCTCCAGTATCTTCAGCATTGCGTTCTGGGCCTGGGATGTGAGGCGGTGGGCCTCCGGCACGAGAAGAACCTTGTGGCGTCCCGAAAAGGTCCTCCGCCTCATAATCGGGCGCACTTCTTTTCGTATCTGATCGATGCTGATCGTCACCCTTTTGTCCAGTGGCTGCAATGTATGAACATCGGGATGATTTGCCGCCACACTCATGCGACAGGACGGGCAAGACTGGCAGGGTCTCGATGAAGGCGAGGCCTCTTCGCAGAGGAGCGCCATCACAAACCACTTCGCGAGGGCGAATTTTCCCAGTCCCCTTGACCCATGAAACAGGTATGCGGGGCTCACCTCATTCCGAGACATCACGCTCGTAAGAATGCGGTATGCCACGGGCTGATCCTCAATCACCGCATTCCTGTCAAGGGATACCGCCATCGATCATCCTCCCTCATACATGAAAGAACTGATCCACATCGAGCACAAAGACCGTTGCCCCCCCGACCGTGACCTCTACGGAATAGGGCACAAAGGAGTCTCCTGTACTACCCCTGATCGGAGTCAAAGGGGTGACAATCTGTTCCCTTGTGCGACACACTTGTCGTATGACACCGAGAATCTCCTCAACACTGTCGTCTTCACAACCGATAAGGAGTGTCGTATTTCCCTCGCGGAGAAACCCCCCCGTACTGGAAAGCTTCGTCGCTCCGTGTCCCGCATCTGTCAACTCTTGCAACAGATCGACCGCATCTCGATCTTGCACAACGGCCACCACAAGCTTCACTTGGTTCACCCCATCTCCACTGCCACAACCCTACCCAGTGGAATCGTCCATCAACCTCGCATCTTCTAGGATCCACTCTGCCGATCCTTCAGGCGCGCTGCAACCATGCGCCTGATGATGCCCGCCGTTCTGCGCACCCCCCCGAGAGTGTCAACGACAACAATGCGCTCTGGAAAGCGACGAGCAAGGGAGAGATACCCGTTGCGAACACGCCGGTAATAACGTTCCTCCCGGGCCTCAATGCGATCGGTAGGCGGTCGCCGCTCCGATGACTTAAGATCTGCTCCCCGACCCAGGACAAAGGTCAGGTCGGGCATGAGATCTTCCGTCGAAAACTTGTTGATATCCCATACCGCAGACAGCGGTACTCCCAGCCCAAAACTCTGGTAAGCCACACTCGAATCAACATAACGATCACACACCACAACGTGACCGGCAGCAAGGGCAGGCCGGATCATCGTCTGCACAAGCTGAGCGCGTGCTGCTGCAAACAGCAGGGTCTCAGCCCGATGTGACATTTCTTGTTCATCAGACATGTCCAACAGCAGTGAGCGGATAGCCTCGCCCAGAGAAGTGCCTCCCGGTTCGCGAGTCTGCACGACACGATGTCCACGGACCTGCAACCATGAAACGAGAAGGTCTGCCTGGGTGGTCTTTCCCGACGTTTCCACACCCTCAAAAGATATGAAGAAACCGTTGTTATTGGAGGAGATCATCTCACAGCGAAAGGATTCTTCCCTGTTGTGATCCATGGGCTGTACGATCCTTCACCCTCTTCTGCAGCAGAATAGATACGTATCCTTGAAGCTGGCACGATGCTCCCCGAGACAACATCAAGAGACGGGGCAAGATGCTCAGATACCTATGGTAGACTCAACAACGCCACCTGGTGCCAGCTACCTTACTTACTAGTTCTACTGTCCCCCCCTGATTTCCTCCAAATTCAACGGACCCTCTCGGCACAAAAGGACGCGGATTTCCCACACCTGTGAATTGACTATCCGACGGTGACCACACCGTGGTCTATAGCAGGGTCTGATAGATCAATCACCCTGCATTCCCTGTTCAACGAGCATCAACTCATCATCTTTCATCATGAATCGCAAA
>PXCI01000128.1 GCA_003566675.1 Clostridia bacterium
CGGTCGTTGGCTCCCCTCGACGTAGCTCTCGCTATGCCTGCGGGTCGCCGCCTACGATGCGGCTCCCTGGCGCTCCCAACGGTGGCGCCCTGTACTTCTTCCACAGCCTTCTCGTCCGATCAGGGTGATGCGGTGGGAATGGAGGATCCGCCGTTCGAGGATAGCATCGTCCGAGGCGCCATGGCCAACGCCCTCGTGCCAGTGATCCGGAGGAAGTGGGCTCTTAGCCACTTCTTCCGGACCGGGGGGGCACTGCAATGGAATCTGCGGTTGGTGCCGAAAGGCCTCCAGTTGAAGCCCCCTCTCGCACCAGGGGCTGGCATGAATAGTGCGCACCGGAATGCAAGGTCCTTAGGCAGCTCACCGTGCCCCCTGCAACTGTTGGATATGCTCCTTGGACGAAAAAACAAACGAGGCCTCCGCCGCGAGCGATCGCAGCCCAACGGAAGGCCTCTTCCAGGGGGTCGCCCGCCACTCGCTGATCTATGCCCTCGGGGTCGTAGTGGCGAGGGCGGTCTCCTTCCTCATGCTCCCCATCTATACCCGCTTCCTCACCCCGGCAGACTACGGGGTGATGGCTCTGGTCGAGATGACCCTCGATTTCGTCACCATCATCGCGGGCGCGAAGCTCGTCTTGGGGGTCTTCCGCTACTACCACAAAGCGGAAACCCAGGAAGAGCGGGAAGAGGTGGTCTCCACCAGCTTCCTCTTGGTGGCGGGCCTCTACTCCATCGTGGGCATGGCCGCTTTTCTTGCGTCCGAGCCCCTTTCGCGCTTGGTGTTCGGCTCTGGCCAAAATGTCATCCTCTTCCAGATCGCCAGTGTCAATGTCGCGCTGGGGGCCCTCCTCATGGTCCCCCTCTCCCTGGCGCGGGTGGAGGATCGCTCGGTCTTCTTCGTGGGGATGAATCTGGTCAAGCTGGTGCTCCAGGTTGTCGCCGTCCTGGTCTTCCTGGTAGTGATGGACCTGGGGGTGTTGGGTGTGTTCCTGGCCAGCTTCGTTGCAAACCTCCTTGTAGGTGGCTTTGCAACTCTCTGGCTATATCGGCGAGTGAGGCTCTCTTGGACAGGCAGGGCAGCTCAGAACCTTTTCCGATACGGCCTACCGTTGATGCTGACCAAGGTCGCCACCTTCGCCACGACCTTCTCCGACCGCTTCTTCCTTCAGGCGGTGGCTGACGAGACCGCCGTCGGCTTGTACAACCTCGCGTACCAGTTTGGGTTCATCCTCGTGATGGTGGGGTTTTCCCCCATCGACCAGATCTGGAACCCGAAGCGGTTCGCAGTCGCCGAACGGACCGACAGGGACGATGTACTCTCCCGGGGCTTCATCCTCATCAATGTGGTACTGATTTCCGTTGCCGTCGCCATCAGCATCTTCGTGTACGACCTCCTACGTGTAATGGCCACGCCACCGTTCTGGTCTGCGGCGGAAGTGGTCCCCTTGATTCTCATCGCATACGTGCTGCAGTCCTGGGCTTCGGTGCAGGACATTGGGATCCTGCTCGCGGAACGCACCCGATATGTTGCTCTGGCCAACTTCGTGGCGGCTGCGGTCGCCGTACTCGGGTACCTGCTCTTCATCCCTCGCTATCTCCAGTGGGGCGCGGCCGGTGTCACGGTCTTGGCATTCGCAGTCCAATTCGGCCTCATCTATTGGTTTTCACAGCGCCTTCGGCCGATCCGATACAGATGGAAGCCCGTCTTCTTCCTGTGTGGATGGGCCGCAGTAGCCGTGGGGGTCGGGCTTCTCCTTCCAGAACTCCCGGTCATCCTGTCGGTGTTGGCACGGTCCGCCATTGGCCTGGTCTTCCTGACAGGGGTCTGGGCGCTCCCGATCCTTGAAGGGCGAGATAAGGAGGCCGTCCTTGATCTCTTATACTCCCTTAAGGGGGTTCTGCTGACCTCGCGGTCAGGATCAGGGAATCGTTGATGGAGACGGACGGTGAGGGGTGCAGCATGGCACCCCGAAACATCGAGGCCCGGGCCGCTTCAACCGCTGAGAACGCCGAAAAGCCGAAGCAGGAAGTTCTCTCGCGTCAGTCCCGCCGGAATGTTCAACCTGGGGAGGCTGAAGACATCGACGGGACCCTTGGGAACCCACCCTCCGGTGATGGTGACGCCGGCTCGGAAGTCGAGCTCTCTGGCGACACGCACCACCTCTCTGGAAACCAGGCCATAGGGGTAGGCCAGGCAATCCGAGAAGGGGATGTCTCGGTCCAGGAGCCAGGAGCGGGCATCCTCCAATTCCCTGCGCACCTCGAAGGCGGACAGCCGGGTCAGATTGGGGTGCCCGACGGTGTGGACTCCAAAGGTCATCCCGGGAAGTCCGCTCGCTCGGAGAAGCTCTTCCTCGGACGCTGCTGTCTGGCTGGGACCTTGAGGGCGGCACTCCAACCCTTTGCGCCCCGCCCATCGTCGGATTCGTTGAGTTTCGCCCCGGAGCTCTTCAAGAGGTTCGCGGGCCCCCTCCCATCCCGAGACCCCCAGGTCGTCCCACCAAAAGGCCCCTTTCCCGACCAGTCCCGTCGGAACGAAAACGGTCGCGGGCAGGGATCTGCGGGCCAACTCCGGCAAGGCCTCTCGAAGCGTACCGGCATAGGCATCATCAAAGGTAATGGCAACCCTGAGCCGCTGGCTCTTTCCAGAGCCGCGATAAGGGTCCAAGAGGTCCACAAGGGGAACGACGGAGCAGAACTCCTCCAAGAGGTCCATTTGCCAACGGAAGTCCTCTCCTCGGACATGAGCCCCGGATGCTCCTGTAATCGGTTCTCCGGCCGGGACGACGTTGTGGTACGCCAGAATCACTGCACGGCCGAAAGACCGTCTTCGAAGCAGCCATCGAGCCGGCCGGGCCGTGAGGCCCTTCTCGAACAGTCGCTTCAAGGTGGCGCGCGGCCGCCAGGGTGTGGGCTCAGGTTCCGGCACGTGGCTCATCGCTTTCTGGCCGCCGCCATGGATCCTCGCCTGTGCTGACATCGTGTTCACCTGACACCCGACCCACCCTTCTGGAGGGGACCCGTCAGGAACCCCCATCCACCGGTACTTGTCCACCCTTCCAGGCCGGGAAGGACTGGCCCCCGGGCTTGGTCGCCACACATGAAAGCAGATGCTCGCTTACACCCAGAAGCCCTTTGGCGCGTGCCCGCATGGACTTCGCAAGAAGATCATGCTTCCACGCCGACCACCAGGAGCCCGCGTCGAACCAGGCAATCTCGAACCCGTTTTCCCGAATGAAGCGTTGAAAGCGCGTCTTCGTGAATGTATGGGGATGTCCCGGGTCAAGCTCCAGTTTCGCAAGGAGCCGATGGACCCAGTAACCTGGCCGGGATCTTCCGTTGACCGTGAGGTAAAGGGTGCCGCCCGGCTTGAGTAGACGGTGAATCTCCCTCATGACGCGACCCGGGTCCTGCGTGTGATCAATGCAATTCTCCATGATCACGAGGTCCCACGCCCCATCATCCAGGGGAATGTCCTCGCCGGCTGCATCCAGATACCGGACGTCGGGATTCCGAAGGCGACACAGGTGCTCGTTGGCGGCGTAGAAACGGTTCAGGGGATCCAATGCGGTCCGGTCCCTACCGGGCAGGTACCCGATGACTCCGATGGGTCCACTGCCCAGTTCCACGATCCGCCTTGAGCCATCCGTAAGCTTCGCGAGCCCCAGCCCCTCGAAACGTTTTCGCAGTTCACCCGCCCGCCACGAGTAGAAGTCAATTCGCCCCAACGAGTCCTGGGCGACCTCTTCGGCGATGGATTGCCAGAACGACTGTTCATACTCTTGGGCTTTTTCCCAGCGTTCTGACGAAGTCATTCCGTTCTGTTCCGGTTTCAGGGTACACTGGTGCGATCCCCGCCAATAAAGCGCCGCGGGCATCTTTACTGCCGTCGGCTACTCGCTACGCCACGGACTGCAGGCAGCAAGGAACGCACCAAAAACTTCCTGTCCCTTCCCACCAATCATGACCCGGGCATTCCCACTGGCCCAGCCACGTCTCCTGGGGCCCCGGAGTGCATATTCCAACGAAGTGGCCCACCCAGTCCAATCGAAGTGGCGCGGGGGCCGTGTAAGGTTGTTTCTGTAAAAGCGGGATGAGGGGGGAGGGAAGGTCCGGTTGCAGAGACGGGCCCCGGCCCCTTCGGTTGAGATGAGAATCGCCAAAGACTCAACTTGACCGAGGAGGGAACCGTGACCCGTCAGGACCAATCTCAGGCGGTGGTGGAGTGGATGCAA
>PXCI01000032.1 GCA_003566675.1 Clostridia bacterium
GGCGATCTCTCCAGGGATACTGGCGTGGTCTAAGAAAACAGATGCTTCAATAACTCTTTGAGCCCCGCCCCGTCGTGCTTCCGGGGCATTTTTTGCGCCCCGATAGGGGGGGTAAGATAGGTTAAGGGAAAAGAGTAGTTCTCGTCCACCGTCAACGGGTCCTCAAACTCATGCACATAATCATGCTCCGGACCCCAGGCTGAGTGGTAGTATCGCCAGTAACTCATATGACCGTCGAATGAATCTACTTCCGTTGACCAACCAATGGCACGAGTCAGTTTTCCCTCGGAATGATGTGTCCATCGAAAGGCGGCTGACTCCACCTGGACTCCCTCGGTGAACTCATCCCGAACCTCGTGCACGTGCACCTCCATGCGGACCGAAGTCCCCCCAAGGGCGGCCAGGGGTAACATGTGGATCGCGTCACAGCCCCCTGCCAACAGCAGGATCAGCAACCCCACCAGGCATACTACTCGATTAAGTGTCACACAAATTCTCTCCTCTCCCAAGGTCCACACCTTACCGAGGTGATTCGCCTACCCTGTCCTATACATGCCGTATCTCCCTACCTGTTGACGTACACCGAGGACCAAACTCGCGGAAAGGGAGAGGTAGCGAGCAATGACATAGCTCTTATCTTCACACCTGGCCACCGGCAGGAGGGCATCTGAACTGACGAACGAACCGTGGCGCGTCCTGAAGAGCACCGATCGGGCATGCAGAAACGATTGACGGTGCCGTAGATTGAAGGATTCCAAAGCCCGCCCCACCTTGCATCATGCTTGGAAACCTCTCCGGCCATCCAGCCCACCTTGGTGTGTTGATCCATTTTAACCACAAATAAGACGCCTGGGAAGCAACATACGGAGAATCCACAACAAGCTTAACGCCTGCAAAGCGACGAACAGCATACAGGTTCGTGACAGGCAGTTCCAGGAGACGTTCCCTTCGCTGTCGGGCGAACGCGGCCGAGGCGCTCATGGAACTGCTGATAGAAACGTTGGAGACAGCGCCGACCGAGAGGACGCTGAAGGTTCGGTACAGGAGGACAAGATCGCCGATGATGAAAAGACGTCCGGGGTTCACCTGCGATTGGATTCCCGTGCCGATGGCGGGAGGAGGTGACGCTCAGCTCGGCGGTCAAACATTGCCCATTGGGGACCCACGCGGAATCCCCAGTGGTGGGAGAACGGCGAAACTTACATGTGCGGCGGTGGACCAGGCCTGAAAGGTCGTCAGCTGCGTCTTCAATTTCGTCGCTTGGGCCAACCGCCGCCGTGTCTGGAAGAAGATTCGGATCAACGGCGTGCAAGCGCGGCCGCACTATCGCTTCTGTTTGGGATCGAAGGCGTCCCGCAGGCCATCACCGACGAGATTCAGCGACAGCACCGTCAGGAACAGAGCGATACCCGGGAAGGTCGCCACCCACCAGGCGCGGTGCAGCACCCGGCCCCCATCCGTCATAATGTTGCCCCAGCTGGGTTGCGGGGGCTGGGCACCGAGCCCAAGATAGCTCAGGGCCGCCTCAATCAGGATCGCCTGGGCAATGAACAGGCTGGTCTGGACAATCAGGGGAGGCAACGCATTCGGAAGGATGTGCCGCCACATGATGCGGAACTCGCGCATGCCCAGGGCCTTGGCCGCCTCGACGAAGTCCCGATCGCGCAGCGACAGAAACTCGGCCCGGATGATCCGGGCGGGAGCTGTCCAGTACACTAGCCCGATGACCAAAATGGTGGTAGAAATGGAGGGCCCGATGAATGCGATGATGACGAGGATGAGAAAGATGGCCGGCATGCACATCACGACGTCAACGATGCGTTGCAGCACAAGATCCACCCTGCCGCCGTAAAAACCTGAAACGCACCCCACCAGCAGCCCGATGACCAGGACGATGGCGGTAGACAGCGGCCCCACCATCAGGGATACACGCGCCCCGAACAGAGTTCTGGCGAACAGGTCGCGACCCAGGTTGTCCGTCCCGAAGAGATGTTCCCCACTCGGGGCCGCCAGGCGGTTGGACAGGTTGGGCTCCACCGGGTTATGGGACGTCAGATACGGGGCGAAGAGCGTGACGAGCACCAGGACGAGGAGCACAATCAGTCCAAAGAGGGCTCCCCGGCGGCGGGTAAAACGCCGCAACGCATACCGGGCGTTAACCATGGATGCGGCGGACGCTTCTTCTCTTGTTTCGGCTGCACTGATTTTTGCCTCATCGCTCAAGAGAACAACCTCTCTTCCTCTGGCTCAGTCAAAACGGATCCTTGGGTCCACGTAGGCGTACGCCACATCCGTCAGGAGATTGCCAGCGAGCACGACCACGGAGACCATCAGGCACACCCCCATAACAATCGGGAAGTCCCGATCGTACACGGCAGATGCGGTGAGCCGACCCACGCCACTGTAGGCGAAGACCTCTTCAATGACCACCGACCCACCCACCAGGAAACGGATTGAGAGACCGATGACCGTCACCAGCGAGATCATGGCGTTGCGGAGTGCGTGCTGGTAGACTACGACGCGCTCGGGGAGCCCCTTGGCCCTCGCGGTGCGGACGAAATCCTGCCCAAGGACCTCCAGCATCCCCGATCGGGCGAATCGGACCAACACGGCCAGCCGCATGAAGCCGAGGGCAAATACGGGCAGCACGAGGTATCGAGCCCGATCGAGATAGTAGGCGAACGTACCAGAGTCCATGCCCACAGTGCCGCTGCCGGAGATCGGCAGCCAACCAAGGTGAAAACCAAAGATCAGCATGAGCATCAATCCCAGCCAGAAATTGGCCATGCTGATTCCCATAAAGGCGATCAGTGATGCAAATTGATCAAATAGAGAATACGGTCTCACCGCAGATACCACGCCCACGACAATGGAGACCACCACCGAAAACACGAGGGCGCTGAGGGTCAGCACCAGCGTCCTATTCAGGTTCTGCATGACCACGGGCAACACCGGGTGGCCGGTGCGGAAGGAGTATCCAAAATCCCCCTGAAGCGTGGTCCACATCCACCGGCCGTACCGCACGTGGATCGGCTCGTGCAGCCCCAGGCGAATCCGCATCCGTTCGGCCAGCTGTGGGGACATATCCTCACCCACCATGACGACTTCGGGACCGCCCGGCGCAAGATTGATGATGGCGAAGATCAGAATAGAGACCCCCACCAGGGTCAGGATCGCAAGACCCAGACGTTTCACGATGTAGTTGCTCATATGCCGAAACTCCCATTCCGCTGAACGGCAGGTGGCTGCATCCGTCACGGAGGCAACCACCTGCAGGCTTCATCCTCTACCTAGTCAACCCAGTAGGCATCCTTGAGCGTCCAGAAGATCGAGGCGTGTTTGGTCGGATTAGGCACCAGACCCTCCAGGCCGGCGGCGATTGCGTGATAGTTCACATAGTAGCTCATGAAGATGACAGGGAGATCTTCGGCGAGGATCTCCTGGATCTCGTGGTAGTAAGTGCCCCGCTCGCCTATGTCGGTTGACATTCTGGCGGCATCAAAGAGCTCATCCACGCGATCATTCCTGTACTTCATGACGTTACGCCCGCCGATGGCACTGGAGTGGTGGACGGTGTAAATGTAGCCGTCGGGATCAGCCAGCCCGGTCCAGCCGAAATACATCATGTCGAAGTTGGCCGAGAAGATGGCATCCAGCCAGGCCGCCGGCTCCAGGGGCTCAATCGTTACATTGACGTCGATCGCACCTAGATCATACTGGAAGAGCTCGCACATTTCGATCGAAGTGGAACCAGTGCCGACACGCAGGGTGAAGTCCAGGGACTCGCCATCCTTGTACCACCCGTCGCCGTCATGTTCGAAGCCGGCCTCCTCCAGCAGCTCTGCGGCCCGATCGGGATCATACTCGTACTTGGTAACATCGGGTTTATGCGCCCAGTCGAAGGCGGGGTTGAACGGACCGTGCGCCACCGGTCGCCTGCCCTCGAAGATCGCATTGACCGCTGATGCCTTGTCAAAGGCGTGGGCGACGGCTCTCCGCACCCGGACATCATCGAAGAAGTGGCGCTCGAGCTGGAAATTGATCATATCCCAGCCGAGGCTTGGCCCGGTCAGTATCTGCACGTTGTCCTGCGCCTCGAGGTAGTCCAGCTCAGCAAAGGGAACGCTGTAGGCCTTGTCGATGTTGCCGCGGGCCAGTTCCGATATGCGCGTGGTCTCATCGGGAATGACGCGGAAAATCACTCGGTCCAGGTACGGGCGCCCAGCGAAGTGGTCATCATAGGCGTCCAGGATCCAGTGATCTCCCCGCTCCCAACTGACGAACTGGAACGGACCAGTGCCGATGGGATTCCGAGCGTACTCATGTTCCGAGAGATCCTCCTCCATCAGGTTCACGTCACCCAGGATATGCGCGGGTATCACGCCGACCTCGGTGGAGATGGTCAAAAAGGAACCACTCGGGAAATCGAGGTGGAAACTGATCGTGTAATCATCAACGATCTCTATGGCATCCTTCGCCTTCCACTCCTCGTACGCCACTTCCACCTGTTCGTTCCACTGGTCCTCGTCGATCTCTTCATTGTCGAGCTGGGCGTCCAGATCACTCACCTTCGCTGACATCTCGGAAAAACCGACCAGTGGGGCAAGGTAGTCTGTCTTGGCGGAGAAGCTAAACGGATTGGCGATGAACTGATACGTTAGCCAGACGTCCTCGGCGGTAAAACGCTCACCGTCGTGCCAGGTCACGTCATCGCGCAGGAAGAAGGTGAAGGTCAGTTCATCGTCGGAAATCTCCCAGCTCTCGGCGAGAAGCGGCTGGGGTTCCAGATTCTCGTCCATGCGAACGATGCTGTCGAATATCAAGTACTTGGTGTGGTAGGTGTATCCATCTCCCGTGAGAGGTGGCATGTAGTAGTTGGCATCTCCATAGGTGCCGACCACAAACTGGCCGCCGTATTTCGAATCATCGGGATCATCGGGATCATCGGTCTCTACGGGTTCGTCCGGTTCCTCTGTGTCTTCTGGGTCTGCTACCTCCGGTCCACAGCCGATGGCCAGAACGCCGACGGCAAAGACGAGTGCCAGAAGCAGGGCAAATTTGGGGTTACGGAATCTAGGCAAAATCAAACTCCTTTCTGGAACATGTGCTTCTGTACTGGTTCTACATCGTTGTGCGATATCCTCCAAAATAGATCAATACTTTGCCGTGCTTCTCTGTATTTCGGCTTGAGCCGATCCAGCAACCTACAACACATTCAGTAACCACGCCACGCCATCTACCAGAAACGCCCGCCCCCAATACATCCCTGGGGGCCGGCGCCTGTTTCCTCCGACACACAAGGCGAGATCCCGGCATCAACCCGGGTCCCGCAGATGCTCAGTAGTCATCCGGCAGCTCATCGAGTTCATCAAGGGTGAAGACGGGACCATCCAGGCAGATGTACTTTCCGCCCACGTTGCAGCGGCCACATCGTCCCACCCCGCACTTCATCCGCTTCTCCAGGGTCGTGATGACCCGGTCCTTGGAGTAGTTCAGCTTTGCCAGCGACTGGACCACGAACTTGATCATGATCGGGGGACCGCAGGTGAAAGCCAGCTTTCCCTCGGGGCTGGGGTTCAGTTCCTCAAGAAAAGCAGGAACAAAACCCACAGGCCCATCCCAATTCTCGTCGCCGGCATCGACCGTCACGTCGACGTCAACGTTTTCGACCCGGGGCCACTCCTCGAAGAGTTCTTTTTTAAAGACCAGGTCGTCCGGGCTCCGGGCACCGTACACGATGTGGATGTGACCGTAGTCCTCCCGGTGGTCAATGCAGTAGTTGATCAATGAGCGCAGGGGGGCAAGGCCGATACCTCCGCCGATGAACAACAGATCGCTGCCCTTCATCATCTCGAGGGGAAACCCGTTGCCGTAGGGGCCGCGGATTCCGATCTGACGCCCGACCTCCATCCGATGCATCTCATCGGTCAGAGAACCGACCCTCTTGATGCTGAACTCCATCGGCTGCCGGGTGGGGCTGGCGGTTATGGAGAACATGGCCTCTCCCACACTCGGCATGCTGAGCATCGCACACTGACCCGGCAAGTATGGGAAGGGTTCCGAGTCGGAGAACTCGACCTGGAAGGTCATCACATCCGACGTCTCGTCCCAGAGTTTCACGACGCGGGCCTTCTGTGGAATAAGGTATTCGCTCACTGTGCACCCTCCCTCACCCTGTGAATGAGCTCGGTGATGTCCACGCCCACCGGGCAATGAAGGAGACACCGACCGCAGCCCACACAGCCGTAGACGTCGTGATTCTCGGCAAAGTACTGCAGCTTGTGCAGGAACCGGTTTCTGATCCTCTCCCTCTTGGTGGGACGGGGATTCTCTCCCCCAGCCATCCGCGTGAAATCAGAGAACATGCATGAGTCCCAGCACCTGAACCGGATCCCCTGCTGTCCCTGGGTCTCACCGTCGAGGTCATAGCAGTGACAGGTGGGACAGAGATAGGTACAGACTCCACAGCCCAAGCACGCAGCGGCGAGTTCCTCCCAGATCGGGTCCTCATAGCAATCTGCCAGGGAATCTTCGATCCCGTCTACCGGGGCTGACAGGGAGACGCCCTCTGCTGCCTCGTCCTGGACCTGCTCTGCCCGGTCCTGCTCGTCAGAACTGGCGTCTCGCAGAAGATCGTCGATTTCGGCGACGATCTCCTCGCCGGTGGGACTCGTTGCCTGCACTGCCAGGCCCTCTCCCAGGTCGGTGAGATGAAGGTCGCCGTGCTTCGTCCTTCCAGGCTCGCAGTCAAAGGAGGTGCAGAAGCAGGTCTCGGACGGATTCAGGCACGCCCAGGTAATCAGGGTGGAGCCCTTCCGTCTCTGCTGGTAGAAGGTTTCCTCGAATTGTCCCTCGAGGAACGCCTTATCCAGAAGGTCCAGGCTGAGGGCATCGCAGGGGCGAATCCCGAAGATAATCACCGGTTCAGGCCCGGGATCCACCTGTTCGATGGCCAGATCCTGTCCTACCTCCGTGAAGCGGAATATGCCCTCGGTCTGGGGAAAAAACAGGTCCTTGGGCGACAGAACAGAATTTTGCATCCGCATAGCCTCCAGCGGGTCCTGACCAGGCTGTCGCACCCGGTAGTTCACGCCGCCGTCCTCCGGATTGGGCACATAGACAGTGCCCCTTTCCGACAGGCGGTCGAGGAGTTCAACGATATTTTCGCAGGGAAGGTATTTCATGACTGGTTACCTCCCTCTAGTTCGGGATCCTCTTTGCGGTAGGTCTGAAGCGGTGGGACCTCATCCGGGTCCAGGCCCGCCTCGTGGGGTCCGAAGAGTTCCTCGATATCGGACGCCGCTTTCATGACCAGGTCCGTCAGGGGTATATCCATGGGACAGACGCGCTCACACTGCCCACACTCGATGCAACGCCCCGCAACGTGAAAAGCCCGGATCAAATGATAGATCTGCTTCTCGGACAGGGTACTGGCCTTACTCAGCCAGTCAGGCTGATCCGGAAGGTCCGAATCGAACACGCACTCCTTGCAGTTGCAGGCGGGACATACATTGCGACAGGCGTAGCATCGAATGCAGCGGTCAAAGTGACGGGCCCAGAAGGCAAACCGCTCATCCACGTCCAGGTTCTCCAGCTCCTTTGCCCCGGCAAAGCCCCGGTCTCGCTCTGCAGGATGCAGCACCGGCTCACCGATGAGTTCGTCATAAATGACGGGCTCCGGGTGGGTGCAGTTCAGGCACCGATCTTCCAGCACCTCGGACGCCGCGACCCGGACCTCTCCCTCTTCAGTCTGAACTACCAGGTGCAAATCCTCCGATGTCCCATCCTCCCAGGTCACGGAAAGGATCCTCCCAGACTCCCCGAGGGCATTCCTCAGGTTCTCCGGGGAGACAACCCCCGGACAGTGAAAGCCCAGGATGTGCACGTCGTCGCGCCTGACGACACCGTCGGTGATGAGTCGGCTGAGGGCCCGGGCATCGCAGCCCCGGGTCCAGATCGCCGTGCGCTCTTTCCTCTGCTGTCCGTGTCCGGGACGGACCACGTCCACCATGTACTTGACCAGGTTGCTCCGGGAGGTGGGAGGGCAGGCAAGCCGCCCAACCTCCCCCGGATCGGTGACAAAGAGGGGACGGGCCTGCCAGAAGAAGGTTCCCTCGCTCCAGCCAATCACCTGGTCGACCTCACCGTCCTGCAGAAGGGCCTCTGATCTTTGTCGCAGCTCCTGTGTAATCTCGGTCATAGCACACTACCCCTAAGTCTTCGGTTTGGCCCTAGAGCGATGATCTGCTCCGTCATGTCCGTCACCACGTCGGCAAACTTCCGTCCCTCGGCGGCGGAGATCCAGTGCAGCTGCAGTCGCTCAGGTTCCAACCCAATATATTCCAATTGCCGTTTCACAATGTGAAAACGGCGACGCGTATAGTAGTTTCCGGTGCTGTAGTGACAGTCGCCAGGGTGGCAGCCCGCCACCAGGACGCCGTCGGCTCCCCGCTGCAAGGCCCGGACCACGAACATTGGATTAACCCTGCCGGAGCACAGTACCCGGATGATCCGGACGTTAGCAGGGTAGTTGAAGCGGTTGATACCCGCCAGGTCCGCTCCCGCATAACTGCACCAGTTGCAGCAAAAGCCCACGATCAGTGGCTCCCACTCGCCGTTGCTTTCTGCGCTGGCGGCGAGATCCACCTTTTCGTCCAGCCCGGCATTGACCTCCTCGACGGTCAGATCCGCACAGGAATGGTCCCTAGAAGACATATCGCCTCAACCTCCTCAAGCACCTGCTCGTTGGTGTAGCCCTTGGTATCAATGGCACCGGACCGGCACGCTACGGTGCAGGCCCCACACCCCTTGCAAAGCACTTCATTGACCACAGCCACACCCTTCTCCTCGTCCAGCTCCGTCGCAGAATAGGCACAGACATCGACGCAGGCGCCGCATCCGGAGCAACGATCCGGATCAACGTGGGCCACCCAGCCCTCAACCGACAGCTGGTCCTGGCTCAGCAGGGTTGTGGCGCGCCCGGCCGCAGCCTGGGCCTGGGCGATGCTCTCCTCCAACGACTTGGGGGCGTGGGCCAGGCCGGCCAGGAACACGCCGTCGGTGGCGAAGTCCACGGGCCGCAGCTTGACGTGAGCCTCCAGGAAGAAGCGGTCATCGTTGAGGGGGACCTTGTACAGCTGGGCCAGCTCACCGGCACCCTGGGCCGGGACAATGCCGTTGGCCAGGGCAATGAGATCCACGTCCACGATCATGTTTTCGCCCAGCACGTGATCCTTGGCCTCGATCCTGAGCCTTCCATCCTCGTTCGTGACCTTCGGTGGATCGTCCTTGTCGTAGCGAACGAAGTTGACTCCCAGCTGACGGGCCTGCCGGTAGTACTCCTCCTTGAAACCGTAGGTGCGGACATCCCGGTACAGGAGATAGATCTCCTTGCGCGGGTACCGCTTCTTGAGGTCGATGGCATTCTTGATCGCGTGGGAGCAGCACACCCGGCTGCAGTAGGGGTGTTCCTCGTTCCTCGAACCCACGCAGTGGATCACGGCCACGCTGTCTGCGACGGCCATCCTGGGATCCTCGGCATCCAGGGCCTCTTCCATCTGACGACAGGAGATGACACCCTCATTCAGGCCGCTTCCGAACTCCCCATCCTGAGGGGTGTATTCCGTGCCGCCGGTGGCGATGATGACAGCACCGTGCTCGATCTCGCGGACCTCTCCGTCGGCCTGCTGCAGCTTCGAAGTGAAGTTGCCAACGTACCCGGCCGCATCGATGACCTCGCACTCAAGATGGGTCTCGATGAGGGGCTGATCGAGGACCTCGGCAACCAGGTTCTTCAGGTACTTCTGCACGTCGCGACCCTCCAGCGTGCGGCGAAGGTGCCGGGCGTTACCTCCGAGCTCGCTGTCTCGCTCGACCAGGTGGACTCCGAAGCCCTGCTGGGCCAGATTCAACGCGCTGACCATGCCAGCTACCCCGCCGCCGATGATCATGGCATTCTTGTGCAGGGAGATGGACATCTCGGGCAAAGGCTCCATGCGAACCCCCTTGGCGACAGCGCTCCGGACCAGGGCCTTGGCCTTGGAAGTCGCGGCGTCGTGATCGTTCATGTGAACCCAAGAGCACTGGTCGCGGATATTGGCCATGTGGAACAGGTACTTGTTCAGACCCGCATCCCTGACCGTCTCCTGGAACATCGGTTCGTGGGTACGAGGTGTACAGGAGGCAACCACAATCCGATTCAGATCATGTTCGATGATCTTCTCCCGAATGATCTCCTGCGTATCCTGGGAACAGGTGTACAGGTTCTCCTCGGCGTAAACGACGTGAGGAAGGGTCCGGGTGTACTCCCGAACCGCCGGCACATCGACCACGCCGCCAATGTTAATCCCGCAGTGGCAGACAAAGACGCCGACACGGGCTGGCTTTCCCACCACGTCGATCTCAGGCGGATATTCCTTGTCGCTGGTGGCCGTGTGACGGGCGGGCGCAAGGGCGGCAGAGACCGCACCTGCGGCGGCACTGGCCTGCATCACCGTCTCGGGAATATCCTTGGGGCCACTGAAGGCACCGGAGACGAAGACGCCGGGCCGGACCGTCGAGACCGGTTCGAACTCGCCGCTGTCGCAGAACCCGTACTGGTTGATATTGATCCCGGTGATCCCGGCGAGCTGCTCGGCATCCCGGGGAGGGCGGAGACCCACGGAGAGGACGACCATGTCGAACTCTTCGTCGACGATGTTCCCCTCCTCGTCGGCGTAGCGAAGAATCAGGCTGCCGTCGGGTTTCTCCTTCACCTCGTGGATCCGCGAGCGTACAAACTCGATGCCATGTTCGGCCTCTCCCCGCTCGTAGTAGGCGTCAAAGTCCTTGCCGTAGGTTCTCATATCCATGAAGAAGATGCTGGTGTGCAGGGGCCAGTCGCTGTGTTCCTTGGCGATCTGGGCCTCCTTTACCGCATAGGTACAGCAGACGGAGGAGCAGTAACCGCAGCCGACCTGCTCGTCGCGGGAGCCTATGCACTGAATCCAGGCGATCCGATCAGGTTCCTTTCCATCGGAAGGCCTGACAAGATGCCCACCGTAGGGGCCGGAGGCACTCAGAATTCGCTCGAACTCGATGCTTGTCACGACGTTATCCGAGCGCCGGTATCCGTACTCGTAAAGATCATCCGGGTCGAACTCGTCAAAGCCGGGGCACAATACGACGGCTCCGACGTCGAGGTCGACGATCTCCTCTCGTTGGCCGTGATCAATGGCGTCGGCCTCGCAGACCTTCACGCATTCCTTGCACTCCGAGCAGATCGCGCAATCGAGGCAACGTTCGGCCTCGGCCCGGGCCGTATCCTCGTCATACCCGGTCACGACCTCGGCAAAGGAAGAGGCCCTCTCCTCCCCCTCCATCTCGGGAACAACAAGGCGAGACTGGCTGGGCAGCCCTGGGGGCAGGTCATCCATGGCACGATCCGCGGTGAGGATCTCCTCGCGGTCCTTTTCCATGTCCTCCCCGGACAGGTAACGCCGAATGGATTCGGCAGCCCTTCTGCCGTCGGCCACCGCCTCCACCGCAATCGACGGTCCGGTCACGGCATCGCCGCCGGCGAAGACTCCCTCTCTTGTGGTCACCAGGGTCGCGGGATTCGCCTCGACGGTCCATCCGTCGTGATCCACCCCGGTCCCCTCGGCCCAGGAGAGATCCACATTCTGGCCAATACACTCGATCACGGTGTCAACCTCGAGGTCAAACTCGGACCCGGGGATCTCTTCCGGCCTTCTGCGGCCGGACTCATCGGGCTCGCCAAGCTGCATGCGCACACAGGTCATGCTCTCGAGGCGGCCGTCGGAGCTGTGGAATCGGGTAGGGTTGACGAGGAAATCCATCGTCACGCCCTCCTCGACAGCTCCGGAGACCTCCTCCGGAAGAGCGGGCATCTCTCTTTGGCTGCGCCGATACAGAACCCGGACGTCCCGGGCCCCGAGTCGGACAGCAGTGCGGGCCGCATCCATGGCCACGTTGCCACCTCCGATGACAGCTACACTGCGACCAGCGACCTCCTCGGGGGCCAGCTCGCCCAGGTTGGCTTCGCGAAGAAAATCCACACCCTGCATCACACCGGGGGTGTCCTCTCCAGGAACGTTCATGGCCCGGCCCCGGTGAGCGCCCACTGCCACGTACACGGCACTGTAGCCGTCGTCAAACAGACTGTCCAAGGTCCGCTCGTCGCCAATGGGTGAGTTCGTCTTGATCTCGACCCCGACCCTCTCGATGGCTGAGATCTCCTGCTGCAGGACGTCTCGCGGCAATCGATACTCGGGAATACCCACGGCCAGCATGCCGCCGGCGACGGGAAGGGCCTCGTAGATGGTGGGCCTGTATCCTGCCAGGGCCAGGTAATACGCGCAGGAAAGACCTGCGGGACCGGACCCGACGATGGCCACTCTCTCATCCTTCGGCTCCCCCTGGGGGGGATTGACATCGTCTGATTCTACGACGTCGGCGGCAAATCGCTTCAGGCCGGCGACGCTGATGGATTCGTCCAGGGCGTTGCGCCTGCAGTTGTCCTCGCAGGAATGGACACAGATCCTTCCCATGACTCCCGGAAGGGGAACGGTCTCCTTGATGAGGGTCAGGGCCTCCTCGAACTTCCCCTGGGCGATCAGGGCAATGTATCCCTGGGCGTCGCACCCCGCAGGACAGTTCAATTCACAGAGCCGACGCTCCTTGAGTTTCTCGATGGTGAACACGTTCGGTGAGGCCTGGGGAAAGGGGCGGTACACGGCCTTTCGGTCGACCAGGCACTCATCGTATTCGCTCAGGGCGGTGACCGGGCAAACCTCGGCGCACTCGCCACAGCCCGTGCATTTTTCCACGTCAATGTAACGCGGGTGCTTCTTGATGCGGGCGGTGAAGGCTCCCTCTTCGCCTTCGAGGCCCACCAGCTCCGCGTAGGTAATGTTCTCGATATTCAGGTGCCTGCTGCATTCGACCAGTTTCGGTCCCAGGATGCACATGGCACAATCGTTGGTTGGAAAGGTCTTATCCAGCTGGGCCATGACTCCACCGATGGAGGGTGATTTCTCCACCAGGTAGATGTAGTAGCCGCTGTCAGCGAGATCGAGGGCAGTCTGCACTCCGCCGATGCCGCCGCCGACCACCAGAACAGAGCCAGCCGGAGTCTTTTGCGGTTCCGCCATCAGCAATTCTCCTCCTCGCCTCTCTCCTGGATCAGCTGGGCCAGCACTTTGCGCAGATCGCTGTCCCGAACCCCTCGCGAGACAACCCTGCTGACAAGATCTCGCCTCAGCTCCTGGATCTGTTTGTCGACCTGGGCAATGGTCTCAGCCATTGCAGGATTGGCATAACCCTCCCTCGCCGCCATACGCCGCAAGACAGTAACCACATCCGTGAATTTCACGTTCTGTGGACAGTGGGCGTAGCAGTTGTAGCACTGGTTGCACTGCCAGATCAGCTCGGACGAGAGCAGTTCCTCTCGCATCCCCCAGGAAATCATCCGTATCAGCTTCCGCGGATTGTAGCGAGGCTCAACCTCGCTGACGGGACAGCTCGCCGTGCATACCCCACAGGTGAAGCAGGCCTGGATATTCTCGGCTCCCGGCTGCGACGCCAACTCATATTTGAATGCAGGATCCAACGTACTTACATCAATGGCCACTTCATTCCACCCCCTACTTGGAGCACTATCTATAGTCTCGGCCGGGGCAGAAGCCCGGCTCGTTCCACGATTACGGGAAGCGCCTCTTCCCACATGATGGGCATGATGTGTACACCGTGTACTCCGTCGATAGCTTTGACCTCGCGGATGATATCCACGGTGATGTTGATGCCCTCATTGCGGGGATCCGAGGCCCTCGACATCCGCCTGATGAGGGCGTCCGGTATGCGCATTCCCGAGACGTTTTTCTTCATGTAGCGCAGGGCACCCGCCGATTTGGGCGGGACCAGGCCGGCCATGATGTGGACCTTCTCGTGCAGACCCCGGTCCCGGACGGCCTTCATCCACTCTGCGAAACGCTCGACATCATATATGGCCTGGGTCTGGATGAAATCCGCACCGGACTTCACCTTCTTTGCCAGCCGCATCACCCGGTATTCAAAGGGGTCGGCAAAGGGGTTGGCCGCTGCGCCGACGAAGAAACGGGGCTCGAGTCCCTCGATGTCCGAACCGGACATGAACTTCTTCTCATCCCGCATCCGGGCCACCATCTGGATTAGATGCATTGAATCGATATCGTAGACATTCTTGGCGGTCTTGTCATCGCCGAACACCTGGTGATCCCCCGAAAGACAGAGGACGGTGTTCAGTCCCAGGGCAGCTGCACCGAGAAAGTCCGCCTGCTGGGCGAGGCGATTGCGGTCGCGGCAGGTCATCTGAATCACCGGCTCCAGTCCCTGCTCACGGACCAGCACCCCTGCGGCGATGCTTGACATGCGCACGATTGCGGTCTGGTTGTCCGTGAGGTTGACCGCATCGACATAACCCCGCAGTTCCGCCGCGTGCTTGCGAATGGCATTCGGGTCGGCACCCCTTGGAGGGCCGAGCTCGCCACAAACGGCAAATTCACCCGCCGGGAGGATCCGTTCCAGCTTGCTATCGGTCTTTAAATTTCTGCCACTCAGTTCTCTGCTCATAGGATCATATCCTCCCGCCTGACCGTACGCGGACCGCCGTGGGAACTGGTGGACCAATCCTTGGGTGGTTCGAGTTCTTCCAGCATCGCCAGGCGGCCCAGCACCTTCAGGCGGTCGTAGATGAGATGCCAGGCACAATCGGTCGCCTGGTCAATCTCGCACTTTCCATCCTGGGAACCGCCGCAGGGACCGTTCATGATGCTTTTGGCGCACCGCACCACGGGGCAGATGCCGCCTGTCCTGTCCAGCTTGCAGGACCCACAGGCCTTGCATTGCTCCGTCCAGACGCCCTGCTGCTCGACGATGCCGATGAACTGGGTGTCAAGGGCGGGAAAAACGGGCACGGTCTCAAGGCGCGTCGCCATAGCCTGGACTCCAGCGCCACAGGCCAGCGACAAAACGGCATCGCAGTCCTGCGCCAGGTCTCGCACCTCGTCGATGAACTCCCACTCGCACTGCCTCTCGATCATCGTCTCAACGGTGATGATCTCGTTCCCCTCGGATTTCCGCGCCATGCGAAGGGCAGAACCCATCAGCGCAACTTCCTTCTCGCCTCCGGCCAGGCAGACAGTCACACAGGTGCCACAACCGGCGATCAGCACCTTTTCGGTGCCTTCGAGCATCGCAAGGAGATCGCCCAGGGGCTTTCTATCAGCTACAATCATGATCTCACCGCCCTCCTTCTCCCAGCTCCTTCAAGTCCTCTATGAACGCTCGCAACGTGTCTGACAGGCGAATCGTCATGTTGGGGGCCAGCGAAGCATACCGGATCGTCCCGGGGGAATGTCCGATCTCTTTGAGGAGCCCCTCTACATGGCGAAGGCGCTTCTGCACCCGCACGTTACCGCGAAGGTAGCGACAGGCATCGGTCTGACAGGCCAGGACGGCAACGCCGTCGGCGCCCTCCTCGAAAGCCCTCATAACGTAGAGTTCATCCACTTTGCCCGCACACGGAACGCGAACGATTCGCACCTCCGCGGGCAGGGTCAGGCCCAGGCGGAACCCATCCTCTGCCGCCTGGCAGGCGGAATTCTCGCAGCAAAAAGCAACCACTCTGACCTCCGTTGTGGCTCTGGCGGCCTGACTCATTGTCCCACCTCCCTCAAGACTTCCAGCACCGAGAGGATCTCCCGATCGGTGAAGTGTTCCAGCTGGATTGCATCCGCGGGACACTCACTGGCACAGATGCCGCATCCCTGGCAGGCCTCTGGGGCTACCCTAGCTGCGTTACGCTCGTGATCCACGACAATAGCGCCGCCCGGACAGCTCCGAATACACGTCAGGCACAGGGCACATTTGTCTGGCTCGACCACCGCGACGTGGTCCAGGATCTCCAACACGGCCGAAGACAGTATGCCGTAGGCGGCAAGCGCTGCCTCGTCAGCCTCCGCAGAGATCTCGGGAAGGGTTATGGGTCCCCTGCAGCCGCCGACCGCGAAAATGCCCCGCCGACTGGTTCGCACCGGAGTCATGAATACGTTGTCTGCACTGATGAAACCCGTTGAGGTCTTCTCAAGGCCCAAAAGATCTGCCATGTGTCGGGTCTGCTCCGAGGGCAGCAAGTCCTCTCCCGAGACCATGATGTCCGCAGCCAAGGCCATGTCCACAGGGCCGGGATCAGCACCCATTTGCTCTCCGGTGAAGGACAGTTCCAGGGGCCGACGTTCGCCCTCATCCGCCTGGTAGGTCACCGGCACGGCCGTCTCGGCAATGCGGGGGAACTCGTCGTACTTGACCATGACCACGCCCATTCTTCGTGCCTCCTGGTAGAGCTGTTCCAGTCCACCTCCGGCGACCTTGGCGTTGCCAAACAGCAGGTGCACCTCGGACTTGAGCTCTTTTTTCGCAGCGATAGCCTGCTGCAGGGCGGCGACGAAGGGCAGTTTGCCGGCTTCGTCCTCCTCCCGGAGCACAAAGACGATGTCGAAGGCCCGGCTCGTGCCAGCGACGGTAACGCCCTCTGCATTTGAGAGAAAGTCCCAGAATCGTGAAAGGCCGAGGACAGCACCGCCGGGAGCTATTCCGAGCTGTTCCCGGGGGAATTCGGCCTGGTATCCCGTGGCCAGGATGATCGCACCGACGCGATCCTTTCGCACCTCACCGGCTACCTCGGAGGTGACGGTGAAGTCACCGATCTGGCCCTGGACGTCCCTGATCCGGGCAGGAGCCGCGGTCTCAATGCGTTCACTGTCCGAGATCTCCGCTACCATTTGCGACACCAGGTCAGACCGGCAGGCATCCCGCTCAAACCAGGTTCGAGCCCCGACGCCCTTCTCATCGACCAGTAGGACATCGACGTCCATCCGGGCAAGATTCAGGGCGGTTCGCATGCCGCCAGTTCCCGCTCCGACCACGAGGGCCCTTTGCGTGACCGGGACCGGCGAGGGTGCCCTGGGCTCCAGCTGCTGAAGATGTCCCAGGGCCATGGTGACGGCGTCTAGCCGGGCCGATCCATCATCCCACTCCCGCACGGGGGCAACGATGAGAAGATCGGGGTCCAGCCCCTCATCTTTGAGAGCGGCTCGCCACAGGCTCTCCCGGTGCCCTGAAAAACACGACGCAATCATGACCCGGCCGACACCTGTCTCTCTGATTCTTTCTGCCAGGTACTCCAATCCCTCCGGAGCACAGAGGCAGGGGTGTTCGCCGACCTCCGCTACATCGGGGTGACGTCGCAGAAGATCTGCGATGGGCTCCGTCTCAATGGTCGCACCACAACTGCAGCAGAATGCTCCTGTATTTTTCAGTCTGTCTTGCATAGCGATCTGCTCCTCAATGATGAAATGGCTCTGTGGGCAGCTCTTCTGGCATGAGCCATGGAATCTTCAATATCCCGGGGCCC
>PXCI01000171.1 GCA_003566675.1 Clostridia bacterium
AAGGGCCGCAAGGTCCAGAAGGTCCGGGAATCGCGGATGCGACCTGCCCCGTCAACCAGGTGATGGTAGGAATCTCGGGCGGGGCCATTGTTTGCCGCCGGGTAAACACGCTCACTTCGGCAAACGGCGAAAACACGGTTGCCGTAACCAATAGCGGTGTCACGATAACCAGCTCTGCCGGGACTATAACGGTGAACAACAGTGGCATCACCCTGGATACCTCGATGGCCCTGCAGCTTTCCGGGCAGGGCGAAGTACACATTGGCGCTGTCGGGCAACTGCATCTGAGTGGGGTGCTGGTTCGATTGAATGGCGACTGCGTGCCGGTCGCCCGAATCGGCGACGTTGTTTTCATACCAGAGACGCCGGCGCCTGGCGGCAGTACGTCGGGCACTATCACTACAGGAAGCAGTACCGTTTTTTCTTGCTGACCGGCGGGTTCTGGGTTCAGGCATCGATAGAGCGGAATAACGACGAGATTTTCAGCAATCGCTTCGAATTGCTACTTCCCCAGATGTAGATCAGGATTCATCCGGGCTGGCGTTCACCGCCATCGCTGACGGCCAATTTTTCCTTGTCGATGGCCCGATCGCGGTGCAGTAGAAGGTAGCGAATCAGTTCCAGCGCCTTGGGCTCTAAGGCCACGGGCTGACCCTCCCGGAAAAGCTGGCGCGTGTTCCAGTTCAGCTCGAAGGCGTCGAAGCGGTGCAGGCTCTCGCTCAGCGCGGCGGTGACTTTTTTCCCTGAATTCGATTTCCCCCGGCACGTTTCAGCCGCCCGACTGCGGCTTTTTTGAAAAGTCATTCAAAAATCATGCGTTCGTCATGCCTGCGGTCGGGATTTGGCCTAGAAACAGGGCTCGAAGCGAAATCGCATTGGCACGCGACCACCGGAGGTTTCATGAATAGCGTTCTTGCCAAAGGCTTGACGGCAGCCGGCCTGCTCACGGTGATGTGGGCGGCATGTGCCGCCGCAGGCGATTGGACCCCGCCGGAAAGTGGTCAGATGGGCCGGGCCAACGGCAACACTATCGAGGTGGATTCCCTGGCTGACGGGAGCGACCCGGCTGCCTGTACGCTGCGCGATGCCGTTCGCTCGGCCAATGAAGACACGGCGCACGGCGGGTGCCAGTCCGGACAGGTTGGACAGGACACCATCGTGTTTTCGGTCAACGGCGAGATTGTCCTGACCGCTGGCGTCATTGCCGTCACCGAGGATTTGATCATCTCGGGGCCGGGCGCCGGCGAGCTGACCGTCAACGGCAACCAGATTGCCGCGATATTCGATATCGACGGCGCCAACGCCGGTCAGGCCAACGACGTCCATATCGCCGACCTTACGCTGACCAACGCCGGAGACTCCAACCTGGTGGGGACCGGTGCCATATTTGCCCAGGGCGTCGACAACCTGGTGCTGGAGCATGTTCATCTGATCGACAATCAGTGGAAAGGTCTCGAAATCGATTTTCGCGCCAGTGGGACTGCCATTCTCAACTCCGTAATCAGCGGAAACAATCGAGTCGGCGTTCGATCATTCAGCAGCGATTTGCTCGTGGTCCATGACACGATCATCAGCGCCAACGCCGGCGGCGGGGTCTGGTCGGCGGGCGACCTTCACGTTTTCGATAGCCAGATCACCAACAACCTTGTCGGGTCGATTACCTCCTACGGTGGCGTTACCGTCAACGGCGGCGAACTGGTTCTTCATGACAGTGTCGTCTCCGCCAATGCCGGCGACAGCGTTGGCGCTGGAGTCTGGTTCGAAGGCTTCGATCTGGATATCCAGCGCACGACCATCGCCGGCAATCAGACCGATTCCAGCGGCGGCGGAGCCTTCATTCGGGTGTTCAGTCAAGGGCTCATCGCCGACAGCGCCATTCACGGCAACACCAGCGGCGCCGAGGGCGGTGGACTGATGCTCCGGCAATTCTCGGGCCCCGGTTCGGAACCCGCGTTGCGCATCGTCAATACGACCATCTCGGGCAACCAAGCGCCTCGCGGAGGCGGTGTTTCCGTGCATCGGCAGGCCTTTCACCTGGCCCACCTGGAACACGTCACCATCGTCGACAACACGGCAACCGACCCGGTTTTGAGCCTGGGTGGCGGGATTTCCTTCCGCAACGATACCGGCACCATCCGCTTGTTCAACTCGGTGGTCGCCGACAACCAGGCGGCCGACGGAAACGGCAACGACGTGGTGGCGTGGACGTCCGCCGAGGTGAATCCGGCTCCCGGAGATGTCGATACCGGCGAGGAGTTGGAGCTGGACTACACCCTCGTCACGGATGCCAACGGTTTTGCACCGACTGGTACGGGCAACCTGTTCGGCGACGATCCGCTGCTTGGTCCGCTGGGTGACAACGGCGGGCCGACGGTCAGCCATCATCCGCAGGCAGCCAGTCCCTTGCTCAATGCCGGTGATCCGGCCTTCGCGCCGCCGCCGGAGCACGACCAGCGCGGACCGGGCTTTCCGCGAGTGTTGGGTGGGCGCACGGACATGGGGGCCATCGAAGCCGATTTCGATCGCCTGTTTGACGATCGATTCGAGGAGCCTGGTGCTGGCGGTACGTCCCAGCTCGCCACCGTGGTTGGTCGTGTGGCCGGCCTGGAGCTGGACAGCTCGGCAGCAGCAAGGCCGATGGCGGAAGAAGAGCGGTAATCAAGATTCGATGGAACGAAACGGGAGAACAGCATGAATCATCGTTCGACGATGGGACTGGCCGCTGCCAGTTTGCTGGCGGCGGCCGGAGCGCTGGCCAACGAATGGACCGGGGTCGAGTCCGAAGACTGGTTTGATTTCAGCAACTGGACCAACGGCGTGCCGAATGCCGGAATCAACAGCGTTCGTATCAACACCGACGACCCGAATCCGGCTGTGATCGACGGTGATGCGGCTGAGACCGGAAGCAGCTTTTCCGTGGGCCACACCAGCCGGGGCGAATTGAGCATCCTCAACGGCGGCAGTTTGCAGTCGGGAACGAGTTCGATCTTGGGTAGCCAGTCTGCCGGCAACGGCAGCGTTACCATCAGCGGCGCCGGGTCGAGCTGGCAGGCGGCATCGGCGGCCATCGGCGGATCAGGGTTCGGCGAGCTGAACATCCTCGCCGGTGGTCGATGGGAAGTGCTCAGCGGCACAACCAGTATCGGTCAGGCCGCTTCCGGGACTGGCAGGCTAAGCGTGAGTGGGGCCGGCTCAAGCGCGGAATTCAGCGGACCGTTCTGGCTTGGACATACCGGCTCGGGCGAGATGTCCATCAGCAATGGTGGTCAGGTCCTGTTCACCACGACTTCGACGTTGGGTCAGGCCGGGAATAGCCAAGGCGAACTGTTGCTGACCGGCGCCGGGTCGCTGCTCTCCGGCAATCGCCTGCACGTGGGCAATAGCAACAACGGCATCATGCGATTGGCTGATGGCGCCCTGCTGCAGTTGACCGGACCCGGTCTTCCGGCCAATTACCTGCTGGTGGTCGGGGCCAACTCGGGCTCCGATGGCGAAATGGTTGTCGGCGGGCCGTCCGGTGAGCCGCCCGAGTCGCCGGGGCAGATGGAGCTGGACGGAGGCATTTTGTTCAATGGGGGCGCGGGCACGCTGGTTTTCAATCACAGCGGTGTCCTGAATCTGCCGTTTCCCATTGAAGGTCCGCTCGGCGCCAATGCCTCGGGCCATATCCAGGTCGAAAACGGCGTCACCCTTTTTTCCGGTCAGCCTTTGGAGTACTCCGGCAGCCTGATGATTGAAGAGGGCACCATCTTCGGCGCCGGCGGCCAGCTCGGGGATGTGATCAATAAGGGGCGCCTGGTGGCCAGCCCTGGTCAATCGGCCACGCTGTCCATCGACGGCGACTACAGCCATGGCGACAATGCGGTGCTTGAGGTCCAGTTTGCGCCCGGACCCGTGCTTGATCGGGTCGAAATCAGCGGTGAAGCCAGCTTCTCGGGCGGAACGATCCATCTTTCGGTGCTGCCGGGCAACTACGGCAATACACCACTGGACGGTGTTTATCCCATCCTCACGGCCAGCGGCGGGATCAGCGGCGATTTGCCCCAGCTCGAAGCGGACGGTTCCAACGCCTTCGTGCTGTTTCGGGAGGACGACACGCTGTATGTCGAGGTTTTCGATCAGATGATGCGGGATCGCTTCGAGGAATAGTCGTCACTTTTCCGGTGTTGGATCAGCTCGTCCTGCAAATCATGCAGGGCTGTCGCGCGGCGACAGGCCTCCC
>PXCI01000298.1 GCA_003566675.1 Clostridia bacterium
CGGGTCGGCCTGAGTATCGGCTGGAGAAGTACCCTGACTACAAGGGGCACCGGCCGGACATGCCCGATGATCTGCGACCGCAGTTTGACTATGCCAGGGACGTGTTACAGGCGATGGGGATTCCCAGCCTGGAAATCGAGGGGGTGGAGGCCGACGATGTCATAGGAACCGTGGCGGCCCGGTTTGCCTCCGAGGGCAGGGATGTCCTGATTGTGACCGGGGACAGGGACTTTCTGCAGCTGGTGTCGGGGCGCGTGGGGGTCTTGCTCACGCGGCGGGGCATCACCCGGATGGATCGCTATGACCGCGAGAGGGTTGAAGAGGAATTAGAACTGCCCCCGGAGCGCCTGGCAGATCTCAAGGGTCTGATGGGGGATTCTTCGGACAACATACCGGGCGTACCCGGAGTTGGAGAGAAGACCGGGGTGAGGTTGCTCAAGGAGTTTGGCACCCTGGAGGAGACGCTGCAAAACATCGATCGCGTGTGGGGCAAGAAACTGCCGGAGTCCCTTCGTGAGAATCGAGAGTTGGCCTTGTTGAGCAAGGAATTGGGCACCATACGGTGCGACATTCCCGTGGAGGTGTCCCTGCAAGACTGCAGGATCCAGGAGCAGGATGCCGCGGCTCTGGCTGAGGTCCTCAGACGTCTGGGTTTTACCAGCATCGTCGAGAGACTCGGACTTGATGATTTGCCGCGGGAGTTCGACGAGGGAGTCGCCATCGAGGCTATGAAGATCCTGGAGGACGAGGATTCCCTGCCCGAAATTGATGACGGCGCGGACGCAGTGGTGGACTGGGTGATTGGAGATGATGGTGGGCCCCTGTATGTCTCTGTGCACCTGCCATCCGAAGGCTATGCCTGTACCGTCAACAATGCCGACGACACAGGAGGTCATCTTGCCCGTGAGTTGCTGAAGAAGATCGCCGCTATCAGGGACGGGCGCGTCACTGGGTACCATTTTAAGCCGCTTCTGGTCTGGGCTGGAGTCCGGCAATTTGCCTCCCATTTATTCGATATCAAGGTTGCCGCATACGTGGCTGACCCGACCCGTTCCTCCTATCCCCTGGAGGGCCTGGGATATGGCTACCTGGGGTCTTCCATTCCCACACATGAAGATGCCGATATTGGGGACGCTGAGGCCCTGGTGGCGTTCAGTTCCGCACGCCTGCAGGCCATGGAATCCCTGGCCTCTGCGCTGGAGGTCGAGCTCGATGTGGCCGGACTTGGGCCCCTGTTTGCCGAGATTGAGGCCCCTCTCATACCGATCCTCGCCGCGATGCAGAGGCGTGGGATCCAGGCTGACGAGGAGATTCTCACAAAACAGGGCGAGGATCTGGCCCTTCGCACCTCGGATCTTGAGCAACAAATCTGGAATGAGGCAGGGGAGGAGTTTAACATCAACTCTCCTAAGCAGCTTGGCGTCATTCTCTTTGAGAAACTGAAGCTTGATGTTATTAAGCGCACCAAGACCGGCCCCTCCACGGATTCGGAGGTGCTCGGGCAGCTGGCCACGAAACATGAAGTGCCGAGACTGGTCCTGCTGTACAGGCATCTTGTCAAGCTCAGGGGGACTTACGTCACCGGATTGCTGAAGCAAATTGAGCCCTGTACGGGTCGGATCCACACGACGTTTAAACAGTGCGTGACCGCGACGGGTCGCCTATCCAGTGCTGATCCAAATCTGCAGAACATCCCCATTCGGGATGAAGAGGGCCGGCAGTTGAGACGAGCCTTCGGCACAGAACCGGGATGGAAGCTTGTGGCTGCGGATTATTCCCAGATCGAGCTTCGCATACTGGCTCATGTCTCCTCGGACGATAAACTCATTGAGGCCTTCACGCGTGGCGAGGACATTCATAGTAGAACGGCAGCGGAGGTCTTCGGTGTGACACCGGATGAGGTTACCCCCGAGATGCGTTCAGCGGCAAAAGCAGTTAACTTCGGCATCATATATGGGATCAGCGGCTATGGCCTGTCGAGGAGCCTTGATATCGATCCTGCCGAATCACAGAAATATATCGACGACTACCTGGAACGGCTCCCGGGGGTCCGAGACTACTTCAGGCGCGTCATCGCGGAGGCCAGAAGCAACGGATACGTCCGCACACTGATGGGGCGCATCCGGCATCTCCCCGAGATCAACGATCGGGTCTGGCACCGTAGGCGCTTCGCTGAGAGGGCAGCGATGAACACCCCCCTGCAGGGCACAGCGGCCGATATTATTAAGAAGGCGATGATCGAAATGGCCACGGCCCTCACAGAGACGGACATCGACTGCCATCTGCTCTTGCAGGTGCATGATGAGCTGATTTGGGAGGTCAAGGAGACCCAGGTCGACGATCTGTGTGTCCTGGCGCGCGATGTGATGGAGAAGTCGACGGTGCTGAAGGTACCGTTGAAGGTGGATCTGAAGGTTGGCTCCAACTGGTACGACATGCACCCCGTGCATCTACAGGACGACTGATGCCCGAGCTACCCGAAGTTGAGACGCTGAAAAGAAGTCTCACGCCTCACCTTCTGGGTGCGGTGATCATGGAAGCCCGGTTCTCACGCCGGGACATCCTCGAGATTTCCCCTGGAGAGGATCCCAATCGTTTCACCGTGGGGAGCCAGATCACGGGTCTGGGTCGTAAGGGGAAGTATTTGCTGGTTGAACTGGATCACAGGCGGGGTTGGGCCGTACATTTTGGCATGTCCGGTACGATGATCCACTATCCAGAGGCGCCGGGGCTGGTTGATCAGCACACCCACGTTGTGTGGGACCTCAGGGGCCGGGGCCGGGTTTGCTACCGGGCACCGCGCCGTTTTGGTCGGTGGATCATGGCCCCTTCCGGTGTATCGGAGGTTCTCGGTGACCGGGTCGGCGTGGACGCCCTTGATCCGAATCTGGACGGTGACCGTTTTGGTGCCCTGCTGGGTCAGAGCCGCTCACCCATCAAGTCCAGGTTGCTCAATCAGAGACTGGTGTCCGGGCTGGGGAACATATATGCTGATGAGGCCCTGTTCTATGCCGGTGTTGATCCCATCCGGCGAGCCTCGACCCTTGAGGGTCGGTGGGAGGGCCTGTTGGAGAGTGTGCGAGGGGTTCTGACGGAGGCAATTCGGCACCGTGGAACGACCTTCTCGACGTACCGCGATGGCCAGGGATGCGAGGGGGGAAATCGCCAGCATCTGTCGGTCTATGGAAGGGTCGGCCAAGCGTGTCCCCGTTGTGCGGCGTTGATTCAACGCAGCGTGTTGGGGGGCAGAGGTACGCATTACTGCCCGTCGTGCCAGAACTAGATGGAGGTGAGGGGGCGAGATTTCCGCCCGAAAGATATGTATGCTTTTTCCATGAAGTTTGACAACGAGGAACAGTTGAGAGAGTGTCAGAGGATGCTGGTGGAGGAGCATTCGTTCACCGGTGAGATGACGGTTCGTCCCCGCGAAGACGGAACGTGGAGGTTGTCGGCCTATTCCGAGAAACGCTTCCGGGAGAGTACCCTGGATAAACTCCCAGGCCGCCAGGAAGATGAGTCGTGATTCGCGGGGCCCGCGAATCGTGGGGGTTACCGGGGGCCTCGGATCGGGTAAGACCACGGTTTGCGACTTCCTGCGGCAGGGCAGGGCCCCAGTGATCAGCGCCGATGAGATTTCGCGCTGCCTGATGAGACCTGGGTATCCTATCTACGATCGCACCGTCGAGGAGTTTGGTGAGGATGTTCTGGATGCGGATGGTCAGCTGGACCGGCGCCTCCTGGGGGCGCGGGTATTTTCCGATGCGGAGGCTCGACGACGTCTGAATGGGATCACCCACCCTGCCATAGTGGACGAGATGAGGCGCCAGGTGTCCAGGGCGAAGGGACAAGGGGCCCAGGTTGTGGTGCTCGATGTTCCCCTGCTCTATGAGGCGGGCCTAGAGGCCATGTGTGACGAGGTCTGGGTGGTCTGGTGCCGTCCTGAACAGCAGGTGCGCCGAGTAGTGCAGCGCGATGGACTTTCCGAGGACGAGGCCAGGAGAAGGCTCGAGGCCCAGATGCCTCTGGAACAGAAGGTTCAGAGAGCGGACCGGGTGATTGACAATTCCGGGTCAAAGGAATCCCTTGTGGCTCAGGTGGAAGAGGCCTGGGACCGATGGGCGGAGGCTCATGGAATTGTTTAGCTGGAGGCGCGTCCGGTGGGGACTGCTCCTTCTGCTGCTAATGGCGGGTCTGTTTCTCATGGCCTTTTTTGTGGCA
>PXCI01000162.1 GCA_003566675.1 Clostridia bacterium
CTATAAGCAAAGGAGTATTTCACAATGGTTTTAACAAGGGCAAAGATGGCCCGGGCGGTCCGGCAGAAAGAAGTATGCAAACAGTACAGGCTTCCGGAAAGCCTCTTTCCAAGGAAGCACGAATGAAGTATGAAGCATCCAAAGGACTGACAAAAGAAGGCATGAGAAAACCTTTTGGTGGATAAGAGTAAGTTGACGAACTATAACCGGAATAATGGCTGACGAGCCTAAAACGGAAAGGAGAGGTAGAATGTCAGGAACAGAAGAGCTTTACGATGACGTAGGAACAGAAGGTACAGAGGGCGAAGAAGTAACTGATCCCAATTCTGATGATTTGGACGACAACGTTGATTTACCAGAAGGCGAGGACGATGATGCAGGTGAGGGAGAAGAAACTACTTATCGCTCACAGGAGGAAGTGGATCAAGCAATTGAGCGGAGACTTCAAAGAGAAAGAAAGAAGTTGGCGAAGATGTTCGGTGTTTCGAAGCTGGATGAGATTAGTCCTTATGTTCAGGCAGGGCAATCTGTGGTTCAAGCTTCGGGACTAACCCCAAAGGAGGTAGCGGATCGTATGGCAGCGTACAGACAACAGCAAGGGCAGCAAGGTCAGACAGGAGACCAAGGATCAGCTCCGGGGAATCCGGCTCTTGACCAGAAGCTCAATAAAATTGAATCCATGATTGAGGAGGATAAAGTAACACGAGTAAGACAACAACAGGAAGCGGAAGCTAAGAAAGAGTTTGGTGATCTGTATATGCAGAACAAAGACGACATAGAAGATAAGGCAGAAGATTTAGGCTTATCCCTTGTGGATGCGGCAGCTATAATCCTGAGACCTAAAATGAAGGAACACCTGACTGAAAAACAACGTAAGAAACAGGAGCTTCGAAGCAAGCGAAAGGTTGAAGGCAGTGGGGGACCCCCAGCAGATGAAAAAACGCCTTCTTCCCAGCTGACCGAAGCACAGAAAAAAATCGCTGACCGTTATGGGATTGGCCATGATAAGTATTATGCTCAAATGAAACGTAGGGGAAAAATATAAGAAAAGAGGTGAACAAAGATGGCATTTCAACATGTTAGAAGTCTGATTGCGGGGTCTGTGGAAATTGCAGCTCCAAAAGATGTAGTAGAATTTACCTTGGCTGCCGGAGTTACCGGAGTTATTGGTAGAGTATATTATTTCGATGATGGTGAACTGAAGCTGGCCGTTACCGGACAGATGAAAACAGCTGTAGTTTGTTTGTCCACAGCTGCCGCAGCTGGTAAGGTTCGTGGAGGTTGGATCACTCCCGGACAGGTTTATCGCTGCCCGATCACTCAGAAAGACGGTACAGCAGCAGCCACGACAGATGTTCACGCTTCTGTCAAAGTAGGGCAGGGTGTTACAATCAATGATACGGGTGATGGTATTGATGGGGCTACAAACATTGCAAACGATAATGATAAGCCTTTGACCATCTTACACGTTGATAAGACAAACCTTGTAGCACACGTTATTTTCTCTTCCTGCCTTGTGTCTTATGATACGAAACAGGGAGCAACCTAAAATAAAAATATAATGGAGGTGAAATGAAATGGCTATGGCGAGAGTAGAACACTTTGGTGAGCTGCTGGAACCTATCTTGGGGGAAATTTTTTACAACCAGTATGATCAGATTCCAACCATGATTGATTCCCTGTTCTCAAAGAAAACAACTGATAAACCTTATGAGGATGACCTTTCCATCGGTGCCATGGGACTGTTCCGTAAGTTTCAGGGAACTGTGGATTATGACCGTCCTTATGTGCAGTACAAAAAGACCTATGAGTTTCCGGAGTATGCTGACGGATTCAAGATTGAGCGGAAGTTGTTTGACGATGATATGCATAATATCATAAACCAACGACCCGCTGACTTGGCCGAAGCAGCCGCCAGACGTAGAGAAATGGATGCCGCAATGGTATTCAACTATGCTGATGCAGACACCGGAACAGATGCAGAAGGTAATACTGTAGAAACTATCGGGGCAGATGGTAAGCGTTTATGTGCTTCTGATCATCCTACCAAGTCTCCGGATGGTCCTGTTTCACGAAGTAATGCTGGGACATTGTCTTTGAACCATGCAAATCTACAGACAACTAAGAATCTCATGAGAGGATTTAAAGATGACAGAGGCAATAAAATTTCAGTAGTTCCTGATACCCTGATTGTGGGTGTGGAGCTTGAAGAAATGGGTTGGGAATTGATTCAGTCTGCTAAGAAAATCAATACAGCAGAGAATAATCCTAATATCCACGAGGGCCGATATCGTTTAATCGTGTGGGATTATCTGGCCGATGATAATCGATGGTTCCTTGCAGACAGTCGTTATATGCAACGTTATCTAAAGTGGTTTGATCGTGTACCCCTAGAGTTTGCAATGGCTGAAGAGTTTGATGAGCTGGTTGCAAAGTATAGAGCATACATGCGTTATGAGTGTGGATGGTCTGACTGGTTTTGGGTATATGGACAATTCCCGGCATAGATTAATTAACTAAGGGAGGGTGCCTGTAAGGTGGTGTTTCCCCAGCTGCCCTCCCTAAAAAGAAAGGGGTGTAAAGATGATCGGTAAGACAAGATTTAGAAAAAGTATGGTTTTAGCTAATGGTTTTGGTGTGATTGAAGAAGATGGTACTGAGGGTAAGCATGGTGTGGTTCAGACTATGACAATTGATGTACCGGATGCTGCCACAGGCAATGTAGACACAGTGCTTGACAGAGACCTTACAGTGTTGGATGTGTTCTTGGTGGTTGGTGGTACCAACGGTGCCAACGACAATACCATTCAGGTACGCAATGGAACTACTAATGCTGTGACAGATGCTATGAGTATGATTAATAAGTCTGCCAGTGATGTAGTAAGAGCTACTGAGCTGGTACAGGCCAGAACAGCTTTTGAAGCAGGAGATACTCTCAGGGTTGTAAGAACCAGAGCTGGGGGAGATGCTTCCTGCAAGGTGTTTGTGCAATTTGTAATGTAACCCTATTCGTTTTATTTCGTAGTCAGGAGGGTTCAAAATGGCTCAAAGTATTTTAGTCAAAGATTACACAGGAAACTTTGGTTTTCTGCAAACCAGCGAAAAGAAAACAGTGACGATTGCGATAAATGAGGATATAACTGAAGCTATTGATGTGGCCGGGTACAACGAGATTGCTGTTATTATGCCAGCTGCTTGGACCACAGCTACTTTAGGTTTGGAGTCCTCGGCAACTGAAGATGGAACCTACACACCTGTATATGACGGAACTGATTTGGTTTCTGAAACAGTGGCAGTTGATCGTACTGTTATTCTTTCAAAGAATATTGGACCACTATTGTTTATTAAACTGAAATCGTCCGCAAGCCAAGATGCGGCAAGAACCCTTACTGTTTTGTTAAGTAGATAGGGTTTCTTGCCCTTTCTACTATACGAGGGGGTTAGAGTATGGATGATCACAAAATTACTCGTGTAGAAGAAAAAGTTGTCCATCTTGAGAAAGTTCAAAAAATGCAGCAGGAAAGTATCAGTGATATTTGTCAAACAATGAGAACTCTTAAAGATACAACGGATTCCTTTATACGGGATATTCACAAAGATATATCCGCAATAAGAATTGATTTGGCAAGACCACAAGGAATTTCATGGAGTGTGGCTATTGTGGTAAATGCCTTATCAGTAATAAGTACAGCGTTAATTGTTTATTTAGTAACACATTATTAGAAGGGAGTGAAAACAAATGGCTAATATTTCCAATCATCTGGAAGAAGCTCTACTCAATCATGTAATGAAAAATACAGCTTACACCAGCCCTGCTGCTGTATACTGTGGTTTGGTAACTTCCACAGCCTCTGATGCTGACATGGAAGCAGGTACACTCACCAATGAGATTACAGCTTATACTGGAGATCGAAAAGCAATTACTTTCGGAACAATCACACAGGTTGGGGGAGCAGCAACTGTCAAAAATACCGTAGCGATTGAGTTTGAAGATATGCCAGCTGTAACTGTGGCGTATGCTATTATCTGTGATGCCACTACAGCCGGAAATATTCTTTGGTGGTTGCCTTTAGATGTGAATAAGACAACCAATGCCGGGGATACGTTTCGGATTCCTGTGGATGGCCTTACAGTCACTTTGGATTAAGCATTAGACCTGCAACGGAGCCGATCTGTTGCAGGATATTTTTACCGGGAGGCGGTAA
>PXCI01000336.1 GCA_003566675.1 Clostridia bacterium
GTCCTCCAACCAGAATTGATCCCGTATACCATTGTCGCACTAAGTTCGGGCCCGCGTATAGGGGAGAACAGGCGCAGCTGTCAGGAGTCTGTTCGAACTGGTTGCCTCTCAGGAAGTGTCGATCTCCTAGCGATCAGAAAGCCCGAGCCGGGTGTTGTGCATCGAGAGATTCTGAAGAAGGGCGTGACCCAGAATCTACTGTGGCCAGAGTATCGGGCTCATCATCCGACGGATATGGTGCAGTCGGTTCTGCCAGTTGCATCGCAAGTGGCAGGGCAAGGCAGCCGTGGTACTTTCGCAGAGGTATCGTGCCGGTGAGAAGGTGTTTGTTGATTAGCCGGGTAGACAGTGCGAAGCGTGGATGAATTCACCGGAGAGGTTCAACATGTCGAGGTCTTTGTGGTAACCCTGGGCGCAAGCAACTACACGTATACCGAGGTCGTACCATCTCAAAAGTGAAGTGAAGCATGCCTGCCGATATGAGCGCGTCGATACCGTCAAGGTGCTGCACCATGACCATCTCTGGGGTGCAGCCTATTACGCTGAGAAGAGATAGAACGATGATCCGGCAATGACCGCTGTCGATGAGCCTCGGCTGGAACTGAGGGGGCAGAAGCTGATCTATGCCATTCCAGTTACAGGGGTGGAACGGGTACGAGGATCCAAATTAGCGCGGTTGGTGGCCAGTACGAATGGATGGAGTACGAATGGATGGAGTACGTCTGGGTAGAAGATTGATGACTTCCATCGGTGGGAGGCGAGGGCACCCCCGCGAATTTCGCCATCAGCTTCGACGGAAGGGATCAATGAGTGACACGTCGGGTTTGTCCGCTGATCTCCCCGTGAATCCGGCTATGTGGGGCCAGATGAGGCGATGACCGCAGAACGTCGTTAGGGGGGGTTCCCACTGAAGGGTGGGCTTCCCTGTGAGTGGCAGATCCAGTATCGCAATACCAGCCGGGATGATCTGCCCACGCCCACCCGTCTGAGACCAAAGATGGTTTCTCCCATGGTCTGCTGAAGCAACACGTTATGGAACTGGCATTTGAGGCGTGTAGGTCATAGCAGATGTCCAGGGGCAATAGTATGTAGCATGGATACGAAGAGGCGTTTCATCAAACCCTTTTTCAAGTATTATGACCACTACGCGATGACTCCATCTATCGTGGAGCTCCTTAACAACGACGGAAATGAGAACATATACAACCTGCTGAAGAGCAGGGATTCAGCAGCCGGGAAATCGTACCTGGGCCTGTTGGCAAGGGGAGCAAGGGATGCGGATCTTCCCTGGTCGCGAGGTTATATACTGCACACCTATCACTACCATCATCCGTGGACACACAGGGGCTACCTGACGTATAGGAGTGCAGCTGATGTGCTGGCTGGGTTGTTCACTATAGGTCATAACCTTTGGACACACGGAAAGAAGGATCGCGCGATCTACCAGTTGGGGCGGATGCTGCATCTCGTCCAGGATATCTTCATTCCCCACCACGCAGCTGTGACGGCGATAAGAGGGCACGGTCAACTGGAAACATGGCTGAGTGGAAACTGGCATCTTCATCGTGTAGATCGAGGCGGCTGTTACTCCTGGGAAAACACCTTCAGCAATCCTGATGACGCGACTCATACGGTGAGCTCTCAGAATCCCTACGACTGGATTGACGCTGGAAGCCACGTGTCTATTGAGTGGTACCGAAAGTACTTCCTGGACTACAAAGACACCAGCTTTCAGGGTTTCTTTCCCGAACTGGCGGAAGAAGTGATCCCTTACATGCTCAGGTATTCGGCAGGCTTCATCGACAGGTTTTTCATTGGGTTGACGCTCTAGCGATCCGGGCGCTGCAGTGAGCCCCCGGGTGTGATCATCAACAAGGCCCCTTATTATACTTGCCGCATTGTTCTCTAATCGTTTTGCGAGCATCTTCGCTGGCTCTGCCATAAACGAATGCCATCACAGGCCTGGGCAGCGGACTCGACCGCTGGTCTCGTCGCTCCTTGGGTTCACAGGGTGTGACACGGGTGCGCCTCACATCCCCGCTGAGCGTTCTTTTTTCAAAGGCGTTGTGGTCTTGTCCCTGTACATGGCCGCATCTGCTCGATGCAAGAATGTGTTCACGTCATCCATTTTGCCCAGCGATGCGACCCCCGAGCTACAGGTTGCTCTATTCATGGGACCGGTTGAATGATCACCAATGGTTTTCTTTAACCTCTTGGCCATCTGTTTCCCTTCTTCTTCTGTGGTGTAGGGGAGGAGTATAGCGAACTCATCGCCTCCCCACCTCGCCAGGATGTCGTCCTTGCGAACTGCTTGCCTGGCTACCCTGGCTACTTCTTTCAGCACCGCGTCGCCGGCCAAGTGACCGTGGACATCATTGATTGTTTTCAAGTTGTCTATATCGAAGAAGATCAGGGAAAGGGGGAATCCACATTCCCTGGCTCTTTTCATCCACTGATCGAGTTCCTGGTTGAACCTTTTCCGATTGTAGATGCCGGTGAGATCGTCTGTCACAGACATCCTGGCCAGTTGTTGCGTGTTCACGAACTCGAGTCTCTTGTACCGTTGAATCTGGTACGAACCGATGCTGTTGATAACCACAGTGAGATTCAGGTACAGGCCCACCGCGCCGAGCTCGTGTGGGACCATGTCGGGTATCTTCCACAGCGATAGCAGGACAAAACTGATGGCCAATCCCAGGGATACGATCAGGATATTTATCCAGCGATTGGGTAAAATGTGAAACCCGAGGATCAGCGTAAACGCCCCCAGGGACTGGATGACAAGGTTGGGTGACTCGTAGAGGCTGAAGATGGTCAAAAAGACAAGCGCGGCGAGAATCTTATAGACGGTGAGCCAGAAGGTCAGTTTCCGAATATGAGCGAGGTAATCCATTTTGACGTACAGGAGAAGGATCAGTACGAAATAGAGCGTACGTGCAGAGAAGATGATGTGAAAATTGGACTGGTTTCCTGCAACAAAGAAATCTGCAACGGCAAAGAGAAGAAAAAGTGTCCCCAGGAGCAGCACCAAACGCTTCGTGTAACTGAGGGAGCGCTTCATCTCCTGGCCCACGTAGTGATCCTCCATCTCGCGGCTACAAAACTCTGGTAGCGGAAAACCAAAGAGCATTCTTTCTTGCTCCAACATTTATTAATCGCTCCCTTTCATCATCAGTTAATAACTGCAGACTGCGTCCTCTCGTCTTTTCATGCCGAGTGCCCTCTAGTACAAGGGATACTCCTCCATAATGACGTAGTAATCGATTACACTCCGTCAACACAGGAGTGTAATCGTGGCATGCAGGCCCCGGCCTTATCCATTGCTAAGTGGTCCCCCTTCTGATTGTACAGTCTATGCCCCTCGGGAGGGGCAGGTCAGATGCCAGTGAGGCTATCCCCAGTGACTAGCATATAAGCAAGGCGGCGAAGAGGCATCACCCCTGAGGATGATCTTCTCACTCGGGTAGTGACAGGTTGCCTCGTGGAGGGGCCGTCATTCCACCTGGACAGCAGGTCAGGTCATCGCACGTCGGTCTGTTCCTTTTGCTCATTCATTCGTGCATGGCCACTCATTTTGAGAATGAAGGTGGCCCGGTTGGATGATTCGGTCTTTGAGTAGATGTGTCGAATATGGGTCTTGAGGGTGTTGATGGTGATCTGCAGCTCTTCGGCAATTTCTTGGTTGCTGCAGCCCCTGAGTATGAGCCGAGCGACATCTCTTTCTCGATCGGTGAATCCAGCGGCATCGAATACCTCCTGCAGCTGTTCCTTCGGTGTTCTGGCAGGTTCTTGCCGCGATTTTTCCTGCGAGAGTCTAAGCCCTCTGAGAATCATGATCGAGACACTGCCGATGATGAGCGATCCTGCTTTCAGTAGAGAAATCAGGCCATGGGTGGGGCCGGGAAGGGCGAGATCGGTTGAGGGCACCCAGGCATAGCCGGATGCGACCACGATCGCATTCGCTGCCAGGCCGCAGGCGTAGAAGCGGTAAGTCGGCCCTCTGAAGAGCCCGGCTGCCTGGGCAAGATAGGTGAGAACGAAGACGTCCAGGATCCCGTAGCTGCTCTGGAGAAAGAAATCGAGGAGTGTCAGGTTTGCTACGATGGGTATGAATATGAAGGTGCTGATGAGGATGGCCAATCCCACCATGGCAACTCCCTCAATCTCGCCCGTTCTGTCAATGACCGTCCCGGCGACCAGGGCCA
>PXCI01000034.1 GCA_003566675.1 Clostridia bacterium
AGTCCGCCAGATCCGGCACCCCCCAGAGCTCCCCCCACCTCCGGGCCCGGGACCGGAGCTCCTCCGGGATCCCCTTCATCCTACCCACCCCCCTTCCCCCCGCCGTCCCGGCGAAACGCCACGTACCGTCGGTCGCTGGGGGCCAGGGGCCGCTGGTCCCGTTCGATGACAGAGGCAAGGACGCGGATGGGCATGGAGGGCGGGGGCTCCTGGTTCGGGGGGGGCGGCTGGCTCGCCCCCGGGCTTACGGAAGAAGACTGGCCGCGCTCGGTGTCCGGGAGCAAATCGACCGCCTCCTGGTTCGGATAACGGACCGGGCGACCCCGGCTTCCGAACCCGGATCGGCCAAGAGTTTCGTGGTCAGGTCCCAGAGTACCCCCTGAGCCGGGGCCCTGAAAGGCATGGGGGCGACGGACCGTCTGGAACGGTGATGCTGGAACACCACACCCCACGAGAAGGTGGGCCGATCACCCCTAAAGCCGCTTCTGGGTCTTCACTCAACGAACCGGACTAGCCCTCCGGCTCGGCAACAATTGCATGGATGCACATGCCAATCCAGAAGAACGGAGCTGCAATCCCACCCGTTGCCACTGAGACGATAATCGCCATGACGAGCCAGGCGAATCCGGCCCCCCAATGCCCCTTATACCAAAGACCTACAGGGCCGAGGAAGAGGCCAAGACACCCAGCCATGGCATTGGACTTCGCAGTCATCGCTCCCCCGCAGTGGGGGCACCTGGACGAACCCCTGCGGACAGCTTCACCGCAGTGAATGCAGAACGCACCTGTGGGAGGCATGGCTTGCCGAGACCTAGGTATTTCCTCACGACCTCCCGACAAGGCCCCATCATCGGCCCCGGACGGTCTTCCGCATTGAGGGCAAGCAGGCGCTACGTCCGAGATCATCCTCCTGCACTCGGGACATTCGAAAAGCGGCATCTTCTTCACTCACGGGTTGGCGTTTCGGCATTCCCCGGAATCCATTGGGATTCGCAAGAATCCACGCTGCCGACACCGGGGGCCCACTCCTACTCAGGTATGATTGAGTTAATAGACAAAGCCGTGCTCTAGCACCACACGAAGGCCAAGGCTGTACTGAGCGGACTTGATCACGCCATCGACCCACACCGGCTGGTCTCTGTCAAGAAGCAGGGCCCAGTCCCGTAACCATATCACCAACTCCACGTCCCATGTGCTGAGGAACACGTCCGGGGCATCCATATCCAGGAGGACTCGAAAACCCGCATCAGGTCCTATCTCGGTCACCGAGTCGATCCACCCCTGCCATCGCACGCACTTACCAGGGAGATGCGTTTCTAGCGCCTCAGCCCTCTGGATCTGGGTCATGCTTCTGAGGCGATCACGAAGGGAGATGAAACTCAATCCTGCCAGTCCCTCCCCGGGATACCTCTGCAGATCACCCACCAGAGCGAATCCACGTGGGCCGTCAGACTTAGTGACGCTCACCCAACTCTTGCCGTTCTCCACTCCCAATTCGACCCCCTGGAACTCAGAGCAGGGCGGGAGGCTCCGACCTAGAGGCTGGGACCGATCCATCTGCCGGAACAGCTCGAGATCTTGGGGTGCCCAGAAATTGGGCGTGTACTCGGCCCGGGTGGCACCGAGATGCTCCGCTTTCCCCCAATCCACCACCGCGAAGACCACTGCCAATAGCAGCACCAGCCCCAAGAATCCTATTGTCGCCAGGGTGGTCACATTGTCAGTGAAGTATCCGAGAAGAGGGGAGGTCGGCCTGTCCCTGGCGGAGGGATCACTGAAATCCGCCAGAGACAAGGGGAGGTCGACCGAAGAACCCAGAGGCCTAGAGTTCTGAGCACCGGGGGAAGGATCCTGAAGTGAAGCGGGCCGTCCGCAGTTCGGACAGGCTCTGGCCAACTCCGAAATCTCCTGGCCACAGTCCGGGCACTTGATCAAAGTCATCTGGTCACCTCAATTCGTCGAGAGTGGAGCACACGGGACTGGAACGCTACGAACCTGCTTCGATCTCTCCCATCACGATGGAACCCAGCCCCGTCAGCAGGAGACCTTCGCTAGGGCAATCAGGTCCCGCCGGAGATTCTTAAGCCGCCTGACGCAGGAAACCCTGGTCAGCACGGCTCCATCTGTTTGCATCTGGGCAATCTGTTGGATGGCTCTACCCCGAGCGTAGACGTTCCTAAGGTACTTGATACCGCCTGCCTGTTCGATCCTCGGGTCCTTCAGGAGTTTCCCGACCAGCCTTTGGGCCCTCTTTGGATCTGTGAACAGCTGCTCCATGACGTCGAACTGAAGTGCTCTGGCAATGGCGAGAACAAGGCCTTCGTCCGGATCTTCTTGACGGCCAAGAAGATCGAGGAGCTCCAGGTTAAGTCTCCGCTCAAGCACAAAGAGGTCTTCGAACACCTCTTGAGAGATCTGCACTTGCTGACTGCGCTCCCAGCGTGCCAGGAGCCCTTCCACTCCTCGAATCACAGTACCATCGATCATTTGTCTTTCCAATCCTGAGACCAATGTCCACCTTTATCATTTCCCAATATGCACACCCCCCGTCACCTCACCGTCATCGAAGCGTGAAAGACCGGAATTCACTGAAGTCTCGAGAGCATCACCCAGAATTGCTGGGTGTGACCGTGGCACTTCCTGAACTGGACCTGCCCTCGCTCGCTGCCTTGGCCGTCGCCGAACCTTCCCCCAGCCCTCCCGTTCACGCATCACTTGTCTGCCGGAGGAGCGTGAAGGCCGGCTGACCGCTCGCGTCAGGGGCACAATGCGCCACCAGTCCCTCAACGTCTATTGTGTAGGAGTATCTGGGGCTGGAATCCCGATACGGAGGATCAATACTGAACGCACAATCAACCGCAAAGCCTTCTTCTGTGGACTTCACGGTGCAGGTGCCAGAGTAGGAATGGACATCCTCGTCAGGCACCGCGTGCAGCAGCCGGGCTGTTCTGTCAGGCCTCAAGGTCAGGGTCCAGCGGGCGCGTGGGATCCGCACTGTCTGCCCCATTATCACCACATCCTCGCCTTCCCTGCTCTTCAAGTTGTATGCAGGAGTCTGGCCAACATAGGTGCCTACCCAAGGGGCATCAGGTAGGGGGCTAGCAGAAGGCCCAGGCTTGCTCAGCGTCCTCGCAAGCCGGAACCCGTTGTGGCTGAACCGGTAGTTCGGGGGGCTGCCATAACGATAGGCGGAACGGGCGCGGCTGGCGTTGCCGAGCCACGAGCCACCCCGCACCACCCGGGACGGCCCCGTGGCGGGTCCCTGTGGATCGTCGACGATCTCGTTGTCCAAGCAGTACTGGTAGTAGGTGCTCGAATACCGGTCCTGCATCCACTCCCAGACGTTTCCGTGCATGCCGAAGAGACCCCAGTGGTTCGGCTGCCTCTGGGCCACCGGATGGGTCCTGCGCCCGCTGTTGCCCGAGTACCACCCCATCTGGTCCAGCACGCCGGTGCCACCATAGTGGCCCGTGGTACCAGCCCGTGCGGCGTATTCCCACTCCGCCTCGGTGGGCAGCCGGTAGTTCATCCCAGGGTACATCGCATTGAGCTTCGTCAGGAATTCCTGGATATCGTTCCAGCTCACCCTCTCCACTGGGCAAAGATCGCCGCAATCGCTGAAGCGGCTCGGGTTCGTGCCCATCACCTGTCGCCACTGCCTCTGCGTCACCTCCGTCTTCTGCATGTAGAAGGGCTGTGTGATGTTCACCGTGTGGACGGGCCGTTCCTCAGGACGGCCGTTGGTGCTCCCCATCTGGAACGTTCCTGCTGGGATGAGGGCGAACTGCTCCGGAGCAAAACCCACACCGAGCCCAGAATTGCCGGGTGTGACCGTGGTACTTCCTGAACTGGACCTGCCCTCGCTCGCTGCCTTGGCCGTCGCCGAACTTTCCGGCGGCGTCTCTGGCACGGCCTCGGTGTCGATGCCGCACGCCGCTGAGGCGATGCTCAACGCCAGCGCGGTGACGGTTGCCTTGATGTGCTTGCTCATCCTCTTCTCCTTTGGGGTGAGAGTCTGGGCCGGAATGGAGGGCTTCATCGGGCTCCCCTTGGCCCCCCTGCACGCGGTAGCTTGAAGACGCTTCTGGCTGATGACTCCCCGGCTCTTTCGCCCTTCCTTCAACTTCCGCTTCCGCTCCTCCAGTCTCTTCTCCGGCTCCCCGGCCCAGTACTCGGCCGGGGGCAGGTAGTTCAACGACGCAT
>PXCI01000114.1 GCA_003566675.1 Clostridia bacterium
CCCACCCGTCCAGGTCCACCTCCCCGAGCTCCAGGGTGAAGGCCCGATCCAGCACCTTGGGGCTGAACATGTGGGTGGTCTCGTCCACATTCACCGTGCCGGTGAAGAAGAGGTTCCGGGGAATGGCGAGGGCTCCGGGGATGGGGTCATCCCGGTGGCCGGCCCGCTCCGTGGACGAGAGGGAATGAAGGTGGAGCGCCCCCGCGGACTCCAGGACGGAGAGGAAGTCCGAGAAGTAGTGCTCGACCCGGGCCAGGTTCATCTCGTCCAGGATCACGAAGTGGGGCCGGGGGGTCCGGCGCTCCCGGCGGGCCAGGTCCTCCTCCCGGGCCGCCGCCAGAAGGGCCCGGAGGAAGGGCGTCTCCACGTACTCGTCGGTGATGGGGTTGTGGTAGCCCAGGAGCCCGCGTCCGTCCGTCCAGTCGGGGCGCACGGGGACGATGCAGACCGGATCCACGACCTCATCGCCCGAGGGGGCTTCTCCGCGCTCGGAGAAGAAACGGGAGGCAGGTCATCACTATTCCACAGTTCCCACCTGTCTACTGAAACGCGAGAAGTCCAATGGCCTGCACCACGTAGACCTACGTCGGCACCGCCGTCTCCTGAGGCTCAACTCAGAGGTGCGAGGCCCGACCGGTCTCAGCCGGGGGTGGGCGCCCTAGCCCGCAACGATTCTATCCGGCCTCACGCGCCGCCAAGAGCCGTCCTGACAGCTCAGCGAAGAGATTTCGTACCCCAGTGGCCGGCGAGAGGGAGGACCATCTGGCTGGTTTGGCGCCATCGCTGGGAGACATTAGAAGTGCCGCGGCATTGTAAAGACCACGCTCGACAAGCCGCTCGCAAAGCATTCGATACCGAACCGCATACGAAGCCCCATGAAACTCCGGGAAGATTGGGTACTGCGCGGCCGCCGCGTCGACCGGGCGCGTTGACCCCTCGCACTCTTCCAACAGCATAAGATACCCCAAGAACGGTGGCCTTGGGTCACTTGGGGGCGGTCCCTCATAGACAAGGTGGCGCTCGGGCGCAAAAGCACCTTCCGAGTTGGCAACCCACAAGTCTGTCGCATTCCCGATCGCTTCCTCAGCCCGATTGTTGAAATTGTTTCCGAACGACCCAACCTGTGACTTGAACTCGAGAACCGCCAACAGCCTACCTTCGAGAATGACAAGCACATCCCAGTTCTTGTGAGGTCGGTAGTATCCGGGAAGAGTCAAGTGTCTCCTACCCCTGGCGAAGACCGCCTCGGTCGGAAGCCCACAGTGTTTCGCTACCTCCTTCGTGACATCGATAAACCCGTCCATATTCTTCCCGCTAACCACCCGCCCACGCGTTCCCTCCTGCGCTGTGGATCCGGAAGACCGCGACTCCCAGAAGACGCTGACTGCTGCGCCGATGAGATCGTCGAACTGCTCGGGCAGTAGAGCCATGGTCACTGCGAACTGACCGGAACTCGCGCAGACTCCGCATACGACCGGATCTTCTCCCGCACACTCGATTGGACGCCGAAGGCATCGAACACGACGTCATCGCAAGCATCCTGTTCCGCGAAAGCCGAGTCAACCAACCTCGTCTTAAGCCCGGGATTAAGGTCATCCCAACGCGGGCAACGTATCTTGCGGAGATACTGCGCCTGGAAACGAAGGAATCCACCGGCCATCCGAGGCGAATAGGCTGCGACGAACGAAAAAGCAATCGAGGAGCGCAGTACGGTCATGAGTGCTCTGGTCTCCCACGTTGTACCCATCACCACATAGAGGTTGTGGTGAGGGTAAAACTCGCCGGGGTCGTAAGTGATTGCGGCATGGCCCTTAATGTCTGGTATCAGCAGCTTTGGAGTTCCTAAGAGATCAGGGTATATCCGATCAATCGTCTTGTACCATCGCCTCGGATTGCGCTTTGCAACATGGCGCCCTCGAAGGACAGCCTCATGCTGCCTCAGATAGGAACCGAGTCTTGGAAAATCTTCAAGAGGCGCGAGACTTCCATCCGGCATGAAGGGATTAACAACTCCCATCCCCGACCACTCTACGCGTCCATCCCGGCAATCAGAAGCCATCGCCAGCGGAAGCTTGCGGGAGCGTTCAACTGGTAGTTCCTCGAACTGCCCGAGGAAAACTCGGTCTGCTCCAGTAGCCACACCGATCGTCACTTTCGCTCCTGCGGCCTCGAGGGGAGGGAATTGCCTCTCGAGCCTCCTCAGAGTTTCGATTAGATCAGGGGCGTCCAGAAGCCACGGGTCTCTGCTCTCCCGGGTCACCTCGACGCGCTGAACTCCTGTTCCGGGTTCTCGTTCCCCAGCCGCAACTGCCTGGAGGTCTGGAACCAATTCATTGAGACCGGACGTAGAATCACGCAAGCCCGTGGCTACTAGGGTGGAGCGGCTCCCGTGCTTTCGCATTATGGTAATTGCCGGGTAAGCAATCACTTCGTCCTTGAAGGCATCGGCTCGTTCTAGGTCTATGAAGTATTCTAATTGAAAATTGTGACCGACAAGTGAACGGAGGGCACCACCATACTTGTTCTTAACCCACCGGTTGGCACATATGAATCCGAGCCGACCCTTTGGCCGTAGAGACAGAAGCCCTTTCTCATAAAACACAATATATAGGTCGGCACGGCTCACAAATGTATCGAACCGCGCTCTGTACGTCCGAACCAGCGGTCGAGGGATGCGTTCTTGCCGGACGTACGGGGGATTCCCGACCACGACGTCGAACGTACCGAGTCCCTCGGTAAGCAAGTAATCCCCGTTGATCAACCAATCGTCAAGAAGGGTCTCGATCCCACCACCCCCGAAGCCACGCTCCTGGAGAAGTTGACCAAGACGGCCGCGTGTGTCCTGGAAGGTCTCCCGGTGCAACTCAACAGCACGGATACAACGTCTCAGTTCCGTCAGATCGTCCCGTGGATCCCGCCCGCGCCGATCGAAAGAGGCCAACAAGCGGCGAACTACCGGGAACAGGAAGTCCCCACGACCGAAAGACGGCTCCAGTATGCGAACCTCCTCGAGGTCACGGTCCGCTGAGTAATTGCAAAGATCAAGAATGGCATCAACCACAACGGAGGCCGTAAACACCGCACCCCGAGCCCCAAGCTCGCCCTCAGACCGGAGCGACTCGACAGCATCTAAGATCTCTTGAGAAACTGAGGTGTCTGATTCTGCGAAGAGCGAGCCTTGGTGAACTGCCGCCACGAGCACTCTTGGTTCAAGGGAACAAGCTGGAATTTCGGACAAGACTAAGGTAGCGCGGCTTGGTGTGCGCCGCGATAGCATTTTGGGACCTCCGAACCATGTCCGATTCGGAACAGGAGGTATCCGCCACTCCCTCTGGAGAGCCCTCCCGAGGTGTGGCGGGTATGGCTCCAACCTGAGCTGGCGGCCCATCCGTAAGGAGTACTTGTGTCTAACGAATCAGCGGGTTCCAACGTTCCGGTCCGTCACGCCTCATGCTGGGACCAGATGCGTGACAGAATCCCAGGTTGGGACGCAGGACGCGGAGCGCCCGGAGCCGATAAGGCTGCGGAAGATTTGGCCGCCCCCCCGAATGTACCGTGGCTTGGCTGCCAGTCGCGCCACCTCTTCGGCCTGCAATGCAGCGGCCCATCTTCCCGTTCAGCCCCTCCGCAGACACAGCCACGGACAGGAGGAAGGCGCCGGCCGGAGCAACCTCTCCACCGCTCTCCAGAGTCGGCGTGACCTGAATCCTCTCCCGAAACGACGGGAATACGTACCAAGCCAGAACACCCAGCAGTGCCGCAGTCTAGACCATGAGACTGATGGCGCTGACCGCCACCCAAAACACCAAGACCAGACACACGAAGTACGACACCGTGTTTCGAATCATAGTGATCCTCCTGCAGCAGCGACCTTCCAAGATCCCAAGACTCCATAACCGTTCGGATCGAGCAGGAAGGGCCTTCTGAGGCTATCAGCGGGTCACGACAGATCCATTCGGGAAGTCAGGAGCCACCCTGAATACTCGCCTGCCCCACTTGAACTTCCTCCCCCTGAAGAAGCCCGAGGAGCTCTCCGCGCACCTGGGGCCACGGCCGGGATAGATCGAGGGTCCGCACCTGCACCCGGAAGCCCTGGAGCATGAGATCGATCCGGAGATCCTCGCCGATGCTTGCGTACAGGAGGATCCCCTCATGGCGGGGGCCAACCGGATATGCGGCTTGGCGATTCGAGAGGTA
>PXCI01000280.1 GCA_003566675.1 Clostridia bacterium
ATTCTGGTTGGAGGACACTCGGCACGGTTCTAACGAGCATGCACATCAGCATAATTCCGTTCCTACGAGCAGGAATCCCAGCAATGGTGTGATAGTCCGTATCAAACGCCGCACGAGTCGCAACACCGATCGGTAGACCTCAGATAACGCCCAGCCCAAGTCGTTGTAGCAAGTAATCGCCGCTGACCCGGCTGTCCGCCGGTACAGGTGCCGTGAGCCAGGAAGTAGTCGGTCCGCAGCGAGAAACCACATGTGCAGTCGAGCAGAACCTTCGGGTATGAGTCGAAACCATGATGCAGCAGCGGTAGAGAAAAATGCGCATCACTCTTCGGACCGGTGGATACCCGGGAGACGGCGGTTCCCCATCTACACCCAACGAGGGGAAGTGAGCGGGAAACAGAGCATGACAACCGACCGTTGTCTGCCCATCAGGCAGCAGGTACATAGGTGATCGAGGATCAGGATGGTTCAGAGGCTGCAGCGGAAGACCCGACGCCGGTGCGGGTACTGCGACAACCAGAGGAAGGGAAGAGGGGTCCACAAATGAGAGAGAAACATCACGGTCATGAGGGGAAAGCGGAGAGTGAGGAGCGCCAACGGCATACCGATCACACAGGACAGGGAGAACATCATGAAGAGACCGGCCACGAGGGACACGCCGCACATTCACCGGGGATGTTCAGAGATCGCTTCTGGATCTCCCTGCTTCTCACCATCCCGGTTCTCATGTACAGTCACCACATACAAATGTGGTTCGGATTCTCTCCTCCCGATTTTCCCGGTGCAACTTATGTGCCATCTGTACTGGGTACTGTCATCTTTTTCTACGGGGGGTCTGTCTTCCTCCGGGGCGGGTGGGATGAACTTCGTTCCCGTCAGCCCGGAATGATGACCCTGATTGGCCTGGCCATTGCTGTCGCCTTCACGTACAGTCTTATGGTTACTTTTGGATTGGCGGGAGAGGAACTGTACTGGGAGCTCGCCACGCTGGTGACAATCATGCTCCTTGGCCACTGGGTGGAAATGAACGCAGTGCAGGGGGCGCAGGGCGCCCTGAAGGAAATGGCCAAGCTCCTGCCCGACACTGCCCGATTGATAAAGGACTCAGGAGAAGAAGAGGTCGCGGTATCGGATCTCAAACAGGGAGACTTGGTATTGATCCGACCGGGAGCACAGATTCCCGCGGACGGAAGGGTGATCGAGGGCGAAACCGCAGTTGATGAATCCCTCCTCACAGGAGAGTCCAAACCCAACAAGAAAGCTGCTGGGGATCAGGTCATCGCCGGATCGGTGAACCAGGGAGGATCTCTTCGGGTACAAGTGGAGAAGACCGGTGGAGAAACCGTGCTCTCCGGAATCATGCGCCTGGTCGAGCAAGCACAATCCTCGCGTTCGCGGGCCCAGCTTCTGGCAGATAGGGCCGCTTTCTGGCTGGTGATCATTGCCCTGAGCGCGGCCGGGATTACTGCCTTCGCATGGAGCATGACCCCTGCAGGCGGAGCTTTTGTCATGGAGAGAGTCGTCACCGTACTGGTTTCTGCCTGTCCCCACGCTCTGGGTCTGGCCATCCCCCTGGTAATCGCCATATCAACCACGCTGTCAGCGACAAATGGCCTCCTGGTCAAGGATCGGCTTGCACTCGAGGAGGCCCGCAATGTCGATTGTGTCGTCTTTGACAAGACAGGTACGCTCACCACGGGAGAACAAGGTGTGGTGGGAATTTTCCCGGCGGAGAGAAGCAGTGAATACCGCCTGCTGGAACTGGCCGCGGCGGCGGAAGCTGATTCGGAACACATGATAGCGCGGGCCATCCTGAAATCAGCTAGCCAGCGAGGAATTACTGTACCCAAGACAGCTCGCTTCCAGGCTTTGCCAGGCCGGGGGGTCAGAGCCCGCCTGGACGGACAGAACATCTATGTTGGGGGACCAAACCTTCTGGATTTGCTCGAGATAGAGGCGGGTGCCGGGTGGCAAACCACCCTGGAAGAAATCAGCAGAGCCGGCCACAGTGCGGTATTTGTGGTCACTGACAGTGAGATTATCGGCATTTTGGCCATCGCTGATGTGGTTCGCGAAGAATCCACGGAGGCCGTCGTAGCACTGCAAAGAAGAGGGATTGAGGTCTTCATGCTGACCGGAGACAGTCATACTGTCGCACAACAGGTTTCGGAAGAACTGGGCATTGAGCGTTTCTTTGCGGGCGTGCTCCCCGAGAACAAGGTCTCCAAGATAGAGGAGCTGCAGCGGGAGGGGTACAGAGTAGCCATGGTAGGGGACGGTATCAATGATGCGCCGGCCCTCGCCCTGGCAGATGTAGGTATAGCCATAGGGGCGGGGACAGACGTAGCAGTGGAATCTGCCGGGATCATTCTTATGAAGAATGATCCTCGCGACATCGTCAAGTTGATCAATCTCTCTACGGCCACCTATCGGAAGATGATTCAGAACTTGATCTGGGCGGCCGGATACAACGTGGCCATAATACCACTGGCGGCTGGCGTATTGGCGCCCATCGGCTTCATCCTGCCCATGGCGGTAGGTGCCGTGGTGATGTCCGCCAGTACCATTATTGTCGCTTTAAATGCACAGCTTCTCAGACGACTGGACATGGCACAGCTGTGAATCGGGCCCGGAACCCGACGCGTGACGTCAAACCCCACTTGGGCATTTCGCAGAAAACGCGCGCCTCGCAGGTCTACAGGGATCCCCCCGGTGCAGGTGCCTACGAAGCACACATCCACCGCCCGGCCGGACACCTCACCCACCGAGGCGGTACGGTGCGGTCTGTGCGGCAGGGCGACGGTAGGACGGATCCTTGCCGATCAACCTCCCACCCGAGTTGAACAGTCACTAGGAAAATTCACGCATGCTCAGAATTGACAAGCCCGGTATATTACTGTACTTTTGGGGGGTTGAGAATGCCCGGAGAAGCCGTTTCTCCTACTAAGACGAGTTGTGGATAACTACTTGGCACGCAAAATGTGATAGATATAGTATAGGTATGTACCTGCGAAAGACGACCCGCAAAAACAAAGACGGCTCCCAGGTCAGCTACCTCGCCCTTGCCCACAACGAATGGGACGCCGAAAAGGGATACTCCAAGCCGAAAATCATCCATAACTTTGGCCGTACAGACCAGCTGGACGAGGACGCTCTCCACAGACTGGTCCAAGGCATCTGTCGCTACCTGGGCCCAGAAGACCTCTTGAAGTACGAGGCGCTCCTGGAAGGAAGGGGCGAGGTTGGTCTGGAGAACCGCAAGACCCTCGGCGGATCCTGGGTCCTGGATCAGCTGTGGAAAGACCTGGGGATCCAGGATGTGCTCAGAAGGACCCTGGAGACCCGGGAGTTTCGCACCCCCGTGGAACGGTTGATCTTTGCCATGGTGGCCAACGGAGCCCTAGCTCCCAAGAGCAAGCTGGCCTGGAGGAATGGGTGTCCGAAGATGTGGCCATCGAGGGCCTGGAGGTTGAGGTTCACCAGTTGTACCGGGCCATGGACTTTCTCCTGCAAAGCAGCAACAAGATCCAGCGCGAAGTCTACTGTTCCATCTCCAATCCATTGAACCTGGAGGTGAATCTATTGCACTTCGATACCACCTCCACGTATTTCGAGGTGGAGATGTCCCGCGATTTTGATTCCTTTAGGCAGTACGGGTACTCCCGGGAAGGCCAGACGTTTGCGGTACAGGGGTTTCAGATTCTTGTCATCCCAGGGCCAGTCGGTGATGAAACGCTACAGCGGTCGGACACCCTTCGTCCCCAGGTAGCGTAAAGCGATGGGTTCGAGACATTTGCGATCGAGGTCGCTCAGAAGTCCCTTAAACAAAGTGGTGGCAGTGAAAATCAGGTTTCTGGAGAAAACTGCGATTCCCATCAAGTACGGTCGTTGAGATGTTCATCCAGACAGACACAGAGCGCCCGTCCTTCGAGCGGAGACCGGAGGTGGCGCTCTGGGTGTTCCCGGTGACTCCTTAAGTTATCATGGATCAGCACAAGCACATGGAGCGCTACACACCCTCATCGACTGGTACTGCCATATGGAGCAACACTCTTTCGAAGAGGAAGTTGTGATGATGCTCTGGTTTTCGTAGGTGTTTGAGATAACTGAAAACAGCATTTCCGCAGCCGGCTTGCTAAAGGGAACATAGCCAACTTCGTCGAGAATGAATAGGTCTACGCTGGAGATGTCCC
>PXCI01000119.1 GCA_003566675.1 Clostridia bacterium
ATGCTGTCCAAAGGAACCATATTCGATGTCCAAAGATACTGCATACATGACGGTCCCGGCATCCGGACAACCGTGTTTTTCAAGGGATGCCCCCTGGATTGCTGGTGGTGTCACAATCCGGAGAGTAAGAGAGCCGGACGAGAGATGATTTTCTGGCGCCAGAAATGCATCGGTTGCGGTGCCTGCGCGACCGTGTGTCCACAGGCAGCTGATATCACCCATGGAGAGGCCGAGCCGCCCTTCGACCTGGCCCAGTGCGACCTTTATGAGAAGTGCGCGGGCGTATGCCCAACGGAAGCGATGGAGATTGTGGGTCGTGACATCACTGCAGAGGACCTTATGAAGGAGCTGCGCAAGGATATCGTCTTTTACGACGAATCCGGGGGCGGGGTAACCTTCTCTGGAGGCGAGCCTCTGATGCAGGCGTCCTTCCTTCTGGATCTTCTGAAAAGATGCCACAGAGAAGGCATCCACACGGCGGTCGATACCTCGGGCCACGCAGCTTGGAAAGACATGCAGAGAGTTGCTGCGCAGACAGACCTTTTCCTGTATGACCTCAAGGTCATGGACTGCCAGAAGCATGTAGAACTAACGGGAGTGTCTAACGAACTGACCCTGGGAAACCTGGAGAAGCTCGCTGGCGTGCACCGTAGGATCCGGGTTCGTTTTCCCCTCATCCCGGGATACACCGATGGCGAGGACGACCTGAAAGAAATGGCCTGTTGGCTGGTTTCGGTGGGTCTTCACAACCTGGACCTTCTCCCCTATCACCGAACCGGTATGGACAAATACAAGCGATTGGGAATGCAGTATCGGCTGGAAACGCTGTTTCCTCCGTCCGAGAAGAGGGTGGAGGCAGTCCGAGATCTACTCGTGGGATTTGGGTTGTCCGTCAAAATCGGAGGTTGATCCTGGTGAGAGAGAGAGTAGTACGGCTTCGAGAACAGAGTATAAATGCCCTGCCCAGCATCACCATGGAGAGAGCTGAGCTGGTGACCGAGGCATACCAGAAACATGAGGGGGAGGTCAGCACCCCCGTATTGCGTGCCCTGGCCTTCAAACACCTGATGGAGAACAAGGAAATCTACATCGGTGAAAATGAATTGATTGTCGGAGAGCGGGGTCCGGGCCCAAAAGCGACGCCCACCTACCCCGAGCTATGCTGCCACAGCATCGATGATCTACAGATTATCAACGATCGGGAGAAAATCACCTTTAATGTGGATGAAAGGGCTATGGCCATCCAACGGGAGCGAATCATCCCTTACTGGGACGGCAAATCGATGCGCGACCGAATCTTCTCCGTCATGGAGGAGAAATGGTTGGATTGCTACCAGGCTGGCATGTTCACCGAGTTCATGGAGCAGCGGGCTCCGGGCCACACGGTGGGCGATGAGAAGATCTATAGAAAAGGGATGCTGGACTTCAAAGGGCAGATCGAGCGTAAGCTCCGTGAGCTGGATGAGACAGACCCAGATGCCCTCCAGAAGAGGCAGCAGTGGGAGGCCATGCAGATCTCTGCCGACGCACTGATCACCTTTGCTCGTCGTCACTCGGAGAAAGCGCGCCAGCTGGCAGCTGCTGAAGGGGACCCCGCCAGGAAACGGGAGCTCGAACGGATTGCCGAGGTCACCCATCGCGTGCCGGCGCACGCTCCGAGGAACTTCTGGGAGGCGCTCCAGACCTACTGGTTCGTGCACCTAGCGGTGATAACAGAGCTGAATACCTGGGATGCCTTTTGTCCGGGCAGATTGGATCAACATCTTTATCCGTTTTACCAGGGGGATCTCGATTCAGATGAGCTGACCCCGGCCGATGCCCGGGAGTTGCTGCAGTGTTTCTGGGTCAAGTTCAACAACCACCCAGCGCCGCCCAAGGTCGGGGTTACCCTGGAGGAGAGCGGCACCTACACCGATTTCGCCAACATCAATATCGGTGGACTAAAGGCTGATGGTTCCGATGGGGTAAACGAGATCTCTTACATGTTGCTCGAGGTCGTCAACGAGATGCGGCTGACCCAACCCAGCTCGAATATCCAGGTGAGTAAGAGGAGCCCTGACCAGTTTATCCGAAAGGCTGTCGAGGTGATCAAAGAGGGCTTTGGCCAGCCATCGGTTTTCAACACGGATGCGATCATCTCTGAGCTTCTCCGGCAGGGCAAGGCTATCGAGGATGCTCGCTGTGGTGGGACCAGCGGCTGCGTTGAGGCAGGAGCCTTCGGAAAGGAAGCCTATATCCTTACGGGCTATTTCAACCTGACCAAGGTCCTGGAGATCACCCTCCACGATGGCATTGACCCGGCCTCCGGGAAGAGAATCGGCGTGCGCACCGGTGATCCCCGGGCGTTTTCATCGTTCGAAGACCTGTTTGATGCTTACCGAACGCAGCTAAATCACTTCATTGATATCAAGATCGAGGGCAACCACGAGATTGAGAAGATGTATGCTGACATCATGCCGTCGCCGTTTCTCTCCCTGGTCATAGACGACTGCATCGAAGAGGGCAGAGACTACAACTCGGGTGGCGCACGTTATAACACCAACTACGTCCAGGGCGTTGGGATCGGCACCATATCGGATAGCCTGTCCGCTATCAAGTTTCACGTCTATGACCATGGAAACATCACCATGGATCGTCTGCTCACGGCACTGGCGGTCGACTACGAGGGTGAGGAGCCGCTCAGGCAGTTGCTGATGAACAGGACCCCCCGTTATGGAAACGATGATGACTATGTTGATGACATCATGCGATCGGTGTTTGAGACCTTCTATCGGGCTGTGGAGGGCCGACCGACGATGCGCGGTGGGACCTATCGCATAAACATGCTCCCCACTACCAGCCATGTGTATTTTGGCTCGGTGATCGGAGCCACGCCGGAAGGAAGGAAGGAAGGTTTACCGCTGTCAGAGGGGATCTCGCCGGTGCAGGGGGCGGACCGTGCCGGGCCGACTGCGGTGATCAGGTCTGCCGGGAAGATGGATCAATTGCGAACGGGTGGAACCCTGCTGAACCAGAGATTTGCCGCCCAGGTGCTTGAGGGTGAGGGCCTGGAGAAGTTCGTGAGCCTGATCCGGTCCTACTTCCGCCTCGATGGGCATCACATCCAGTTCAACGTCATCGATGCGGACACCTTGCGGTCTGCCCAGAGGGAGCCGGAGAAACACCGGGATCTCATCGTAAGGGTCGCGGGCTACAGTGATTACTTCAACCATCTCAACAGAAAGCTCCAGGACGAGATCATCTCGAGAACGGAACATCAGGCCTTTTAGAGGGCGGGCCCATATACAGATGAATGGGGTCTGGTCTGCACTACCGTTGCGGAGTGCGGAAGGAACGCGATTATGGCTCGAAGGGTACTAAGAGATTGCGTCATTAATGAGTCGGGCGGTGAGCCCCTGCCCGTGGACCAGGAGTGTGTGGCATGGGCTGGTCCCGCATAGGCCACCGCATCTTTCGTTAAGCACTGAGCGGGACACTTGATTATGAGCATTCGCCCAGGGGCCTGCGGCACCACGCCGGGCTCCGCTTCCTTGAGAGGATGTGTGCGCACATGGATTCTGGTGAGGCCAAAAAGGCCGACCGGGTCAGTGGTGAGGACTACGCCTCCGCCGAGAGATTTCTCAATGGCGATCAACTCGTGTTTAATGCGGAGGTGAATCCCCGCTGGCTGGCAGACGGCAGCCGTTTTTGGTATCGCAACCGGACTCGAGTCGGCATGGAATTTATTCTGGTGGACCCCGAAGCAGGAGTTCGCCTACCGGCTTTTGATCACGTGAGATTGGCGGGGAGCCTCTCTCTTGCCAGCGGCGGGCACTACATTCATAATCAGCTGCCCTTTGACGAGTTCCATTTCACCGATGATGACCGGGCCCTTACCTTTGAGATCGATGAACAGGGTTGGACTTGTGACCTTGAAACCTATGCTTGCACTCGAATCAACAAGAAGGAATTTGCTCAGGGTGCCGTCTCTCCCGACGGCAGCCTGATTGTCTCTGTGAAGGACGGCAACGTGCATGTCAGAGATCGCTCGGGCTCCATCCTGGCTCTGACAACCGATGGTCAGCCGGGCTGTGAGTATGCAACAGCGATCCCCTCACCACTTGTTCCGGCTGGGATTGCTCCAGCAAGTGAGAATCCACCGGTCGTGATGTGGTCACC
>PXCI01000330.1 GCA_003566675.1 Clostridia bacterium
CCGGATACCTGCCGTATCCATACTCGGGCAGGAACTCCTTCGGGAGGGTGTCGTATCCGGTGGCGACCACGATGGCTCCGACCTCCTCCTGCATCACCTCGGGCTCCTGCTCGTGGTCAATGGCATCAACGGGGCAAAGCGTCGCACAAATATCGCACCAGCATCCGTCCTGTCGGAAATGGATGCAGTGCTCTGTCATGATGGCCGGCCGATTTGGCACCGCCTGGGGAAAGTCTACCCCAATGGCCTTTCGCTCGCCCATCCCCTGTTCGAAGTCACTGGACACCGAGCTGGGACAGTGCTGCTGACAGTCCATACAGCCGATGCACTTATCCCAGTCGACGAATGTCGGTTTTCTCGTGATTTCCGCCGTGAAATTGCCCACGTATCCCGACAGGGCAGTGACCTCACTGTGGGTGACCAGCTCGATCAGAGGGTGCCGATCCACCTCCGCCATCCGCGGCGTCAGGATACAGGATGCACAGTCCAGCGTCGGAAAGGTCTCCGACAGCTGAGCCATCCGTCCCCCGATGGTGGACTCCTTTTCAACCAGGAGCACCGGGTAGCCGGCATCGGCAATGTCCAGGGCCGCCTGCATCCCGGCAATCCCACCGCCGATGACCAGCGCCTTACGGGTCACAGGGATCTCGTGGGGCTCCAGGGGCCGGTCCCTACGCACCTTCTCAACGGCTGCCCTGACCAGCTGTGCCGCCTTGGGGGTGGCCACGTCCATGTCCTTGTGAACCCAGCTGCAGTGCTCCCGTATATTGGCCATCTGGACCATGTACGGGTTCAGTCCCGCAGACTGGGCCGCCTTCCGGAAGGTCAGTTCGTGCATCGCCGGCGAACAGGCCGCTACCACAACGGCGTCGAGATTCTTCTCCTCGATGGCCTCTCTGATCAGGTTCTGTCCCGGGTCGGAGCACATGTAAGTATAGGATTCACTGTGCACGACCCCTGGGACCTGGGCCATCTGATCTGCCACGTCTTCGACATCTACAGTGCCGGCAATATTGAGCCCGCACCAGCATACGAAAACTCCGATCCTTCGCACGTCAGTTCACCTCGGGCATGTGTAGTTTTTGTCGCCATGCTCCGTCATCCAACCCACAAATCTCGTCCTCGATACCCAGGGCAAAGGCAAGCACCTGGGTGAAATACACGGTGGGCAGCGGTTCAAACTCCCCGCTCGACTTCAAGGCCTGGTTGGACAGGTCCAGGTTGTAGAGGCAGGTCGGGCAGCTGGTCACAATCATGTCCGCTCCCGATCTGGCGACCGACCGAAGGACCGTCTGGGCCGCAGCGCCGGTCTGATCCTCGGCACCCACGGACAGGTAGGCCCCGCAACACTCCGTCCGAAACGGGTAATCGACAGGCTCTGCCCCCAGAGCCGCAATGAAATCCTCGAAGATCGACGGATTCTCGGGATCATCGAAGTCCATCTCATCGGCTGGCCGGAGGAGTAAGCACCCGTAGTAGGGGGCGATCCGCAGCCCCTCCAGGGACCGCACAACGGCCGACTGAAGGTCGGTGGGGGTGACTTCCCTCTGGATCACCTCCAATAGGTGATGGACCTGTCTCTGCCCCGAATACGCCTTCTCAACGAAGTCCTCCAGTTTCATCCGCGTCTCTGGGTCCTCAACAACCCGCCTGTTGGTCCGCCTGAGTACGTTCAGGCAGCCGGAGCACAGCGTCACCAGATCTGCCCCGGCCTCGTGAGACGAGGCCAGGGCGCGAAAAGGCGAAGCGAGGTTGATCAGGGCGTCGGTGGCGAGGGGAAATACGGCACCGCAGCACTGCCAGCTGTCGAGCTCCTCCAGGCTGATTCCCAATTTTCGCGCGCTCTCACGCGCGGTTCTGTCAAAATCCTGCGCCTGTTGGTGCAGCGTACATCCCGGATAATAGCTATAATTCATAGGCATTCATACCTTTCCAGACCGACATACAGCCCTAACCGGTGTACTTCCGATAACGGCTGACGATTGCCTGTTGTGGGGCCCTGGCCAGGACTTCGGCCGGCAGTTCTTCGGGCCGAAGGGCCTCATGGCCGCTCCTGAGCCGAATCACCCTCAGGGCCTCCATCACACGGGACAGATCAAACCCCTTTGGGCACCTGGACTCGCATGTGTGGCACGAGGCACACAGCCAGATGGCTGGGAAATCCAGGGCCTCTTCCTCACGACCCAGTTGTAAGAGTCGGAGGACCCGGTGGGGCAGGATCCCCATCTCAGCCTCCAGTGGACATCCTGCAGAACACTTGCCGCACTGGTAACAAGTTGAGATGTCCTCGCCGCTTATCAGTTCGACCTTTTTGATGAGCTCACTTCGCAACATTTCTCTGGACAGTCTCACGTTCTCTCCTCCTCCTAGGAGGATCACTCGAAGAAGCGGTTGGCCTTCTTCACCATGGCCTCCGTCTTCGCAGCCACATCGGCCGGATCCATCTCAATTGTGGCAACTCCCGAGTCCATGGCGGCCTTCGCCACGGCAGCGGCAACGGCAGGGGCAACCCTGGCATCGAAGGCAGCGGGGATGACGTATTCGGGGTTGAGTTCGTCTTCCATGATCACTTCGGCGATCGCCCTGCCTGCGGCAATCTTCATTTCTTCATTGATGTCGGTGGCCCTGACATCGAGGGCCCCGCGCAATACGCCGGGGAAGGCAGAGACGTTGTTGATCTGGTTCGGAAAGTCGGAACGACCGGTGCCGACGACCTTCGCGCCACCCGCCAGGGCATCAGCGGGGTAAATCTCGGGAACGGGGTTGGCCATGGCAAAGACGATCGCGTCATCGGCCATGGTTGCCACCATTTCCGTTGTCACAATTTCGGGGCCCGACAGGCCGATGAAGACATCGGTGCCTACCATCGCATCGGCCAGGCTGCCCTTCACGCCACCCATGTTCGTGATCTTCGCCATCTCTTCCTTGGCGGGGTTCATACCCTCTTCACGACCTTCATAAAGGGCACCGACCCGGTCGCACAGGATCACGTCGCCGGCACCGAGGTCCAGAAGCAGCTTGGCTGTCGCCACACCGGCAGCACCTGAGCCCACGATGGTGGCCGTGATGTCTGCAATGTCCTTTCCAACCACCTTGAGAGCATTGAACATGGCAGCGAGAACCACGATCGCCGTGCCGTGCTGGTCATCATGAAAGATGGGGATATTGGTCTCTTTCTTGAGGCGCTGTTCAATCTCAAAGCAGCGGGGGGCACCAATGTCCTCGAGGTTCACTCCGCCGAAGCTGGGTTCCAGCCACTTGACCAGCTGAACCACTTCATCAACATCCTTGGTGTCCACGCACAGCGGGAAGGCATCGACTCCCGCGAAGCACTTGAACAGAACACACTTGCCCTCCATAACCGGCATGGCAGCCTCGGGCCCGATGTCTCCCAGGCCCAGTACGGCTGAACCGTCGGAGATCACCAGTACCAGATTTGACCTGGCGGTGTATTCGTACGACAGCGACGTGTCCCCGTTGATCTCCTTGCAGGGCTCTGCCACACCAGGGGTGTAGGCCAGGGTCATATCGTCTGCAACACGGACCGGCACCTTACTGATCACCTCAATTTTGCCGACGTTATCCCGGTGCAACTTCAGGGCTTCATCTCTTACTGACATCCTGCATCCCTCCCTTTCCACTACCTTGCGTAGGCCTTCCGGCCCTCGACATAGATGTCATTACCCTCGGTATCAATGCCCACCACGACGGGGAAACTCTCAACCTCCAGGCGGAATATGGCCTCGGGGCCTAGTTCCTCGTATGCGACCACCTCGGCTTTCTTGACCGATCGTGCCAGCAGAGCCCCGGCACCTCCCATGGCCAGCAGGTAGACTGCACCGTGTTCCTTGATGACCTCCACCACCTCGGCGGAACGATTGCCCTTGCCAATCATGCCCTTCAAACCCACCTCCAGCATCGCGGGCGTGTAAGCGTCCATCCGGCCGCTCGTCGTTGGTCCGGCCGAACCTATGGGGTCGCCGGGCTTTGCGGGGCACGGACCGACGTAGTAGATGATTTGCCCGGTGAAATCAACGGGGAGTTCCTCGCCCCGCTCCATCGTCTCGACCAGAAGCTTGTGGGCACTGTCCCTGCCGGTGTAGATCACGCCGTCAATCAGAACCTTGTCGAGGCGATGGAGCGGGGCGAGGAACTCC
>PXCI01000093.1 GCA_003566675.1 Clostridia bacterium
GACCGAAGGCCCCGTAGCCTTCCACGATAGCCGCTGTCGCGAGCTGTACGCACGTTGCTCCGGCCAGGAGGTACTTGGCAACATCTGCGCCTGATGATACTCCGCCCGTACCACATATCGGTATGGTGCACTCCCGGGCTACCTGCGCAATCCAACGTAAGCGATAGTATATCGCGTAAGGTCCCCCGTGACCTGCGAAACTGCCGTGCATGATCGGCCGACATGTCTCGATGTCGATGTCCAGACCAATTAGCCGATTGAACATAATCAGGGCGTCGGCCCCGTTCGCCTCGATATCCAGGGCAGTCCGATAGGGGTTTGTCAACTGAGAGGGCATCTTGGCAATGACGGGGATAGCCACGAGATCCTTCACCAGCCGCACAGCCGCCGCGAGTTCGTCTCCACTCATCATGTGCTCACCATGAGGGCAGGACTTGACCTCTAGGGCATCAGCTCCCGCCTGTTCTACGAGGGTGGCGTACCTGGCCCAGGCTTCAGGGCTGGCACAATCGATATTGGCAATTACGGGAATGTCGAGTTCAGCCTTGGCCCGGTAGATGAGGTCGGCGTATTCGCATTCGTCCATGTGGGCTCCCTGTTCATAGGAATAAAGTGTAAAGCCTCCGGGACCCCGGCCATGGCGAACGATCCGCATGTGGGGAGTAGGGTCACCCCGTCGTACAATCGGGTTCTCGAAGAGGGACTTGACAGAGATCGCAGAGGCTCCAGCTTCCTCAGCACGACGCATGCGATCGACGGTAGCTGTGATACCGGCTGCTGCTGCCATTACCGGGTTTTTCAGTTTCAAGCCGGCATAATCTACGGTGAGGTCTATCAACTCCTTCACCTCGCTCTCAGTGAGTGATGCAATAGACCGGGATGCCCAGCTGAGCACACAGCATCCCCAGCCCCATCAAGGCTTCTACGAAGAACCGGAAAACCCTGTGTACTTCGCAAAGAACGCAACGGGTGGAACCGGGATAGGAAAGGTTTCTGTAATCCCGCCCACTGAAGTGACGGGCAATCGAGTTCCAACCTCGCACCAGGACACACCTGTCCATGGATGCAGTCGCACGTGAGCAGGTCAATGATGATCCTGGGGGGGCCGGCCTTCCGACTGCTGGACATGGCCTGCCACGCTGGATCCATCCCAGCGGGGTTGATGATGAGATCCCAACTCACCGTAAGACCCGCAGTGGCGACCAAGGAGGGCCAGCGGTAGGTGCACGCCGCACATGTGTTCTGTGGGCGAGCATGTACGTCATCCCCCATACGTCAAAGATTTCGGCCGACAAGGTGGCGTTCTGGCGTTGCGAGCATTATTTCCCGGGAAAAGGTCATGTCCTGTCGAAAGATCACCGTGACCTACGGGGGATCCCAGCGCGCCAGAAGAAGCTAAGATCTGTTCATCCCTGGGCAACAACTCCCGCTGCGAGAATCCTAAAGGCTCACACGTTTCCCCTCGATACAACAAGTGACCCTTGCGTTCAAAGAGGGTGACCAAACCCGGCCTTTTGGGCAGGTCCTCCGTCTTGCGCTAAGGGGTCGGCAGGGTCCGCCCTGCACCCCCAGATCCCCTGATCGGGCGCAAGGGACGGCCGCTTCCAGGAGGTGGTCGTTTTAGAAATGTTCGTACGAACAAGGTATCGAGCGTACGAAAAAGAAAGAGTCCCATATCGCCTGGTGATTGGAGATGAATATGCCGTATCCGAAGGACCTACTATCGACAAGGGCAATCGTACGTCACGGCCAATTTGCACTCATACCCCCAGGAGGCCTGGTGAAGAACGTGATTCCGGGCTTCGGCGGGTGCGATATCAGCATCCTGGCCTCACCTTCCCTCGGGGCCAACTTCGCCCAGTACATGGTTGACATGCACCCTCAAGGCGGCACGGATGAGGGAGGATTTGGCGGGTGCGGCATCGCCACCTTTGTCTACTGCCTTGGCGGTGAGGGACAGGTTCGCATAGGGGATCGACAGGAGTCGATTCGCACCCACGGCTTCGCCTATGCACCTCCATCAGCGAAAATACACCTGGAAAATGATGCGCGAGCGCCTATGAGGGTATTGCTATATAAGCAGCGATACCGTCCTCTGCCGGGGCACAGTCCGCGGGTCATTGTCGACAACGCAGACAGCATCGCTGCACAGGTCTACGATGCCATGGAAAACGTATCGGTCAAAGACCTGCTGCCCTCGGACCTGGGCTTTGACTTCAATATGCACATTCTGACGTTCCAACCGGGCGGGTCTCACCCCTTCGTGGAGACCCACATCCAGGAACATGGAGCCTACATCCTGTCCGGTCAGGGCGTCTACTTGATTGACGATGAGTGGATCCCGGTGCAAAAAGACGACTACATCTGGTTTGGCCCCTACGTCCCGCAGGCAGTTTACGCCACGGGCAGGGAAGAGCTGTCGTACGTCTACTCCAAGGACTGCAACCGCGATGTTGAGCTATGATCCGGTGACGGCAGGTACGTCTCGAAAATTTACAGGACGGTGCACAGCAGCGTCTTACTATCGGGTGACACACCAAGACTTCCTTGTGAAACGGATGCAAGGCAAAGCCCTTTGAGAAACGGACGTGATGATGGATGCGAGAAGAATTGGTCAACCGGATCGAGATCGATCTGGACAACCTTCTGCACAACTACCAGGTAACAAGGAACCACGTAGCCCCCGCTGAGGTAGCGGCAGTGGTGAAAAGCGAAGCCTACGGACACGGAGCCGTGCCCATCGCCCGGGCCCTGCAGGAGCAGGGATGCAGGACCTTCGCCGTTGCCTTCGTTGACGAAGGGATCCAGCTCCGCAGAAACGGTATCCCGGGTGACATCCTGATCATGGGTGCCACCCTGCCGAACCAGTTTCGGGCCATGGCTGACTTCGCCCTGACCCCAGTCCTTGCCGACATGGAGCGCGCTGAAGCGTGGGCGCAGCTGGCACAGCAGCTCGACGAACGCCTTCCCTACCACATCAAGTCGGATGTGGGCCTGGGAAGAATGGGATTGATGCCCGAGCAGGGTGAGGAGGCGGCGGCAACCGCAAGAGCCCTCGATCGGCATATCGAACTGGTCGGCATCAGCTCTCACCTGAGCTACCCCAGCGGAGATGAGGAGCTCAACCTGTCGGAATATCAGAAGTTCATGGACTTCTGCGCGCCCTTTGAAGACTTCGAGGGACTGCAGAGACACCTGGCCGCCTCCCAGGCGGCTGCCAGATTTGAAAGCATGCACCTGGAGATGGTGCGTATCGGCGGCCTCCTGTACGGAATCAATCACATTGAACCGGCTCCCCTTGACCTGCGCCCGGTCCTGTCCTATTCAACAAGGGTCGCCCAGGTCAAAACCCTGCCGGCCGGCTGGTGGATCGGCTACAACGGCCAACACCCGGTCACCGAACCCACCGATGTGGCCGTTCTACCCCTGGGCTGGACGGATGGACTGGCCAGCTACCACATCGGCTCGACGGATCTACTGGTGAAAGGGCAGCCTTGCCCCCTGGTCGGCACCTGCACCGATTTCGCCATGCTGGACATCTCCAGGGTGTCCAATGTACAGGTGGGAGACGAAGTTGTCCTGATCGGCACCCAGGGGGACGCGGCTATAACAGCCATTGAGCTGGGCAAAGGTGCAGGCATGAGCACCGGACAGTTGCTGGGGAAGATCTCCCTACGGGTACCCCGCCTCTATTTCTCAGAGGGACGGTGCCGAGAAGAACTGTCCATACTGAATCCGAAATAGCTATTGGGGCGTGCGCCGCGCAATCCTCTCATCCACATCGCACGTTCTGAATCACTGGCGCGCGGCCCAGGACCAGGCCAAGTGGGCATCCAGAGCCGCGCCGATTCATCCATCATTTTCTAGAGTGGCCTCGTAGGCATGTATTTCTGGCACGGTCAGATACAGCCCGTAGGGATAATTGTGGGTCCTCCGTACCACCCGGTACGTGTGTTCGCCCCAGATCACACCAACAAAGTGGATCACATCACCGTCCGCCAACGGCGCTTCACGGGCGTCGCTCTTCAAAACGAGGTGGGCGACGTCGGTCCAGGTATCGTTCTCCCGGGTCAGATTCACGAGAAAGCTGTCCTCCGATAACCTCTCTGTGACCTCTGCCCGGCCCACCAGGGGTTCGCCCCGGTACCTATCGGTATCTTCGGTGAGATCTAGGTAGGATATCTTCAGCGCCCCCTCTCTCATCTCAGCCACCGACATCTGTACCACGATAGGCTCTTCACGGTCGCCGGCGGCAAAAACTAAGCACAAGATAGATGCGGCGAGCAAGATAAGGGGGGCCGGGTGATGGCGTAGATGTCGCAGCGATCCGCCCATCGCCAGGGCAATCACTGCAGTGACAAGCCCTGCCCAACCGACCAGTATCAACATTGTTGGAACCTCCTCAATTCTCAACGTCATGAAACAGGTCCAGGTTCGTTCAACATAACGTACCGTGTCAATATTGCATGTGAGGGCCTTTGAGTTTATAATAGTGGCAAATCACTAATACAGTTAGCAATCTTCGGGGTCGGGTGAGTCAGTTCCTTGATGAATCCCAACCGGTGGTGAAGCACAGCACGTGCCAGCCCACGAACTGCATCTGCAGTTGAACTGGTGCAACTCCAGTGCCGACGGTATAGTCCGGACGGGAGAAGATTGAGATTACCGTGATACCCCAGATTGTTATCTGGGGCTTTCTTTTTTGGCCCCAATAACGGGAGGGAAAACTGTGAAGACGACTTCCACAAGAAACATGGTAGCCATCGCCTTTTTTAGTGCACTAGCCGTGGTATTGATGTGGTTTCCCAAGTTTCCGCTCATGCCATCTGTACCCTTCATGAGCTATGACTTCAGCGACGTACCTGTACTCATCGGGACGTTCTCACTGGGACCTGTGGCCGGTATTTTCATCGTCACCATCAAGAACATCCTGTATTTCATCACTCGCTCCCGCAGCGACTGATTGGCACGTATATGAATTGGAGTACCACCCTGGTCTTTGTCGTAACGGCTGGGTTCATCTATCACCGTGTCAAGCGCAACCGCTGGGGGGCACTTGTGGGCATGGTCCTGGGAACGGCCCTGTTCACTGTCGCGGCAGTGGTGAACAACATCTACATCGCCCTGCCAGCCTGGGGCATCCCCACCGAGCAGATTGCTCCATTGATCACTTCAGCCGTAATACCGTTCAACCTGCTCCGCGGGTTAATCAGCACCCTCATGACAATGCTGCTGTATCGCAAGAGCGCTGACCTGCTTCGCGGACAGCTCCAACGCCGTTTCTGATGTGCAGCAACCGACACAGGTGGGGGAAGCAAATATCTCCCACCTTACTCTCTCACTTTCGGAGTGCGGCGCAAGTCCCGCAACGCCCCACAGTTAGCGCTGTGTCCTCGCAGGTCAGACAGTGAATCCCTACGATGACGATGCCGTGATTCACGGAATACTCGGGATTCTCAATGCAACATCGTCTACCGTATCATCCAGCGGCATTCTCGAAGGGGACATAGACACATTGCTCAACATCTCACCAAGACGATCAAGGTGTCCTTCTTGATCTCTTCTCCGCCTCGCAGGCCGAAGCAACAAGAGGCATGGAAGATGGTCAACACCAGGCCACCACCTGACATCCCACCACGAGATGACAACAATCACGGCCCAGCCCCCACTGGGTAGCTGGGCCATGTTGTGTGCCAGGAGTACGACGTCACCAGGTAAATGATCCGGCATACAGGGTCCTTCACTTCAGAGACTTACTCAACACCGAACACGCTCGATTGCAGATCCCCTGTCGATAGTATCAACGACCCCGTCGTCCGAGCACGGGAAATCAACCGTCAATCACGGGCAGGATCACGTGGGACGGGTATTCGGGACTGTGGTGAACCGTGTTCCTGGCGATCTCAATCCGGTCATGCTGACCGACCGGCTCCCCGGTGTTGGGATTCAGGTCAAACCGGGGCCAGTTGCTGCTGGATATGTCAACCCGGATCCTGTGACCCGGGGCAAAATACAGGGCCGTGGGTGGCAACTGCACCCGCACCTCCACCACCTCGCCTGGGGTCATAAGGGTGGGATCCTCCGACGAATAGCGGTAGCGAACTCTCCGGATCCCGTCCGTCACATTCAGGGCCACACCATCCCGGAAATCCTCGTTCGGCGGGTAAACGTCCACCAGTTTCACCGTGAAGTCGGTATCTGGAGCACTGGACGAGACATACAGCACCGCCTCCACTGGCCCCGTCACCTCTATCCCCTTCTCCAGGGGAGGCGTCTGAAAGACACACACGTCCCCGCGGCTGCCCAGGGGAAGATCATCGTCGTGGCCTAGGGCCGGCCTCCCTCGCTGGTCAAAACCCCCGGCCTCCATCTTCAGCTCACGGATTGAGGAGAGGGGTCCACCCACCGTGGGTACCGGATCAAGGGGATTGTATCGGTAGGTCGTCGAATCCGGACCGCTTTTGGGAGGTGTCGATTCCAGACCGCCCTCTGCACCCAGGTAGAAGGGCTGGTAATCGGTCCGGGCCAGGGGCCACTCCTTCTCGCTCCGCCAGTATCCTCCGACGTCCACGGCAACGCCAGCCTCGCTGCGGACCTGCCTCCCACTTCCTCCACCCATCACGAAGATGCTCACAGGAGGACCGTCCAGCACCCCCGTGTCCCTATCCCTGAGGGTCTGGTCAAACCAGGCCAGGCGGAGCTCGTTCCACTCGATGACTGCCTCTACTCCAAAATGGGCCTCACCACTGCTAGGATCCTCCAGCGTGCGCCCACCGTGGGTCCACGGCCCCATGATCAGATGGACGGGACTGGCCTGCCGGCGGGTCAATTCCTGGTAGGCCCAGGATATGACGTGGGAGTGGGAGTCATACCATCCGCTGGCCAGATAGCGCGGGACATCAGGCATCTGCTCCCAGCTGTCCTCCACCCAGGGGCCCGGGCGTTTCCACCAATCATCGAGGTCGCCCCGGGAACTGATCTGGATCACGTGATCCTCGTAGGCCGGCAGGTGACGAAGGGGCGTCTGCCCCCGGCGGATCGGAGCCCGGGCGAGCCACTGCTGCACATTCTCGCTGGCCCTTTGAAGCACCTGGCGCAGCGGTCGATCACGGAGGGCTGCGGGACTTACAGTAGCCTCGTGAAAGATCCAGCCAACCATGGTCTGACGCAGGGCTCCGCCCTGACGAATCCTTCCATCGTAGTTGTTGGAAAACCCCTGGTTCATGAACTGCGACCCCAGGTGGGGGGGATTGCTCATGGCAAGTCCCGCCTGGTTCATCGAGCTGTACGAGGTGCCCATGGTGCCGATCCTTCCATTGCACCATGGCTGCTCCCCAATCCAGACGCAGGTATCATGGCCGTCGGGAACATCAACGGGACCGAACGGATCCAATTCGCCCTCGGAGTCGTAGCGTCCGCGAACATCCTGCGCCACGACCACGTATCCCCTCCGGGCGAAGAAACGGCAGTCCGATGCAAGCCGGGCTCCCGTTCGATCATAGGGGGTTCGCTCCAGGATCACCGGGTGTTCGCCAGGCAGAGGCTCTGCTCCCCGGGCAGGGAAGTAGACATCGCAGGCAAGATTGACGCCGTCCCGCATGGGAACCATGACGAAGTTCTCTGTGACAATGTCAAGATACCGCAATGAAGGTCACTCCTTCCGGTTGCTGATCTGCCATCATTGCTTCCGCCTGTGGGGAGCAAAACCCTGCAAAGCGACCCTATCACCCGTCGCCCCTCACCACACTTCATGGCCACCAACCCGACATTACTAGGAGAGGGTGATCGGCATACCGAGCCGCACCATGCCTGACTCTGGGACCACGCTGGAGAAGACACGTCATCTCAAGGACTGCCATTCCATGGCTTTCACCAAGGGGCTGGCATAGATTTCCCTCCCCGGGTCAGAGGGATGACGTCGAAACGCCTCTTCAGAGTGGTCAGGGGCTCACATCCTGACGCTGTGATCAGGATCGCATCCTCAATCTGCAGTCCCCCGAAACCCACCTCATAGTAAGGGACCTCCACGCAGAGCACCATGCCCTCACGCAACACCGTATCATCAGCCGGAGAGATCATGGGCATCTCGTAGACGTGCAGACCGATGCCGTGGCCACAGTGGTGCCGCTTGAAATGCTTCATCCCCGCTCCGTGCACCGCCGCAGTGATTACCTCAAAGACCTGGTCGGCACGAACTCCCGGCCGGATCATCTCAAGGGCGGCCTCGTGTCCGGTCAGAAGAGCGGCCTGGTACGCATTCTGCCGGTCCGTTGCACTATCCACGAAGACGCACCTGGAGATGTCTGAGTGGTATTGATCCAGCACGCCCCCTATGTCAAAGCGTAGAATATCCCCCGGCCTGATCCGTCGGTTGGTGGGAAGAGCGTTGGGAAAAGCGCTGCGCTCACCGGACCCGACGACCGTCGTCTCCGGCCAGGAACCGCTCTCCACAAGGGTCTTTTCAACAATGCTGGCAAGTTCGATCTCGGTGATCCCGTCACGTAGGGCAGAAAGGGCATTGAGATAACCCTGTTCTGTGGCCGCAACACCCCGACGCAGGGCGTCAATCTCATCGGGCATCTTCTGCATCCGGCAGTGAAGAAGCGCCGCCGAGCAATGTTCAATCTCACCCGGCCATATCTGTCGTATTCCGTGATAGCCCTCAAGGGACAGAGCATCCTCATCCACCCCGAGGGTCCCCCGTCTCAGGCCTTGCCGATCCAGACCCCTTTTGAGAGCTGTCTGAAGGTCAGAGATTTCGACCCCATCGGTGTCATTGAGTACCCTCTCCATCTTCCGCGATTCGCCCTCAGAACCGTTATTTTCGCCCCAGACGTAGTGAAACTGGCCGCAAGGGATGACGGATGCCGCGCTGAAGTCGACCATGGCCAGGTAGTCAGTCTCACTGCTGGGTACCATGAGATGCACCGAACCATCCTTCATAAGCAGGGCCCAGGCCTTCGCAGGGGCCGTGGACCATTGTCCCAGCCCGTAGTACCCACTGATGTAATAGACATTCTCCTTCGTCGTCACCAGAAGGGCCTCCAGGGCTTTCTCCTTGATGACCTGTGTGAACCGGTCAACCCTATCACCGATGTGGGACATGCCAAACTCCCTCCGGTCGACCCCGGGCACCTCTCTGCCACAGCTGACCGTACCGGGCACCCAGGTCCTTCGCATCCACACCGGCAATCTGGTACAGCAACCACGCCGTCGCCTGGTTGCTGGTCACGATGGGCTTGCCGAGGTCGTTCTCAAGGCTCTCCAGGATCCCCAGAGAAGGGAAGTCCGTGCAACTGATGAAGAGTCCCTCGGCCGAATCATGGGCCACATCCAGGGCCAGCCGGTAGATGTCTCCGGGCGAGACCGCGTCCATTCCCGTCTCCAGGCTGAGGCCCTTGATGGTCGCGACCTCGATTCCTTTGTCCCGCAGGAACCGAACTAACTGGTCGTTGAGGAAATCCGGATAGGGGCTGAGAACGGATACGCGGCGAATGTTGAGGGCGCGCATGGCCCCCACTACGGCGGAGGCAGTGGAGGTCGCCGTGCTCCCACTTGCCTCTGCAATGCTCCGGGCTAACTGTAGGTCGTAGTCACCGCCGTAATAGAAGCTGGCGGCGGTGCAGGTGAGACAGATCGCATCAACCTCGGCATCTGCCAGTTTCCTTGATTCGACCGGAGCAGCCTCCGCCACCCTCTCCAACTCCTCCTTTGAATCAAAGACCAGGGGCACCCGACCAAAGTGAAAGGAGACACCTGGCGCCCTCATCTGGTACAGCTCCGGCTCGGCTGTTCGATTGGCCGAAGGCAGCAGGCATCCCAGTCGACTGCGCCACCCATAGGCACTGAACAAGACGTCACCCCTCTCTTTGTCCAGCAGGCCGGCTGCCACAACACTTCTTGGTCCTGGGACCAGGGGACACCCCACAGATTTGGGGCGGTCAATAGCGCCCAGAAGTCCTTGACTCGGGCTTCGGCTCCTGCCTGGTGGGCTCTCCCAGGTACTCAGCAGGGAAGAGGCCGCCCGCCAGGTACCGCTCCCCGGTGTCCGGGAGTATCGTCACTACCACCGTACCAGGCCCCATCTGCTTGCCCACCTCGATCGAGGCGCACACGGCAGTTCCACTGGATATTCCCGCGAGGATTCCCTCCTCGCGGGCCAACCTCCGCGCCATGTCAAAGGCATCCTCGTCGGTCACAGCCACGAAATCGTCAATCAGCTCCCTGGGCATGAAATCGGCCACCTGGGCATCACCGATCCCCTCTTGCATGTGCAGTCCCTTCTTACCCTCGCCCTCCCAGGCCGCGGCTGCTGGCTCTGCACCAACGATTCTCACCTGGGGAAGCACCTCTTTTAGCATCCCAGCGCATCCGGAGAGCGTCCCTCCGGTCCCGATTGTGGCCACGAAGGCATCGAAGTTGGCCCCGACATCCCGGATAATCTGGGCAGCCGTTGTCAACTTGTGCGCCTGGGGATTGGCTGTGTTTTCGAACTGACGAAGGTACACTGTGTTTGGACGATCCCGCTCCAGTTCAGCAGCCATCTCCCGAGCGGTCCAAACCGTCTTCTCCATGTCCTCATAGGTCGGGGTCAAAATCACCTCCGCACCGTAGATCTGCATGAGGTTGATCCGCTCAAGACCAGCGAGTTCGGGGATGCATATAATGCACCGATGTCCCCGAGCAGCGCAGGCCATGGCAACCGCAATGCCCTGGTTTCCCGTTGAGGCCTCCACAAAGGTCGTCTCTTCATTCACCTTCCCGGCGCGCTCAGCGGCCTGAATCATGTTCACTGCAGGCCGCGTCTTAATCGATCCGCCCAGCTCGAGCATCTCGAGTTTGGCAATCACGGTAACTCCGGTGTCCCGTGTGAGCCGATTCAGTCTGAGCATGGGTGTGTTACCAATGATCTCCGTTATATCCGATAAAATCCTCATTCCCTGACAGCCCCTTCTCCAACACCCTCTTGTCATCTTCAGCCCAATATCGCCTGGTGCACCGTGGCAGACAGAACGCCTTCAAGTACCTCCTTCACTCTTCACCCCGATCAAGAGTTGGAGCAGAGATCAATTTGCCAGTAAGGGAGCCACCCCACCACAAGGCACAAGACGACGCATTCTGCATTTCCTATTGTCATCAAAGCCTCCAATCGCCATTCCCCTGGAGGATTAGACGGGCCTACGTCGAACCACCACTGAATACCCAAAATCCAAGGAGGTTGAGGATGGTGGACAACACAAGACCTGGACTCTGCGAACCAGCCGAAGTCACGTCCCTCAGAAAAGAGCTCGACGCTGAAATCGACGAACTGAAACCTCACCTCATTGAGCTCAACGACTGGATGTACCACAATCCAGAACCCGGTTTCATGGAGTTCGAAGCCGCCGACCGACTGACCGGGGAACTGAAACGCCACGACTTTGATGTGCAGATGGGCGTTCCCGGTCTGGAAGAAGCCTGGCCGGAATTTGACCGGTTGAAATACGCAGGCGGGCTGTCACAGGCTTACGAGGGCCCTCCCGGACTACCGACGGCCTTCATGGCCCGATACCAGGGGAAGACCGGATCACCCGTGATCGCCATCGTGGTGGAGTACGATGCGCTGCGCGGCGACCCTCCCTTCCACGGCTGCCAGCACAACATGCAGGGCCCGGTGGGGATCGGTGCAGGCATCGCCCTGGCCAGGGTCATGGACCGACACGACCTGCCCGGAAGCGTCTGGATCATTGGAGCCCCTGCTGAGGAGGTCGGTCCCCCGACCAAGGCTGCCCTCGTCCGGGCAGGTTACATGGATGGCGTCGACTTCGCTATGAGAACCCACGGCACGGACCGGGACAATGAGACAGCCCTGCATCCCGGGGGCTTCTCTCCCAGGCACCTGGAGCAGATGAAGTACACCTTTCACGGAAAATCGGCCCATGCCCAGGTTCCCTGGGAAGGGGTAAGCGCCCTGGACGGGGTCATGCTCCTGTTCCACGCCATGGAGATCATGCGAGAGCACTCCGAACCCCAGTTCCGCTTTCACGGGGTGGTGAGCGATGGCGGTGTAGCCCCCAACATCATCCCAGAGATGGCCTCGGCGACGATTTGGATCCGCCACTTAATCGATGAGACCCCCGTGGGATCGGTCAGCCCGATGAAGGCCCGCGAGATGATCGAAGCCAAGGTGGCCCAGATGCACGACGCCGCGAGAGGGGCGGCACTGGCCACAGGCACCACCGTGGACATTGATCGCACCGGCTCCTACGTACCTTCCGTCTCGGTCGGAGCGTTTCACAAACTCCAGTTCGAGTATGCGATGGAATACGGAGGCGTCAACCCTACCGAGAAGAAGGTCCCCAAGGCCCTCGAGGAGACCGGTTTCATGTCCCTGAAGGTACCGGGACTTCATGTGAGCATGGGCATCGAGGGGCTAACCAAGATGACTGGGCATTCCCAGGAGAGTGCCGACTTCACCATCTCTGCAGACGGCCACAGGACGCTGGAATCGCTGACCAGGGTGATGGGTGCCGTGGGACTCCGCCTGGTCACCGATCCCGAAGTACGCGAGGAGATTGAGCAGGAGCACGCGGTCTGGCTGGATAAGTACAACAAGTGAACCAGCGCCGAAATGGGGGCCAGTCGGGTGGAAAACCTGACAGGCGATCTGCACCCATTCAGATGGACATCTGCGTTTCTTCTGACCTATAGGTCAGATGGGTGCTCATCGAGAAGCAATGTCGGAGCAGCAACATGAAAGTGCCCGTCTTCAGAGTGCATGCTGGAGGTGGGCGCTTTCGTCGGTCCGGCGTACCTTCGGCCCACGCAGGTCAGTACACGGCGACAGCAACTGAATAAAGGGTTCACGGCCTTGGGCACTGGGCAGGATCATTCCCATTTATGCCAGACGGGGCGCAACCCTTTGGCGTGACACTGCCCACAGGGTATCTGGGTTTCTGTATTTTCGGACATGATAACAAACACAAAGCGACCGACTGCGACGGGGAGTACGAGCCGTAGCGACCATACAGAGCGTCACGATGGACAATCTGTACGCTCTATCCATGTTCTCATACCCTTCAGAATCCGAGCTCCAAATTCGGACCTGAGCGATACCTGGACCCGACTGAAGACGCTGCAGGGCTATGAGGTCTTCGCACCCATGGACTTTGCGCGCTTGATCCTCGGTACAGGATAAACCATGCAGGATGTAGCAACATGAATGGACGAAAGGGGAGACATCGCTTGATTTCCGGACGTTTCACGGTTGATAAGCCGCAGAACGAACCGATCTTGTCCTACGCACCGGGTACCAGCGAGAGAAAGAGTCTGAAAGATGAACTGGCGCGACAACTGGCGGACCACCTCGAAATGCCACTGATCATCGGCGGGCGGGAGATTCGTACCGGCGACACCAGGATCGCCACCTGCCCCCACGAGCATTCCCATGTCCTGGGCGAATACCACACGGCTGGGGAAAAGGAGATCGACCGTGCCATCGAGGCGGCCCTGCAGACTCGAAAGAAATGGGCGTCAACGCCCTGGTACGATCGGGTGGCCGTATTCATGAAGGCCTCCAACCTGCTCGCAGGCACGTACCGCCAGGTGCTCAACGCGGCCACCATGCTTGGGCAGAGCAAGAACGTCTTCCAGGCAGAGATAGACTCCGCCTGCGAATTGATCGACTTCATGAGGTTCAACGCCCGCTTCGCAGCAGAGATTTACGAGGAGCAGCCCCACTCGGATATCGGCGAGTGGAACCGTATGGACTATCGCGCCCTCGAGGGTTTCGTCTTCGCGGTGAGTCCCTTCAACTTCACCGCCATCGCCGGCAACCTGCCCTCGGCTCCGGCGATGCTGGGCAATACCGTTGTCTGGAAACCTGCCTCATCGGCGGTGTATTCCGCAGCCTACCTCATGCGCATATTCGAGGAGGCCGGGCTCCCCCCCGGCGTCATCAACCTGGTCTACGGGAGCGGTCGCACCATAGGGAAACAGGTGCTGGCCCATCCTGACCTGGCTGGCGTGCATTTCACCGGCAGTACAGGGGTATTCCAGGATATGTGGAAGACCGTCGGGGCAAACGTCGAGGATTATCGAACCTATCCGCGGTTGGTGGGAGAGACCGGCGGGAAGGACTTCGTGTTGGTGCACCCTAGTGCAGACACGGATGTTATCGCCACGGCCCTGAGCCGGGGGGCCTTCGAATACCAGGGGCAGAAGTGCTCCGCCGCCTCCCGGGCCTACGTGCCTCGCTCCCGTTGGCCCGAGTTATGGGAAACAGTCTCCGCGCAGCTCGATTCCATGAAGATGGGCCCGCCGACAGATTTCACGAACTTTGTGAATGCGGTGATCGATCGCGGGGCCTTCGACAACATAACCGAGTATATCGAGTTTGCCCGCACAGCCGACGACGCCGAGATCATCGCCGGAGGCGGCTACGACGACTCCCGCGGTTATTTCATTGAGCCCACGGTGATCCTCACAGAGAACCCCAACTTCAAAACCATGGTCGAGGAGATCTTCGGGCCTGTTCTGACCATAATGCTCTACGATGACGATGATTTCGAAGCAATGATCGAGGTGGTGGATTCTACCTCACCGTACGCCCTCACCGGCTCGGTGATGGCCAGGGATCGCGATGCGATAGACGTGGCCCAAAAGGGCCTTCGTGACGCCGCAGGTAATTTCTACATCAACAACCAGCCCACAGGCGCCGTGGTGGGCCGCCAGCCCTTTGGAGGGGGCAGGGCCTCGGGCACCAACGACAAAGCAGGAAGTCGCTGGAACCTGATGCGGTGGGTCTCTCCCAGGACCATCAAGGAAAACATGGTCCCCCCCACCGACTATCGCTATCCCTTCATGGACGAAGAATAGCCAGAAACAACGAGGGAGGGTCGCAAGCGCGACCTTCCCCTGCTTTATCGTGTACTGCACCCTGTCAAAGGCACATCGACTTATGCACTCCCGGTGATCGAACTGACTCGTGCGTAGCCTGCTCATTCGTTGCGTCCATCCGGGATGCAGTCACCGCTCAGTCGGCACTACAGACGCACGCGCTACTCACCACCCACCACATAGCCCGAAGCATTCCCTTCGATGTAGAAATGGGTCACCCTGAGCGAATGGGCATTCAAGGGGTAGCCACTCCAGCGTGGGGGACGACGCCTGGACATCCTCTGACAGGCCCCTCCTGGGCACCCTGCGGGAGGAGGCCGTAGCTACCGGTGAAGGTATCCAGGGCGACGGAGCACGTGGTGCTGGCGAAGGAGACCTCGTAGACTTCAATCGCCTTCACCAGAACAGACACCGATTCTTCGTTGAGCCTGATGTGGGCCCAATTTCGCATTCGGCGGGAGACGTAGGCAAGGGAATTCTGCCTGATTCTTACCCGGTCAATGCGCTTCAACGGGATACCAAAAGGCACCCAGACTGCACCCTCCGTGGGCACCTCCCCGAGGGGCTCAATGTCCTCGCCGAGGATCTGGATACTCCCGGTAATTCCATCCACCACAACGTGGTGTCTGCGCTGCATATCCCGGATCAGGGGCGGTTTGAGTCTCATTCCGACTTGCAGAAGCCAGTGAGGATACAACAGGGTACCCGCCCTGTCCGCGCCCTCCGCTCCAGAGAGGGCGGCGGAGGGCAGTTGCCTATGGTTGATCGGAAAACAGTGGACCGCCATTTATCGCACCTCAATCATCCGCAGGTACATCTGCAACCTTCAGAAGGCGACCGTTCGTCTGCCTGCTAGTCAGAAGAGTAAGGGCGTTAGTCGCCTCATAAGCAGTGACTGCCGAAGCCCCGTTTACGACCTCCTCGGGCAGGTCCGTAAACTCACTGGCCTCCTCGAATTCCTCGACGGGCGGCGGTGTGGTCAGTAGTGATCCAATAATGATGGCTACTACCCCCACGATCAGACCAAGAACGAAGGGGTTGAGGCCGAGAAGATCCCAGTTTCCGAGGCTACCACCGACATAGATAAACAGCGAGAGACCCATGCTCAGCAGCACTCCAAAGGCGGTGGTCTTCTTCCAATAGACGGCGAACAGGTTCGGGACTCCGAAGGCCAGACCCATTCCGCCCATGGCGAAGATAACGATGGTGAACACCAGCCCGGGAGGGTTGATGGCAATGATGAACGTAATCACACCCAGAACCGCAACCAGCAGCCGGGCCCACAGGGTCCTCTTTTCCTCACTTGCATCAGGTGAGATGAAGCGGTAAAGAACGTCGTGTCCCACGGTCGTCACCAGCAGAATCAGAAAGGAGTCTGCAGTCGACATGATCGAGGCAATCGCGGCGGAGCTCAAGATGCCGGCCAAGACGGGTGGAAGCAAGGCGAACCAGAGTAGAACCCCGGCCTGCTCCACGTCTTCCAACCCCTCGCCGAGAATGGTCAGAGCCAACCCCCCAGTGAGGTAGTAGGCAAAACTGAAAAGCACCACGAGGATGCAGGTCAGCAGCATGGCCTTTCTGGCCGTACTGGGACGGCGCAACGACAGATGCCTGACGGTGATATGCGGATACCCGAAACAACCCATCAGGATCAGGGCGATCGGAAAGATCATGGCCATGGCACCGAGGTATTGATTTCCAGGTCCCCACGGGGTCACAAGTTGGGGGTCAATGTTTGCCAGCTGGTCGTTGAAGGCACTGAAGCCGCCGACATACAACAGGGCAGTCCAGAAGAGGATTTGCGACCCGATGAACATGACGATGCCCTGGATGAAGTCGGTATACATCACGGCTACGTACCCACCTAACAGGGTATAGGTAAGTACCACGACACCACCGATGATCAGGCCGGTCAGGTACTCGGTCCCAAAGGTGACACTTAGAAGAATGCCGGAGGCTTGCCACTGTGCCGTCAGATGCATTCCCACCAACACAACAATAATGGCTGCCGACACCATGCGAAGGACCGGAGACTTGAATCGATGCTCATAAAACTCCGGGATCGTGATGGCTTCGAGCATCTCCGAATATTTTCTCAGACGACGGGCCAGCACCCCGAAACTCAGGGCGTTGCCGGGAGCATCGCCGCTGGCCCACCACAGGGCCGAATAACCACTGGTGTAGCCGAGGCCCGGAGCAGCGGTATAGGTATATCCACTCATGTACGAACTGATGAGCGAAAACGACGACACCCAGGGCCCGAATCGGCGACCACCGATGATGAAATCGTTATAGGACTCCAC